>JASEFS010000041.1:21867-26438 GCA_030018495.1 Deltaproteobacteria bacterium | reverse complement strand
CCCTGGCCCCCTCTCCCAATCTCACAGACTGCCATGAGGGATAAGCATGGACTACCTGTTGACGGAAGAGCAGCAGATGCTTCAGGATTTGGCCCGCCAAATCTCTGAGGAGCGCATCAAGCCGGTCCGGGCGAAGCTGGACGAGGAGGAGGAGTTTCCCTGGGACATCTTGCGCGACTTGGCCCAGGCGGACCTGTGCGGCACCATCATCCCGGAAGAATACGGCGGCCTGGGGCTGGGGTCCCTGGAGAACTGCCTGGTGCTGGAGCAGTTGGCCGCAGGCTGCGTGGGGGTGGCCACCACCTATGCCGCGAGCTTCTTGGGGGCCTATCCCCTGCTGCTGTTCGGCTCCGAGGAGCAGAAGCAGAAGTATCTGCCGCCCTTAGCCAGGGGCGAGGCCATTGCCGCGTTCGCGCTCACCGAGGCCCAGGCCGGAAGCGACGCCGGCGCCATTCAAACCACCGCGGTGAAGGACGGCGATTTCTATGTCCTAAACGGCACCAAGCAGTGGATCACCAACGCGGGCGAGGCCGAAGTAAACACTGTGATCGCGCTCACTGACCGGGCCAAGGGGGCCCGGGGGGCCAGCGCCCTGGTGGTGGAAAAATCAGACCCGGGCGTCAGTTTCGGCAAAAAGGAAAAAAAGATGGGCATCCGGGCCTCCGTCACCCGGGAGATCGTCCTGGAAGACGTGCGCATCCCCAAGGACCGCTTGATCGGCAAAGAGGGCCTGGGCTTTATCGTCACCATGCGGACCCTGGACCTGGCCCGGCCCGGCGCCGGGGCCCTGGCCGTGGGGCTGGCCCAAAGCGCCCTGGATGAGGCAGCAAGCTTCGCCAAAGAGCGCCATCAGTTCGGCGCGCCCATCATCTCCTTCCAGGCCGTGCAGCACCTGCTGGCCGACATGGCCACCAGGCTGGAGGCGGCCCGCGCCCTGGTCTATGCCGTAGCCCGCTTCATCGACAGCAAACCCAAAGATTATTCCAAAGAAGCGGCCATGGCCAAACTCTTCCCCACGGACATGGCCATGCAGGTGACCGTGGACGCGGTGCAGGTCATGGGGGGCCACGGCTATATGCGGGAATACCCGGTGGAAAAGATGATGCGGGACGCCAAGATCCTCCAAATCTACGAAGGCACCAACCAGATTATGAGAAATATCATCGGCTTGGCGTTGAATAAGGAGTACGGCAAGAGGAAATAGTGGCCAGTGGCCGGTGGCCAGTGGTCAGGGATCAGGGGCCAGGGGTCAGGTGTAAGGTGGGCATTGCCCACCATTTCCTCATTTCTTTCTGGTCCCAAAATCAGCTTAGGAAAAAGGTTAAAGGATGATACGGGGTAATGACACACCCCCGGTCTTCACTCCTGGTAACGAGCCATATCTTGGCCTTGAGCCAGTGTTACATTTTGACCACATTATTTGTTGGTCGTTGGAATCAAACGAAAGGGTTGCGAAATGGACACGCAAGAAATCGGATTCTCTTTCTCCCCTCCAGCGGGCTGCGTGCCAAATCATCCCACAGAGTATCAGCATTGCCCTGAGTATTCGCGAGTTAATTAGGCAAGGGTATTTGTTCTCAGCTCTCATTTTGATGCGTCCATTGATTGAGCGAGCGGCAACAGTCTCGTATCTTGACGACCATCCTGAAGCCGTTTCGCTTTGGGAAGGAGGCTGGCAATATCATAAAAGGCCAAAGCTTGCCACTATGATGGCAAGTATGGCGGGAGGTGTTCCAGACAACGAAGTCCAGAATATTGTCAAGTCCCACAATTCAATGGTGCATGGAGATCCAATAAGTAGTTATCAAAATCTTGTTGCCTTGCAGGACGGAGAAATTGGATATGCTAGTGGGAAGATACTGAACAATCCAGACCTGTGCGGCTCTATTGCCATGGAATGTTATCTTTATTTGATCGTTATTACTGCTCGGATGTCGAAAATATTCCCAGAAGTTAGATTGGATCGACCCACTGGCCACTGACCACTGACCACTATGAAAATCATCGTCTGCATCAAGCAGGTCCCCGAGACCCAGGAAGTGCGCCTGGACCCCGAGACCCACACCCTGAAGCGGGAGGGGGTCAAGTCCATCATCAATCCCTTTGACCTCTATGCCGTGGAAGAAGGTTTGCGCATAAAGGAGAACCAGGGGGGCGAGGTGACCCTCCTCACCATGGGGCCGCCCCAGGCCGAAGAGGCCTTGCGGGAGGCGCTGGGCTACGGCGCGGACTATGCGGTGCTCCTGTCCGACCGGGCCTTTGCGGGCGCGGACACTTGGGCCACGGCCCTGACCCTGGCCAAAGCCATTGACAAGATGGGCGGCGCGGACCTGATCTTCACCGGCAAGCAGGCCATTGACGGCGACACCGCGCAGGTCGGCCCCATGCTGGCCGCGATTATGGGAATTCCTTGCGTGGCCTGGGCCAGGAAAATCACTTTTACCGGCAATAACACCATCGAAGTGGAGCGTCTGCTGGACCACGGCTATGACGCGGTGGCGGCAAAACTTCCTGCGGTCATTTCCGTGGTCAAGGAGATCAACGAGCCCCGGGTGCCGTCCTTTAAGGCGAAATTAAAAGCTAAAAAAGAAGCCATCCCGGTCTGGGGCCTGGCCGATGTGGGCATTAACTCCGAGCAAGTGGGCCTGGCGGGCTCCTTCACCCAGGTAGTCAAGGTCTTCCCGCCGCCGCCCAGGGGGAAATCCGAGGTCTGGGAAGGCCAGCCCGCGGAACTGGCCGCCCGGGTGTGGACGCGGCTCAAGGAATTGGGAAGGAGGTAATTTTGGGGAGGACTGGGGGAACGAAGTTGCCCCACCCTCCCCCAAGCCCCCTCCAACCCTTTAAGCGGCAGCACAGGCTTCCAGCCTGTGCCTCCACGGGCGGGATGCCCGTGCTCTCGATGAAATTGTAAACATGAGCATCATCTTCTATTCCGAAAAATGCACCCTCTGCGGCCAATGCGTGGACGCCTGTCCTTTCGGGGTCCTGCGCCTGGAGGGGGATTCCCTGGTCATTGACGAGGGCTGCACCTTGTGCGGGGCCTGCGTGGAGGTGTGCGAGTTCCAGGCTCTGGAGCTGCCGGAGATGGAAGGCCCCGCGCCCCGGCCCGGCGTGCCGCCGGACGGGGTCTGGGTTTTTGCCGAACAGCGGCAGGGAAAGCTCTCATCCGTAGCCCTGGAATTGCTGGGCGAGGCCCGGCGCCTGGCGGAGACCTTGCAGGTCGGCGTGGCCGCGGTGCTTTTGGGCGATAAGGTGGAGCACCTGTGCCCAACTCTCTTGGCCGCGGGCGCGGACAAGGTCTATCTGGCCGAATCCCCGGTTTTGGCCGAGTTTTGCGAAGGCCCTTACAGCGCCGCGTTGGCCGAGATTGCCGAGCGCCATCAGCCGGAAATCATCCTGGCCGGCGCGACTTACGCGGGCCGGGCCTTCATCCCCCAGGTGGCCGCGGCCCTGAAAACCGGCCTCACCGCGGACTGCACCGCGTTCGCCATTGACCAGGAAAATCGCCTGCTCCTGCAAACCCGCCCCGCGTTCGGGGGCAACATCATGGCTACCATCGTCACCCCCCGGACCTTTCCCCAGATGGCCACGGCCCGCCCCGGCGTCTTTAAAAAGCTGGGAGAGTCCGCGTCCGCCGACGGCCAGGTGGTCCGGGTGGAGCTGGCCTCCATAAAAACACCGGGCCAGAGCCGTTTTGTCCGCACGGTGGAGGAAATCAAGGAGCGACTGCCCCTGGCCGAAGCCGAAGTCATCGTGGCCGGCGGCCGGGGCTTGAAGGAGGCCAAGCATTTCCGGATGCTGGAGGAGTTGGCGGACCTGTTGGGCGGCGCGGTGGGCGCGACCAGGGCCGCGGTGGATGCGGGTTGGATCCCCTATGCCCACCAGATCGGTCAGACCGGCAAGACCGTGTCCCCCAAGCTTTACATCGCCGCGGGCATCTCCGGGGCCTCCCAGCATGTGGTGGGGATGCAGTCATCGGACTTCATCGTGGCCATAAACAAGGACCCCGCCGCGCCCATCTTTAACATCGCCAACATCGGCCTGGTGGGCGACCTATTCGAAATTATCCCGGCGCTGATTCAGGAGATCAAGAAGGACCGCGGATAGAAAGCAGTCAGCAGTCAGCAGAAGCAAGCTGTAAGCTTAAGCTTTTGTAGGGTGCACACCGCGCCCACATATTTTCCCAACAGTCGCTCATGAGGTTTCGGCTCATCCAAAATCATGAAAACATGGTGGCACAGGCTTTCCAGCCTGTGCTCAACAACTTTTAAAGCAGTCGCTCATGAGGCTTCGGCTCTTTCAAAATTATGAAAAGGTTGGTGGCACGCTTCACCTGTACCATCCTAATGCCCAGGCGGGATGCGCTTCGCTTTCCCGCCCTACGCGTTTAGGATTCAGGGCCGCCTGAGGATTTCGCAACAGAGAGCCTTAACTCTTGAACTTTGAACCCTTGAACCGCCTGCTTTTCCAAAAACCAAAAACCAAAAACCGAAAACCATCATAAAGGCACTTTATTCCGGCGCTGATTCAGGAGATCAAGAAGGACCGCGGATAGAAAGCAGTCAGCAGTC
>JASEFS010000041.1:0-21767 GCA_030018495.1 Deltaproteobacteria bacterium | reverse complement strand
CCTGCTTTTCCAAAAACCAAAAACCAAAAACCGAAAACCATCATAAAGGCACTTTCTTTTTTTCCGAATTCGTTTTATGTTTATCTGCTGAAGTGCTTGACAGAGGAAGCTTTGTCCGGCCATTTTGCTGTTAATTTTTTGGGAGAATCAACAGGTTGAAATGGACCGTGTGGCCTTGGTGACAGGCGCGGCCCGGGGTATCGGCCAGGTTATTGCCACCGCCCTTGCCGAACCGGGAATGACCGTGTATATCAATGATGTGGCCCACTGGGACGAAGCCGCCGAGACGCAGAAAGGCGTCGAAGCCAAAGGCGGCGCGGCCCGGCTCATTGAATTTGACGTGACTGACGCGGCTGCGGCGGAACAGGCCGTGGAGCGCATCGTCAAGGAGAGCGGCCGCCTGGACATCCTGGTGAACAACGCCGGCATCACCCGGGACAATCTCATCATGCGGATGAAGGAAGAAGACTGGGACCTGGTGCTGGCGGTCAACCTGAAGGGCGCTTACCACTGCATCAAGGCCGCGTCCCGGCCCATGATCAAGCAGCGTTGGGGCCGCATTATCAATATCAGCTCCGTGGTGGGGGTGATGGGCAACGCGGGCCAGGCCAACTACTCGGCCTCCAAGGCCGGATTGATAGGACTAACCAAAACGGTGGCCCGGGAGTTGGCCTCACGCCACATCACGGTTAATGCGGTGGCCCCCGGCTTTATTATTTCGGAAATGACCGGGTCTTTGCCCGAGAAAGTCAAAGAACAGATGCTCGCTCAAATTCCCCTAAACCGCTTCGGCACCGCTGAGGAGGTGGCTTTTGCCGTGGCTTTTTTGGCTTCTGAGCAGGCGGCTTATATTACCGGCCAGGTAATTCATGTGAACGGCGGCATGCTGATGGCTTAAACCTGAGGAGGTTCATTGCACATGGCTTCAATTGAAGAGAAAGTGGTAAATATCGTGGTGGACAAATTGGGGGTCGACCGCAGTGAAGTGACCCCGGACGCGGTTTTCGTTGATGATCTGGGGGCCGATTCCTTGGACCTGGTGGAATTGATTATGGCCATGGAGGAAGAATTCGGCTTCGAGATCGCGGACGAAGAAGCTGAAAAAATGAGGACCGTCCAGGATGTCATCAACTTTATCCAGGCCCGGGCCGCCTGAGGAAGCAGTTATTGCCATCGGCTGCGATCATGCCGGGTATCACCTGAAAGCGGCAATTTTTCAACTGCTCAATGAAATGGGGCTTAAGGTGGAGGACGTTGGCTGTGACAGCCCGGACGTGTCGGTGCACTATCCTCTTTACGGCAAAAAGGTGGTGGATGCCGTGCTTTCCCGGCCTCAGGCGCGGGGCATTCTGATCTGCGGCACCGGCTTGGGCATGAGCGTTATTGCCAACCGTTTTCCCGGCATCCGGGCCGCGCTGTGTTATGACGTCTATGCCGCGGAGATGAGCCGCCGCCACAATGACGCCAACTTGCTCGTCCTGGGCGGCCGGGTTCTGGATCCGGCAAAGGCACGGGAGATCGTCAAAGTCTGGCTGACCACTCCGTTTGAGGGCGGCCGCCACCAGGAACGGTTGGAACTTTTGGAACAATTGGCCAGTGAAAAAACCACTACTCATTAATCCCGATATGCCCCAGGAAGCTGCCAGCACTTGCCCTCTGATGCTCAGTCTGGCTCAGAGGGACCCGGAAATCTTCCGGGCCATAGAATTGGAACAGCAGCGACAGGTGTCCAAGCTGGAGCTCATCGCGTCGGAAAACTTCGTCAGCCCGGCGGTGCGTGCGGCGCAGGGGTCCGTGTTGACCCACAAGTATGCCGAAGGCTACCCCGGCCGCCGTTATTACGGGGGTTGCGAGTATGTGGACACCGCCGAGGCTCTGGCCATCAGCCGGGCCAAGGACCTGTTCGGGGCCGAGTACGCCAATGTTCAGCCCCACTCCGGCTCCCAGGCCAACATGGCGGTTTATTTCGCGTTCCTGCAACCCGGCGACACCATTTTGGGCATGGATTTGGCCCATGGGGGGCACCTGTCGCACGGGGCTACGGTGAATTTTTCCGGCCGCCTTTACAAAGCGGTCACCTATGGGGTGGATCGGGCCACCGAGCAGGTGGATTTCGAGGCCCTGACCGGATTGGCCCGACAACACCGTCCCCGCCTCATTATCGCCGGGGCCAGCGCCTATCCGAGAATTCTCGATTTCACCAGGTTTGCCGAGATAGCCCGGGAAGTGGGCGCCATCCTCATGGTGGACATGGCCCATATCGCCGGCCTGATAGCCGCCGGTCTGCACCCTTCGCCGGTGGCGGTGGCGGATGTGGTCACCTCCACCACCCACAAGACTTTGCGCGGCCCCAGAGGCGGCCTCATTTTGGCGTCAGGGGAGTTCAGCAAGACCCTGGACAGCCAGATTTTCCCCGGCATACAAGGCGGCCCTCTCATGCACGTCATCGCGGCCAAGGCCGTGGCTTTCAAGGAGGCCCTGTCGCCGGGCTTCAAGCGCTACCAGGAGCAGATTGTCAAGAACTGCCGCACCCTGGCCGAGGAATTCTTAAGCCGGGGCTACCGCCTGGTGGCCGGAGGCACCGATACTCACCTCATCCTCATGGACGTGACGCCCAAAGGCCTCACCGGCCGCGCCGCGGAGGAAGCCCTGGATTTGGCCGGGATTACAGTGAACAAAAACGCCATTCCGTTCGATCCCCTGCCTCCCAAGACCACGAGCGGCATCCGCCTGGGGACGCCGGCGGTGACCACCCGCGGCATGAAAGAGGCCGAAATGAGGATTATCGCCGACTTCATCCACCAGGCCCTCGTCAACCCCACGGACGACGACCACCTTCTCAAGCTGGGGGCCGAAGTGAAGGAGTTTTGCCGCAGCTTCCCGTTGTTCGCGGAAGAATGGCAGTGAAAAGAAAGTTTTCAGTTTTCCGTTTTCAATAAAAGAAATTAAAGGTCGGTTTAATTTTTGTTCACAAAAGGCGATAGGAAGCTAAGTCAAAATTAACTGGCTTATTTAAGAATAAATCAGACTGTAGCCGCAAGCTTTAACTTGCACAGGCTGTGGCTGCAAACAAATTCGGTAGCACGGGCATCCTGCCCGTGCAATGCGGGGCTGGAAGCCCCGCGTATCGATGGTCTGAGCCGGTGAGGCCCATTATTAATTATCGTTTCCCCTAAACTTTGCAGTCTTAATATTTCAAGCTCATCTCACCAAAATAGATAAAACAGAAAACAGAAAACGGAAAACGGAAAACGGAAAACTTATTCATGCGGTGTCCGTACTGCCACAGCACCAATAACAAGGTCATCGACTCCCGCCCCAGCCGTGAAGCCAATGCCATCCGCCGACGCCGGGAATGTCTGAATTGCAGCCGGCGTTTCACCACCTACGAGCAGGTGGAGGAGACCATGCCCCTGATCGTCAAGAAGGATGGGCGCCGGGAGCCCTATCAGCGCACCAAGATCTCCGAGGGTATCAAGAAGGCCTGCGAAAAGCGGCCGGTGTCCATCGACGCGATCGAGGACTTCCTGGACGACCTGGAGCGGGAGATGCTGGAAGGCAACCAGCGGGAAATTCCCTCCACCTGGATCGGGGAAAAGGTCATGGCCAAGCTCCGGGAGTGGGACGACGTGGCCTATGTGCGCTTCGCGTCGGTGTACCGCCACTTCACCGACGCCACGGATTTCATGAAGGAAATACGCCACCTGCTGGAATCCCGCCAGGCCGCGGAGAGCAAAGAATAAAGCCGGGCCGGCGATATCCGCTTGTTCGGCTCCTATTAAATCCATTTTATAAGGCTGCTAAATGAAAACCATAAATATCGTCTGGCAGCGGCTGGTTGATGAGAGCGGCCGGACCTGCGACCGCTGCGGCGGCACCGAGCAGGAACTGCACAAGGCCCTGCGCTTTCTGACCAAGGCATTCATGCCCATGGGCCTTGCCTTTTCCCTGGAGACCAGGGAAATGGACAACCAGGAATTTTCCCAAAATCCCTCGGAGTCAAACCGCATCTGGATTGACGGCAAGCCCCTGGAAAAATGGCTCAACGCGGAAACGGGCGTCAGCTCCTGCTGCGGGCCGTGCGGGGATGCCCAATGCCGCACGGTCACCGTGGAGGGTGAGACCTATGAAACCATCTCCGCGGACCTGATCGTCAAGGCTGCCCTCATGGCAGTGGAACGGGAAGTGAAAAAGCTCACCGCCAAACCGCCGGGGAGTTGATTTAAGTTTTTCCTAATCCCGCGCATCTTGTCCATCCCGGCTGCAAAAGCTTGGAGTCTTCGGCGACCGGGAGGGCTCAAATAACACGGTATGCCCTTCACTACATTTGACGAACGCTGCATGAAAAAAGCCCTCAAGCTGGCGGCCCGGGGGGAAGGGTGGGTTTCGCCCAATCCCATGGTGGGTGCAGTGGTGGTGCGGGACGGCGAGATTGTGGGCCAGGGCTTCCACCGCCGCTACCGCGGACCGCACGCCGAAGTGGAGGCCTTAAAGCAGGCCGGCGACAAGGCCGGGGGCGCGTCCCTGTACGTTACCTTGGAGCCCTGCAACCACCACGGCCTGACGCCGCCCTGCACCCAGGCCGTCCTGGCCGCGGGGATAGGCCGGGTGGTTGTGGCCGTTAAGGACCCGAACCCCAAGGTTGCGGGCGGGGGCGCAGATTTTCTGAGAAGAAAGGGCGTTCAGGTTGAAGTGGGACTCCTTGAATCCGAAGCCCGCCGCCTCAATGAAGCCTGGTTCAAGTGGGTGACAACCGGCTTGCCTTTCGTCGTCGCCAAGGCCGCCTGCTCCCTGGACGGCCGCACGGCCACGGCCGCGGGTGAGAGCCAGTGGATCACCGGCGAGGCTTCCCGGGCTTACGGCCACCGCCTGCGCCATGCCGCGGACGCCATCCTGGTGGGCATCGGCACGGTGCTGGCCGACGACCCCCAGCTTACGGTGCGCTTGGGGGGAGGACAAAAGCCGGCCGGGGGAGCGGGGCTTGCACAGGCTGGAAAGCCTGTGCCACCGCCCTCTTTTTTTTCACCCCAACCCCCTCCCCCAACCGCATATGGCGGGAGTACCGCGTTCCAGCCTGTGACAAATATGGAAGACCAACCGCGGGCGAATGATGGCAAACACAGCCATTTTGAAAGCTCAGCCTCAGTGGCACAGGCGTCCCGCCTGTGCACCACCGAAAACCGAAAACCGAAAACCGAAAACCGTACTTCCGATCCCATCCGCATCGTCCTGGACTCCCGCCTCCGCATTCCTTTGACCGCCCGCCTCCTGCACCTTGACTCCCCTGCCCCCACCTGGATCGCCACCACACCCCAGGCGCCGCCGGAAAAAGTCACAGCCCTTCAGGCTCTGGGGGCCGAAGTGTTGGTGATGCCGGCAGAGGAAGGTCGCGTGTCGTTGAAATTTTTGCTTCAGTTTTTAGGCGATCGGCAGGTGCAGAGCCTGCTGGTGGAAGGCGGCCCCGAGGTCTTGGGTGCTTTCTTTGATCAGCGCCTGGTGGACAAATTCTATTTCTTTTATGCCCCGAAAATTCTCGGGGGCCGGGACGACTATCCCGCGGTGGCCGGCAGGGGCGCGGCCCGGCTGCAGGACGTCAGCAAAGCCAGTGACCTCGCCATCCGCCGCCTGGGTCCCGATTTTCTGGTATCAGGATATCTTGGTTGAAATTTGCTTTGGGGGAGAGGGGCAGGGATTATAAGAAACCTGCCCTCCCTTTTTATTTGATTTTAACGGCTCAGCCCTTGCACTCCACCGGGAACAACGGTTCAAAGAATATGGACTTGACTTCGCCCTGGGCGTCTATGGTGATGTGGAACTTGCCGTCAATTT
Source organism: Deltaproteobacteria bacterium (assembly GCA_030018495.1). Lineage (GTDB taxonomy): Bacteria > Desulfobacterota > Desulfobaccia > Desulfobaccales > 0-14-0-80-60-11 > DTHB01. Next base: position 15,938 of record JASEFS010000041.1, on the reverse strand, counting down.
CCAGGTTGTCAGCCGCGCCTTTGGCGTTGAGCTTGAACTTGGCGGCGATGCTGAAGTTGGCGGCCTTGTTGTTCAAATTCAAAGTGGCGTTCGCCACGCCCATGCCGGTATATTTTTCATTGGTGCAGCCCACGCCGTCAACACCCTGAAAATTGGCGTGAAACTTGACATGGCAGCTTTTGGCATTGGTGGTGATGTTCAACAGTACGTGAACATCCCCTTGAACGCTGACGCATTCATCTGTACAGGGGTCGAAGAAGTAAAACGCAATCGGGACCGAATCATTAAATACTTTGGCGGCCGGGGATATGCCCGCAAATCCCAGGACCATAACCAAACTGATGACAAGAACTAATTTTTTGTGCTTCATGATTTTCTCCTATCTCCTTATTGTTGGGACTTACCTGAGCATCGCCACAGCAAAGATTCTTAAAGGGCAAAGTTACCTGTCTCCTGTCACACCTCCTCGCCGTTAGTTCCCCGCCTGCCTGACCGCAAACAGGGCCGCGGCCTTCTTGGAATAAGGCCTGACGCCGGCTTCCTCTTCCTTATTTCACTTTTTTGGCAGGTACGGTCCTGATGCTGTCGGAGCAGGTAAACCAATCGTAAATCGAATTGGGGACCTTCATTTTGCCCATGAAAGTGACGGAAGTATCGCCTTCCTTAATGCCTGTCTGACCGATTCTGTAATGCAGGACCAAGTCGGTATGGCCATCGCGGTTGACATCCTGGAGATGGTCCTCGTAAACCTTTGGATCACTCAGATTATGAATGGGAGTGGCGCCGCCTGCGCCCAAATGAAGGGGAAAGCGGATGTCCACCTCGGTGACGTCAACGTGTTCGCTTCCCAGCAGGGCAACAGTAAGGACCCCTCCCTTGGCGCGCAGGTTTATGACATTGTTGGCGTTCCCCGGCCGGACATCGAGCCTCGGCACCGGCCTGGCGGAGATAGCCACGGTGCTGTTGGATAAACCGGTCGGCATCGACATGGCTTTGATGGTGATGCTGTGCTCCCCGGGTTCGACTTGCCTGTACAGATGCGCCCATGGACCCGTCTTCAAATCGTAGGCGGTGTCCGGATCATCGGTCCAAGGCGGGGTTGGGCCATAGTCGGTGGCATTATCCATGGTGAACAGCAGCTCCCCGTGGTCGTAAACCCAATAGCTGTCACCCGCGGCAAAAAGATCGGTGACGCGCACCAGCACCGGTTCTTCACACTCAAAGGTAAACCGATAAGGAAAAAAGGCCGGACAGCAACCGATGACTTCATCCTTGATCACCCAGGTGCAGTCAAGCGGCAATGGAACCTCGGTAAAATCTCCACCCACTTCTGCCTTATCCGATTCGGTCATTTGTCCTGAAGCAGCCGCCCCCAAACTTAAAACCAAAATCAATGACAGGATCGCTGCAAATCCCCTTTTCATCATTTCCTCCAGAATTAATAAAAATGAAGCTGTTATTAAAAAATTCTTGAACGAACCTGAATCAGCTTTGTGGAACAAAACCTCCTTGCTTTCCTAAAATCCAGGAGGTTTCAGGCAGACCAAGGTGGGCGATCAGCACGATATTGCCTGCATCCTCTATTCTTTCGAATTTCCTCCAGATGGCAGTTGGGAGCTGTAAAATTCAGTTCTCCTGCAGGCGTCACAGGGAGAGGATTTAGCGGCGAGCTGGCGGTCAAAATCAGTTATCGGAGTTCTGCCCTAATTGACTGTTTATTTAATATATTCACCTCCTCTAATTCCTGTAATTTAATCCTCCCGCCAATGAGGTCAATGGACAGAAGCGACAATTTCACGGATAGAAAGTACTCAGGGGCCTTAGAGAAATGTGCTTTTCGGAATCAACTTTTGCCGGCGCAGGAGGCGCCCGGTGGGTCTGGTGCAGGTTTTGGAATTGCGGGGTCGGGTACTTACAAGCCTCTTTGTCTAATGCCTGCTGGGGGCAAGAACCGGCTGAATATGGGCGGAACTATTCGGCCAGTTTGAGGTGATAGGCAATGGGGCCGGGGTCTTTGTCGAACTCGGGGGCCCTGGTGAAGCCGATTTGCTCGTAGAGGCGGCGGGCTGCGGTCATGAACGGGCCGGTGTAGAGATAGATCTCCGGCACCGCCATCTGCCGGGCCCGGCGCAGGCATTCCTCCACCAGCATCCTGCCGATGCCGCGGCCGCGGCTGGCCGGATGCACCGCCAGGATGCGCATGGAGGCCGCGCCTTGTGGCCAGATGCCCAAGGATGCCTGGGCGGCGTCGGGATAGAATTTTACCGCTCCATGGATGGTTCCCTGGGAATCCGCCGCGGCCAGCAAAATCCCGGTTTCGCCATGAATGACTTTGCTGATGTTATTCATCCAGCCGAGCCACATCTTATCCGGAAACAGGGATTGAAATTCCCCGTACGCGGTTTTCACCAGGGCCTCGACGGCCTCAATTTCTTCAGGCCGGGCCTCCCGGATAAGAATATTTCCGTCCACGACGTTGAGCATAGGTGGCACAGGCGTCTCGCCGGTGCAGAACAAAAATTAGGGCTGCCTGCGCAGGGGCGCTTTCAATGCGGCGATGAAGTCGCCGATTTCTTTTATGGTGCTTTCGCCGGCATAATTTGCCACCTTCTGGACGATGGCGCTCCCCACCACCACCCCGTCCACATAAGGGGAGAGGTCCCGGACCTGCTCAGGCGTGGAAATGCCGAAGCCCACGGCTACGGGGCACCTCACCAGACGGCGGACGTCTTCCAGTTCCTGGGCCAGCTCCGGCGGGAGCGCGGTGCGGGCTCCGGTAATGCCGGTCAGGGAGACATAATAGAGAAATCCTTTGGTTAGTTGCCCCAGTTTCTTGATGCGTTCCGGCCCGCTGGTGGGGGCCGCCAAAAATATCGGGGCCAGACCGGTTTTTATGGCCGCGGCCCGCCAGGCTCCCGCTTCTTCCAGGGGCAGGTCCGGAATAATAAAGCCGCACACCCCTTGCCGCGCCGCCTCCTTAGCGGTGCGTTCCAGGCCGTACTGCAGGATGGGATTGTAGTAGCCCATCAATACCAGGGGGATATCAGTGTCGGCCCGCAGCTTTCCGGCCAGCTTGAGGACGTCCTCCAGGTGCACGTCATGTTTTAAAGCCCGGTTGCTGGCCGCCTGGATGGTGGGGCCGTCGGCCAACGGGTCGGAAAAGGGAATGCCCAATTCCAGCAAATCCGCGCCCCGGGCGGCGATTTCCAGGGCAATTCTGCGGCTGGTTTCCAAATCCGGGTCCCCGGCGGTGATGAAGGGAATGAGAGCCTTTTCGCCTTTGGCTTTGAGCCGCCGGAAGACCCTGTCAATGCGCGTCACTATGCACCTCCGTCATGTTCAATTTCCGGGAGCACGGGCATCTTGCCCGTGCAGGCCCAGGCTGAAAGCCTGTGCTCCCGCTTGGCGAAAGTTGGAAGGGTAAATCGACTCACTCTCCCTCCAAAATCTCCGCCACGGCTTCCACGTCTTTATCGCCCCGGCCGGAGAGGTTGACGATGATGATATCTTTGGCAGAGTATTCGGGCGCGAGTTTGGACAGGTAGGCGATGGCGTGGGCGCTTTCCAGGGCCGGCAGGATGCCCTCGGTCCTGGCCAGAAGCTTGAAGCCTTCCAGGGCTTCGTCATCGGTTACGGCCACATATTCCGCCCGCCCCGTTTCTTTGAAATAGGCGTGTTCCGGCCCGACGCCGGGGTAGTCCAGCCCCGGGGCCAGAGAGTGGGCCTCGCAGATGTTACCCCAGGGATTTTGCAAAAGATAGCTCAACGCGCCGTGCAGCACCCCCACGGTGCCCGCCACCAGGGTGGCCGAGTGGCAGCCGGTGGGGAGCCCGTGGCCCGCCGCCTCCACCCCGATGAAGCGCACCGGGTCTTTCAAAAACGGGTGAAACAGGCCCATGGCGTTGCTGCCGCCCCCCACGCAGGCTACCAGGGCATCGGGAAGCCGGCCGGTGCGCCGGCGCAGTTGGGCCCGGGCCTCCTTGCCGATCACCGCCTGAAAGTCCCGGACGAGCATGGGATAGGGATGGGGCCCGGCCACCGAACCGATGACGTAATAAGTGTGGCGCACATTCGTCACCCAGTCCCGGATGGCCTCGTTCATGGCGTCCTTCAAGGTGCAACTGCCGGATTCCACCGGCACCACCCGGGAGCCCAGAAGCTTCATGCGCATGACGTTCAGGCGCTGGCGGCGGATGTCCTCCGTGCCCATGAAGATGTCGCACTCCAGGCCCAGAAGGGCCGCCACCGTGGCGGTGGCGACGCCGTGCTGGCCGGCCCCGGTTTCGGCAATGAGGCGGCGTTTGCCCATGCGCTTTGCCAGCAGCCCCTGGCCCATGGTGTTGTTGATCTTGTGGGCGCCGGTGTGGGCGAGGTCCTCTCTTTTCAGGTATATCTGCGGGCCGCCCAATGTTTCGGTAAGCTGGCGCGCCAGATAGAGGGGAGTGGGCCGGCCCACATATTCTTTCAAGTACCAGGCCAGCTCCTGATGAAACTCCGGGCTCCTGGTGATCCGCTTATAGGCCTCCTCCAGCTCCAATAAAGCCGGCATCAGGGTCTCCGGTACAAACCGGCCGCCGAACTTGCCGAAATGTCCACGCCTGTCAGGTTGCATTGCACCTCCTTATAACTACAGGTCTCAGGTGTCAGGTGTCAGTTTTAAAAAGCTGGTCCGAATTTGTAGCCGCAGGCTCCAGCCCGCGCCGGACCGGATGGGGCGGGCCTCCTTGTCCGCCTGACATTGCTGGTTGAGCCGCAAAGATGGTGCGCGGTGCGACCCTACAATTTTCGCCTTTTTCCCTTTTCACCCTTATTCCTATTTACCTTCCGCAATACTCTTTACAGCCTCAAAGAAAGCCCTCAACTTCTCCGGGTCCTTTTTGCCGGGTGCAACTTCCACGCCGCTGGCCGTGTCCACGGCCGCGGGTCGGGCGATGCGGATGGCTCCGGCCACATTGTGCGGAGTGAGGCCCCCGGCCAGGATGATGGGGCCGCACTTTCCCGCCTGCCTTGCTATCTCCCAGTCGAAGGTCTCGCCGGTGCCGCCGGGTGTGCCCGGCTTGTAGGCGTCCAGGAGAAAGGCCTGGGCCGCGCCCTGATATGCTGTCAATTGCGCGTAAATTTCTTCGCCTTTGACCCGAAAACCCTTGATGACCCGGCGCCCCAGGGAGCGGCAGTAGCCCGGGGATTCTCGGCCGTGCAGCTGCACCCAGTCCAGCCCGGCCAGAGAAGCGATTTCCCGCACCGCCGCGGCGTCTTCGTCCACAAACACCCCCACGGTGGCCACAAAGGGGGGCAGTTGACCGATGATGTGGCGGGCCCTGTCCGGTGTCACATAACGGGGGCTTTTTTTGTAGAAATTGAACCCCAGGGCATGCGCGCCCAATTCCGCCGCCAAGAACGCATCGCCTGAATTGGTAATGCCGCAGATTTTAACACGCACCATGGTAATTTTGTAGAAAAGAGCCCAAACCGGGAATTTTCCCCTGATCCCCCTCAATCACTTTTAAAGCGGAGCACAAGCCTACGGAAAGAAGCTCCACTGGCAGTATCAGTATAATACCTTAAATTTAATATATTTTTCTATAGGGCGTGCCGGGCACGCCGAATTTCGGCGGCCGCGGGCCGCCCTATGATTTTCCCAAGAGCTCCCGCAGCTTCGCTCCCGGGTCCGGGGCGGTCACTATGGTCTCACCGATCAAAAAGGCCCGGATGCCGGCGGCCTCCAGCCGTTCAAGGTCGGCCCTGGTGTTAAGGCCGCTCGCGGCCACCAGGGTCACCCCAGGCGGGGCCATGGGGGCCAGTTCCACGGCGCGGTCCGGGTGCATCTCAAAGGTGTTCAGGTCCCGGTGGTTGATGCCGATGAGCCTGGCGTCCGCCTGCAGAGCCCGGGCCATTTCCTCTGCGGTGTGCACCTCCACCAGGGCTTCCAGGCCGAGGGAGCGCGTCAAAAGAAGGAGCGCGGTGAGCTGCCCAAGGTTGAGCAGATTGACAATAAGCAACAAGGCGTCCGCGCCCAGGGCCGCGGTCTCATAAACCTGGATGGGCTCCAGGATGAAGTCTTTCCTGAGGATGGGAATATGGATCTCCGACCGCATCTGGCGGATGAAGTCCGGGTCGCCCTTGAAATAATGCCTCTCGGTCAGGACCGAAATGGCTGCGGCGCCGTTTTGCTGATACATCACCGCCAAGTCCACGGGGTCCCAGCCCATGGCAAACTCGCCCTTGGAAGGTGAGGCCCGCTTCACCTCGGCGATGATGGCCGTGCCGGAAGCCTGGTCCAGGGCGCGTTTCAGGCTGACGGGCCGGGGCCGGGCGGCAATGGCCGCCTTGAAGCTTTCAGCCACCCCGGCCTTAAAGAGCTTTTCAGACTCGTCCAGCTTGCGGGCCACGATTTTGGCAAGAAAGTTCATAGCATGCCATAAGGGACGCAATTCATTGCGCCCGAATGTTTATTTACACCAAGACACAAAGGCCCCAAAAATTTGTGTCTCTTCTGTTCTTGGTGTCTTTGCGGTCTGTCTTTCCTCTTTACCAAGTTGCACTTGGGAACAGGGAAAAAAATTCAAACGACCCCCATCCCGCCAAGGCTGAAAAGGCTGCGCTCAGCCTGCTCCTTCTCGGGCTGATTCCCCTTGCCCCACGGATTGCAGGACTCCCACTCAAGGTCAGGATTTTTGCAGCCGCATAGCCGCACCTGAAGTGAGAGGCTTTCAGCCAGCTTCTTGACCCGGCTGATGTGCCGCTGCCGCCAGTTCCGGGGCAGGAGCCGGGTCCGGGCCGAAGTGATCACCTGCTGCCAGGGCTGGCCCCGGTAAGGGCTGAGCAATTGGCGATAAATACTGGGCGGCAGTTCTGCTATAAACTGCTTTATGATCGCCGGCCGCATCACCAAATAACTCAATGATATATCCCTGATGCCGGATGCCTTCAGGCGGATAAAGAGATTTTCCAACCCCTCCTCGCCATCCGTGGCCCCGGCGATAACCGGGTCCAGACGCACCGATACCTTGACTCCTGCTTCCACAAGATTGCGGATGGCGGCCAGCCGCCGGCCCGGCGGCGGAGCATGAGGCTCAAACAGCCGACGCAGGGGATTATCCATGGTGGTAAGGCCGAGGCGGACGGTGACCAGGTTCGGATAGCGGCTGAAAAGATGCAGAAATTCCGCCGGAATTTCCCCCTTGGTAAGAATGGACACGCCGATGCCCCGCTCCAACAGCAGTTTCATCACTTTGTAAGTGACCTCAAGAACTTCGTCGATGTCTTGGAAGGCGTCCGAAGCCGTGCTGAAGGCAACCCATCGCGGCAACTTCCGTTTGCGTGCGAGTTCCCTTGGCAGCAACTCCGGGAGGTTATCATAGAGGTGGACCTCGCCTTTGGGCGGCGCCTCCGGAAAGCTCCGGGCATAGCAGTAAACGCAGGCGTGCAGGCACCCCCGGGTGATGTTGATGCTTGGCACCCCCTTGAGGCAGCCGAAGGCCGGCGCCTGCAGCGCGGGTGATTTGCGGGGCCTTTTAATCAAGCGCATCACGAAAACTTACCTGTTTGATTTATCAGGGCCAGAAAATCCGGAGCTTGTTCGCAGGCAGGCCGCCAACTGCACTTTTCACAAAATTCCCTGGCCCAGCGGCCAAACCCTTCCTTGAGGCGGGCTTGCGTTTCGGCCGGCCATTTGATTTCGGCACCGGGGGTGAGGCTGAGAATTTCCAGGGCCACCCTGTCCATTTCCCGGATTTCAGCATCAGAGGTCTCCGGATGGGTGCAGCGCTCTCCTTTGAGGTAAGGGCAGGCCTGGCAAACCTCATCCGGACCATCCGTTATTCTGATCAAGTCGCCCGCGGCCCGCTGCAGGAGGTCTTGCAGCATTTCCTGAAACGGTTTGTCATAACCCTGGCCGGTAAAGAATTGCAGGCAGACCAGATGATGGCCTCTCAGTGGTATCATTGGAATAAGTCCTGAACGCCGCCTTGATATTATTAACCACAAGGGCACAATGTTTTATCTCTTTCCCAAGTTTAACCCGGGAAAGATTTTGTGCCGCTTCGTCTGCTTTGTGTCTTTGTGGTTGATTTTTTACTGCAACTCACGCCGCTTCCCCGAAGCTCTTGCTTTTTTTAATCAGCGCCTCCAGCTTGCCCATGGCCTTGCCGGTGCGGATGGTCTCCCGGGCCAGGTCGATGCCCGTGGCGAAGTCAGGGGTCCGTCCCGCGGCGATAAACGCGGCCGCGGCATTCAAGGCCACCATGTCCTCCCTGGGCCCCCCCTCCCCTTCCAGAACTTTGCGCACAATTCTGGCGTTCTCAAACACGTCGCCGCCCTTGATGTCTTCCAATCGGGCCCGTTTGAGGCCGAAATCCTCGGGTGCGACGTTATAAGTGCGCACTTTGCCGTCTTTGAGTTCGCTTATCCGGGTCGGGCCGACAATGCTGATTTCGTCATAAGAGCCTTCGCCGAACACCACGAACGCGCTCCTGGCGCCCAGATTCCCCAGCACGTGGGCCAAAGGCTCGGTCAGGCCAGGATCATACACCCCCAGCACCTGAACGTTGGCCCCGGCCGGGTTCGTGAGCGGCCCCAGGATGTTGAAGATGGTGCGGATGCCGATTTCCCGCCGGGGGCCGATGGCGAAACGCATGGCGCCGTGAAGCTGGGGCGCGAACAGAAAGCCGATGCCCACTTCGTTGACGCATTGGGCTACCTGCTCGGGGGTGAGGGCCAGATTAATGCCCAAGGCCTCGATGACGTCGGCGGAGCCGCAGCGGGAGGACACCGCCCGGTTGCCGTGCTTGGCCACCCGAAGCCCCGCGCCGGCCACCACGAACGCGGTGGTGGTGGAGACGTTGAAGGTCTGGGTGGCGTCGCCGCCGGTGCCGCAGGTGTCCACCACGGTTTCCCAGTCCACGTTGATTTCGTCCCGGTCCAAATCCACCAGGTTGTCGCCGATGGGGATGCGCGTCGCCTTGGCCCGCATGACCTTGGCCGCCGCGGTGATTTCGGCCACCGTCTCACCCTTCATCCTGAGCGCGGTGATAAAGGCCCCGATCTGGGCCTCGGTGGCCCGCCCCTCCATGATGGCGTCCATGGCCGCCACCATCTCGCCTTCCGTCAAATCCTGCCGGGTGACTACCTTGAAAATGGCTTCTCTTAACATCTCCTGCCCCAATTTTGTTTATATTATCACGTGTTATCCGATTTGCCACGAAAGCCGATTGTTTTGCGTTCGGTCTCCGGCGGGGCCATGAGCTGTTTGATGGCCTCGAAGACCACGGCGAATTGCTCGTCGTATTTGGCTTCCAGTTCCGCCAACTTTTCGGCCAGTTCCGCGTGGGAGGCAAGCCACCGGCGCAAGCGCACAAAAGCCCGCATGATTTCGATGTTCACCTGCACGGCCCGGGGGGAGTTGAGCACGCCGGAGAGCATGGCCACCCCCTGTTCGGTGAACGCGTAAGGCGGATAGCGCCGCCCGCCCCAGCCGCTTGAGGTCACGGATTGTGACCTCAAGGCGGTGAATTCCTCTTTGGTCAACTGGAACATGAAGTCCGGCGGAAAGCGCTCGATATGGCGCTTCACCGCCTGCACCAGGACCCGGGTGGCCACGCCGTAGAGCGCGGCCAGGTCCGAGTCCAAGATGACCTTCTCGCCCCGGATGAGGCGGATAGCGCGTTCAATGCGCTCCACCGGCGCCGGAATTGTCATGTTCACCCTCACCTTTAAGAGTTCAAGGTTCAAGGTTCAAGGTTTAAGGTTCAAGGTTCGTAATTGGTTCTATTTATGGGGCGCGGTGCGCACCCTACGAAAAGCTTAAAGCTTAAAGCTTAAAGCTTCTTACTGCCTGCTGTCTGCTGACCGCTGATTGCTTACCGCCGCCGCGGCGGGATGTCCTCGCCGCAGAATTTGCACCTGACCGCCAGGTGTTTTTGACTACCGGGGACGATTTGCTCCCGCCCGCATTTGGGGCAGGTACGCTTCAGTCCCAGCAGGGCGCCGATGATGGCGGCAAAAAACGGCCAGGCCATTACGCGCTTTCTCCTTCCCCGGCAAAGAGAAACCCGCCGGCCGCGATCTTTTCCGGAGTCCCCAGGACGATGAGCACGTCGTTGGCGTTAAGCTTCATGTCGGGTTCGGGGTTGAACAGCATCTCGGCACCCCGGCGCACGGCCAGCACAGAGATGCCATGCCGCTTGCGCAGTTCCATTTCCGCCAGGGTTTTCCCCTCCAGGGGCGCACCCGGCTCCAGGCGGATGGTGCTGATCTCCACGTCCTTCAGGTAATGCCTGAGATCTTCAAGAGATTCAAAGTCTTTGGGCATGCCCCGGAGCATGCGGTAGCTGCCGGCCCGCACTTCCTGGATGAATTTTTCGATGTCGCTTTTAGGAACCAGGTACTTTCTGAGAACCCGGGTAAAAATCTCCACGGAGGTTTCGAACTCCTCGGGGACCACTTCATCGGCCCCCAGTTCGAACAGCGCCTCAAGCTCAGCGAGATAGCGGGTGCGCACGATGATATAGACCGTACGGTTGAGCTTGCGGGCCAGTTCGGTGATGCGCCGGGTGGCCGCAGGGTCGTTGATGGCGATGACCACGATGCGGGCCGCATGGATGTTGGCGAGGTGAAGAATTTCCGGGTTGGTGGCGTCCCCGAAGTAGATGGGCCGCCCTTGCTGGCGTTCATAGCGCACCGTCTCCGGGTTCATTTCGGTGACGACGTAGGGAATCCCCGCACTTTGGGCGGCCCGGGCCACGTTCCGGCCGGTGACCCCGTAGCCGATGATGATGAGGTGGTCTTCTTTCTGAGCGATGTCAGGGGCCGCGGAGAGAAAAGTGCTGGTTTTCAGACGCGACGGCAGGGGCAGCCGCATCACCCCGTCGGCCAGCCGGGGAGCATAACCGATGATAAAGGGGGTGAGGGCCATGGTGAGCACCGAGATGTCCAGAAACATCTGGTAGTTTTCACCGGAGAGCAAGCCGTAGGCTACGCCGGCCTTGGACAGGATGAAGGAGAACTCCCCAACCTGGCAAATGGTCAGGCCCACGATGATGGTGGTGCGCAGGGGAAAGCCCAGCACCAGGGCGGCGCCCCCGGCGATCAAGGCCTTGGCCGCCAGGACCAGCACCGCCAGCAGGGCGATGCTCAGGGGTTCCTGAAAGAGGAATTCCACATTGAGGAGCATGCCGATGGAGATGAAAAAGATGCTGGCGAAGATGTCCCGAAACGGCAGGATGTTGCCCAAGGCCTGGTGGCTGTATTCGGTTTCGGACAGGATCAGGCCGGCCAGGAAGGCCCCCAGGGCCAGGGAGAGGCCGGCCGCGGCCGTGGCCCAGGCCACTACGAAGCACAAGACCAGCACGGCCAGAAGAAAAATCTCCCGGTCCCGGGTGCGGGCGATCTGGTACAGCACCTGGGGCACCACCCATTTGGCGCTGACAACCACCAGGACGATGATGACCAGGCCCTTCAGGAGAAGGCTGAGAAACATGCTCCCCACTTCATTGCCGCCTATGCCAGCCAGAAATGGGGTGAAGAGCATCATGGGCACGATGATGATGTCCTGGAAAATTAGCACGCCCAGGGAGGTGTTGCCGTGAGGCGTCTCCACCTCCGCCTTGCTCTGGAGGATTTTGAGGACGATGGCGGTGCTGCTCAGTGAGATCAGGAAACCGATGAACACGGACTCGCCCATGCCGAGACCCATCTGCCAAGCCAGAAGAAAGAAAATTATGACGGTGGCCGCGACCTGAAGGGGGCCGCCGATGAGCACGGAGCGCCGCAGTTGCAGCAGATTGGCGAAGGAAAATTCGATGCCGATGGTGAACAGCAGCAGAATGACGCCGATTTCCGCCAGGATCTCCACTTCGTGCACGGCCTTGATGAGCCCCAGAACCTGGGGGCCGGACAGCACCCCGGTCAGGATAAACCCCACGATAGGGGGGATTCCCAGGCGATGGCAGACGAAGATCACCGCAATTGCCAGGGCGTAAACGATGAGGAGATCAAAAATGATGGGAATTTCCATCGTTGAATCTTAAATGCGTTGTCGGATTACCATTCCGGTGCTGTCTGGGCGGTTTTTGCAGACAAGTGCTTTTGGGCCGCGTTGATGCCTGCTTTCAGGGCTTTCCTGTTCAACTCTTCGGTGCCCCGGGGGACCCGGGCCAGGACCGCGGCCTCCAGGCTCTCCAGGGAGACGATGCCGGTAAGCGCGGCCAAAGCCCCCAGGGCCACGATGTTGGCCAGCATGTCCCGGCCCACTTCCTCCCGGGCGATATGGGTGAAGGGGATGGCCACAGCCCGGCTGGTGGGCAGATGCGGCACCAGGGTTTCATCCACGATTACCGTGCCGCCGGGCTTCACGTCAAAAATGTAGGTATCACAGGCCTTCTGGTTCAAACACAAAAGCACGTCCGGCTTGACAGCTTTGGGGTAGTCGATGGCCTCGTCGCTGATCACCACTTCGCTCTTGGAGGCCCCGCCCCGGGCTTCGGGTCCGTAGCTCTGAGTCTGGGCCACGAATTTCCCTTCATGAATCCCTGCGGCCTCCGCCAGGATCACCCCGGCCAGGATGAGGCCCTGGCCTCCCGACCCGGCCAGCCTGATTTCAACACGCTTTGCCATAGATGCCTCTTGATAAGCGGCCGGTAATTAATCAAAACTGAAAACTGACTACTGGCTGCTCTTTTCCCCCAGCGCGACCCGGGCCGCCTCCCGGACCCGTCGCAATTCCTGGGTGTAGATGGGCAGGTCCCGGTCGGTGAGCACGCCGATGGTGATTTTGCCTTCCAGTTCTTCGGGGGTCATGGTCCTGGCCTTCTCGATTTTGACGGCCACCTGCTTTTGCCACTCCATCATTTCCACCGGTCCGCCCAGTTTGTTCTTGCGGCCATAGAGAGTGTGGCAGTGGCTGATGACCTCCACCACCGCAAAGCCGCGTTTGACGATGGCCTGCTCCATGAGCTGGTCCAGGTGGGTGGCATGATAGACCGTGCTCCGGCCCACCCAGGCCGCGCCCGCGGTTACAGCCAGCTCCGCGATGGAGAAGGCATGCTCCAGGTTCCCGTAAAGGGAGGTGGCCGAGATGGCGCCGTAAGGCGTGGTGGGCGAGTACTGGCCGCCGGTCATGCCGTAGATGTTGTTGTTGATGATGATGGCCGTGAGATTGAGGTTGCGCCGGGCCGCGTGGATAAAATGGTTTCCCCCTATGGCGGTGGCGTCGCCGTCGCCCATGACCACGATGACCTGGAGCTTGGGATTGGCCAGCTTCACCCCGGTGGCGAAGGTGAGAGCGCGGCCGTGGGTGGTGTGCAGAGTGTTGAAATCCACGTACACGCTCAGGCGGCCCGAGCAGCCGATGCCCGAGACCAGGACGATTTCATCCTTGGTGAAACCGGTGCGGTCGATGGCCCGGATGAGCGCCCCCAGCACGATGCCGTTGCCGCAGCCCGGGCACCAGACGTGGGGGAACTTTTTCTCGTGGCGAAGATATTTATGTATGAGTTTGGTGACTTCCGCCATGGTCCTCGAGTGGCCGGTGGTCAGTGGCCAGTTGCCAGTGTAGGTGCGTACCGCACACCGTTTGTTTACGGCTTATAAAATCCCAGGACATATGCTTAAAGACCCCAATAACTATTCAGGCCGTTGTCAGACAATTTTGTGATAAAAATCAAGCCCTAGGATAGCCGACCATAGCTGAAATTAACCTTCCTGCTCACGCTCCCAGGCGTATTCCGGGTCAGGGATAAAGCAAACATAAATGTGCTCCCGCTCGCCCAGGGAGACGTAGCGAAAAACCCAGCCGCCCGGCACTTTGGCCCTGGCGGCCACGGTGTTCAGATTAAAGGGGGCCGAACCCCGCTCGTCCAATCTTTCCCATTCCAGCCGATCCATAGGAGTCCTCCTCAGGGTGGAGATTTATTTTAAACAGATATCAATATGCAAGAATCCGGCCTCAGCTTTATTTTTCAACGCAAGACTCGGTGGAAGGTATAGTCCAACATATGTTTCAAGCGGATCAAATCTTTAGATAGCGACATACTGGATCTCTGCCTCGTCTATAACCTGATCCCGGAAGTAAGGGCTCAAAAATCCTGGAGTATGTAATTCCACCTTATGCCCCAGAATATCCGACAGTTCTTTTTCCATTTCGAAAAAAACCAGCCCCGGCACATGACCCGGTTCGAATTCCACCAGAACGTCGATGTCACTTTCTTTCCGGAAATCATCACGTAATACTGAGCCGAAGAGGGCCAGTTTGCGGATATGGTTTTTGCGGCAGAACTCATGCAGTTTTTCCGCTGAAAGTGAAATTTTCGCCCTTCCCAAATTTACCTCCCCATGTGTGCCCGCTGCGCACCCACATTTAAATAAGCGCAGGCCAAAGCCTGCGGCTACATTTTAATCACAGAAAACGGAAAACAGAAAACAGAAAACCGGCCTTTCAAAGCTTCAGCAGCCGCGCCAGAATTTCATCCGGCGTAATTAATCTGCCATCGATGCGGCTTAAGGTTTCAACCCGCGTCGCGCCCTGGTTGATGCGCTTCACTTCCCGGGCGATTTGGCCTTTGTTCAGTTCCGGCACCAGGACGGCCCTGACCTGCCTCAGGTGAGGTTCCAAGACCCGGCGGGGGAAAGGCCATAGAGTTATCAGTTTAAACAGCCCGGCCTTGACGCCCCGGCTGCGGGCGTCGTCCACGGCCCGTTTGGCGGAGCGGGCCACCGCGCCGTAGGCCGCCACCAGCACCTCCGCATCTGCCGTGAGATATTCCTCCACCATCTGGATCTCGGCAAAGTGCTGATTGATCTTGCGGAAAAGGCGCTCCATAAAAGGCACGATTTCATCCGGCCGTTCCGTGGGGAAGCCCCGGACATCGTGGATGAGGCCGGTGACATGGTAGCGGTAGCCGTCCCCGAAGATGCCCATGGGGGGCACCCCCCGGGGCGTGTCTTCATATGGGATGTACCATTCCGGGGGCATGGTGGGCTTGAGGCGGTCCACGATTTCCAGTTCCTCGGGGTTTGGCAAGATTATCTTTTCCCGGGTATGGGCCACCACTTCGTCGGACAGAATGATCACCGGCGTCCGGAATTCCTCGGACAAGTTGAAGGCCTTGACCGTGAGGGCGAAACATTCCCAGGTATCGGATACCGACAGCACGATGATGGGGTGGTCGCCGTGGGTGCCCCAGCGGGCCTGCTGTACGTCTCCCTGGGAGACGTGGGTGGGCAGCCCCGTGCTGGGCCCGCCCCGCATGACGTTGACGATGACGCAGGGGACTTCGGCGATGACCGCGAAGCCCAGATTTTCCTGCATCAGCGAAAAGCCCGGACCGCTGGTCGCGGTCATGGACTTGACCCCGGCCAGGGACG
Source organism: Deltaproteobacteria bacterium (assembly GCA_030018495.1). GTDB lineage: Bacteria > Desulfobacterota > Desulfobaccia > Desulfobaccales > 0-14-0-80-60-11 > DTHB01. The sequence continues at coordinate 578 of JASEFS010000041.1, read as the reverse complement.
CGCCGATGATAGCCCCCATGGAGGCGATTTCGTCCTCCATCTGGATAAAGGTGCCCCCCAGGGCCGGGAGCTTGATGCTCATGGCCTCGCTGATTTCGGTGGCCGGGGTGATGGGATAGCCCGCAAAAAAGCGGCACCCCGCGGCCAGCGCCCCCTCCACCATGGCTTCGTTGCCTTGCAGGAGGACGGGGTGGCTCATTATTTGGGAGTTAATCATGGTATCCACCATGTTAGTGTTAAAGACTTTTGGCTATCAGCTTTCAGCTATCAGCTTTCAGCTTTTTTATGAGAGTGGCGAGCATCTGCTTTATCTCGGGTGTCCCTTTATCCAGTTTGACGTAATCCGAATTGTTCAAGAATTGAAGGTCGCGGGCGAGTAATAATTGATATTCCAGTTCGCAAGCTGAACCCATGGCGATTTTGAGAAATCGTGCAAATTCGGCATCGCTGTTTCTGCCGCAGCCTTCAGCTATATTTGCCGGAATAGAAGCACATGAGCGGCGAATCTGTGTTGTTAACCCATATAATTCAGTGCGCCACGAAGGCGCGAGATGCCAGTGGAGGAAGGTTCCACCCAG
>JASEFS010000040.1 GCA_030018495.1 Deltaproteobacteria bacterium | reverse complement strand
TTTTGAGGTTGATTTACCATTATTTTCCATGAGACTTTCGCAGAGGTCTCAAATTCAAGCTCCTCTGGCCACTGATCACTGACCACCGGTCACTTTCTTAAAATCCCATCACCTGTTTCACCGTCTGGCCCAGGTCCGCAATGGTTTTGGCCACGGTGACGCCCGCGGCGTTGAGCGCCGCGATCTTGTCCTCGGCCTTGCCGCTGCCGCCGGAGATGATGGCCCCGGCGTGGCCCATGCGTTTGCCGGGGGGCGCGGTCTGGCCCGCGATAAAGGCCACCACCGGCTTGCTGACCTGCGCCTTGATAAAGGCCGCGGCCTCTTCTTCGGCGGTGCCGCCGATTTCGCCGATGAGCACCACACCTTGGGTCTGGGGGTCGGCTTCGAAGAGCTTGAGCATGTCGATGAAGTTGGTGCCGATGATGGGGTCGCCGCCGATTCCTACACAGGTAGACTGGCCGATGCCCAAAAGTGTTAACTGGTGCACCGCCTCATAGGTCAGGGTGCCGCTCCGGGAGACCAACCCCACCGGGCCTTCCTTGTGGATATGGCCGGGCATGATGCCCACCTTGGCTTGGCCCGGCGAAATGATGCCGGGGCAGTTGGGGCCGATGAGGCGGATGTCCGTGCCCTTAAGAACTTCCATCACCTTCACCATTTCCAGAGTGGGGATGCCTTCGGTGATGCAGACGATGACCTTGATGCCGCCGGCCGCAGCCTCCAGGATCGCGTCCGCGGCAAAGGCCGGGGGCACGAAAATCAGGCTGGTGTTGGCCCCGGTTTCTTTGACGGCCTGGGCCACGGTGTTGAACACCGGGATATCGTCCATCTTCTGGCCGCCCTTGCCGGGGGTCACCCCGGCCACCACCTTGGTGCCGTAATCCCGGCAGGCCCGGGCGTGAAAGGAACCTTCCTTGCCGGTGATGCCCTGCACCACCACGAGGGTGTTGTGGTCAACGAGAACGCTCATAAGTTTCCTTCCGCAGTTTTCAGTTTTCAGTAAAAATCAGTAATTCCTTAGGGCTACGCCTTAAATCTCAGCGAACAGTCGGGGGGCTTTAAATTCTCTTAAAAATTCCTTGAGCCTTCTTTCGGACAGATTGACATAGGTCTCATCAATCTCATACCCTACATAACGCCGTCCGGCCTTAAGCGCGGCGATGGCCGTGCTCCCGCTGCCCATAAAAGGGTCCAGGATTATTTCGTCTTTAAAAGTATATAACTGGATTAAGCGATACGGCAGCTCCACCGGAAAAGGGGCCGGGTGGCCCACGCTCCGGGCCGGCTCCGCGGGGAAGGTCCACACACTCTTGGTGAATTCCAGAAATTCCTCTTTGGCGATGGTGTTCTCCCGCTTGGCCGGATTTTTCCGGGAAAAATTGCCCTTGGAGAACACCAGGATGTATTCGTGCACGTCCCTGAGCGTCGGGTTGGCCGGGGACTTCCAGCTGCCCCAGGCCGTGGAGGCGGCGGCGCTCGCGGCCTTATTCCAGATGATCTCCCCCCGCATCAGAAAGCCCAAGTCCAGCATGTCCCGGATGATGTAGGCATGGAGCGGGATGTAGGGGCGCCTCCCCAGGTTGGCCACGTTGATGCAGGCCCGGCCCCCGGGCACCAGGACCCGGTGCACCTCCCGCCAGACCCGTTTCAGGAAGGCCAGGTATTCCTCCAGGGTCAAGTCCTCGTCGTAATCCTTGCCCACATTGTAGGGCGGCGAGGTCACCATGAGGTGGACGCTGGCTTCGGGCAGTTCGCTCATGTCTTCCGCGGACTTGCAGAAGATGGTGTTGAGGATGGAGTCATCCAGGGGATTCTCCCGATATTCGCCTCCGGTCTCCGGCGTGAGCCCCTCATAGAGCTTGCCGCCATAGAAGCGGCTGGCGTCGTGGCCGCGGCGGCCCGGCGAGCCGAAGGAACTGGTCTGGGTGTTAGGTTTCCTGGACCTGGTTTTCATGAAAATTGGGTGGGGCGGGCCGCCGCGCCCGTACAAGCAAATATATGTTGTCGATCTTAGCCGGGCAGGCACAAAGCCCTGCCGCGCCGTTCTTTGTTGCTGTTTTATGGCAAACTGTTTTGGCTGATAGCTGATAGCTGATAGCTTAAAGCTGAAAGCAGTCCTTTACTGCCGGGCTGTCGCCAGGTTCACTTTCCCTGCATGCCCCGGCCCATGCCCTTGCCGGCCCACACGGGGATGCCGTTGTCGTCCCGCAGTTGCAGGACTCTTTCGCCCTTTTTGACGTAATTGGGGATAATGTAGGGCTTGCCGTCCATGGTCACCCGGGAGCCCTTGACCTCCACCTGGTCGCCGGCCACCAGCTTGATGCCCTGTTCTTTGACATACCACTCCGGCCCCACATAGACCATGATGGTTTCTTTGGCGGTCTTGAGGTTCAGGATGACCCGGCCCGGTATGTCCATGCGGCCCGCGGTGGCGACATCCACGGACGCGATTTCTCCTTTAAGGGTCTCCACGGTTTGGGGGTTGTACAGCCGCCCCCAGCCGGGGGCCATGCCCTGTCCTTGAGGCTGCGCCAAAACGACGCCGGCCGCAAATAAACCGATGAGGCTGATTATCGCCAGGATAGCCAGTTTTTTCATAAAAGTCCCCTTTTTCGAGAAAAACTGATGTTGAAGTTTCTCAAATTGAGCGTCTGCTCGAGAGAAATTCCCGCTCACTGAAAACAGAAAACGGAAAACAGAAAACCGAAAGCTTTACTACTGCACCAAGGCCGCCACTTTCCGGGCCGCATCCTGCATGTCTGCGGCCACGGTGAAGGTAAGTCCGGAGTCGTTCAACAGCCGGCGGCCTTCCTCCACGTTGGTGCCCTCCAGGCGGATGATAATCGGGACCTTGACGTCCACTTCCTTAACGGCCTGGATAACCCCTTCGGCCAGGCGGTCGCAGCGCAGAATGCCGCCGAAGATGTTGATGAGCACCCCCTTCACCCGGGGGTCCGAGAGGATGATGCGGAAGCCGTTGGCCACCATTTCGGCGCTGGCGCCGCCGCCCACGTCCAGGAAGTTGGCGGGTTCGGCCCCTGCGGCCTTGATGAGGTCCATGGTGGCCATGGCCAGGCCCGCGCCGTTCACCATGGCGCCCACGTTGCCTGAGAGACGGATGTAATTCAAATGGTGCTTCTTGGCTTCGTGTTCCAGGGGGTCCATTTCGTCCACGTCGTCCAAGGCCGCGAGGTCGTGGTGCCGGAAGAGGGCGTTGTCGTCGAAATTGATCTTGGCGTCCAGGGCCAGCAACTCCCCGCCCTTGGTCACCACCAGGGGGTTGATCTCCGCCAGGGAGCAGTCCAGTGCCATGAACATCCGGTAAAAATTGGTAATCAGGGCGGTGGCCGGCCGGACCAGATCCGGAGCCAGACCCACCCCGAAGATCAGGTTGCGGGCCTGATACGGCATGAGGCCGACCGCGGGGTCCACCGTTTCCTTGATGATAAGCTCAGGGGTCCGGGCCGCCACTTCCTCGATCTCCATGCCCCCTGCGGCGCTCATCATGATGACAGGCGCGGCCAGGCTGCGGTCCACCACGATGCCCAGGTAAAGCTCCTGGGCGATATCCTGGGCCTGCTCCACCAAGACCATCTTGACGAACCGGCCTTCAGGGCCGGTCTGAGGTGTTACCAGGGTCATTTCGATAATCTCCGAGGCCACCTGCTCCACCTCCTCCGGGGTGGACGCGGTCTTGATGCCGCCGCCCTTGCCCCGGCCCCCGGCGTGAATCTGGGCCTTGACGACAAAAGGGCCGGATTCCATGCTCTCCGCCACCATGCGGGCTTCAGTCGGCGATTCCGCCACCCCTCCCGCGGGCACCGGCACATGGAACTTGGCCAATAACTCCTTCCCCTGGTATTCGTGAATTTTCATGGAGAGTCCTTTCTATCAGTAATGTTTTGGGGGCCAGGGATCTGAGGTTTTTACCTCCAATCACATTATCCAAACCGATTATGTAAATAGTTCGCTTACCCTCTTAAAGGCAACTACTTTATGCCCATACTTCGCAGGAGACTCCTAATGGAAGCTATTGCCTGGGTGTGTGAATGGCCCTTGTTGCGCATTGTTAGGTATGCGGCAATGTACTCCGCATATTTCTGATTTCCAACTTTGCTGGAAAATATTTGATTCATTCCCTCCATAATATTAAGTAAACTTTCAGATATCCCGTCTTCCCTAAGTATTTTTTGTGCCTTTACACTCATATCAGCAATCTGTTGTCCGTTTTCAACAAAAGTTTCTGAAAGCTGGCGAAGGAGGCTTTTAAACCTTGCTATAGTTATATCATCCTGGCTAACTCGGCGACCTGCATTTATACAAGCAAGCTTATATTCTAATGATTCATCATTCGCATTTGCATACGTATTGAGGCTGAGGAGACCGATGCTCCCAAAAAAGAGCGCAATGGTTATTAATCTGGCTCTAATTGGCAACCTCTTTAAATTTATTTGATGAACTAAATGGGGCAAGGTTTTCAGCACCTCCTAGCACGTCCAAGATGCCCGTGCTACCGAAATTTCAGGGATTGGGGGTAAGGGCATCCGGTCCGTAGCCCCTTCCCCCAACATCCTCAAAAATATCCCATGGCCCGGAGGCGTTTCATGATTTCTTCCTTGCTCTGGTCCCGGCCGGCCCGTTCATCGCGGCCGGCCTGGCCCAGCCTGGTGCAGGGTTCGCAGCCCAGGCTGCGGTAGCCCTTTCGATACAGGCTGCAGTACGGGACCTGGTTGTTCTTGATGTACTGCCAGATATCCATCTCCGTGAAGTGCAGGATAGGCTGGACCCGGACATGGGGCGGGGTGTCGTAAGGCACGAAATAGTCAATCTGGGCCCGGTCCGGCTGTTCGTCCCGGCGCAGGCCGGTGATGAGAGCCTCCCAGCCGTATTTAACGATGGCCCGGGCGATGACTTCGGCCTTGAGGCGCAGGCAGCATTCCTCTTTATCGGCGGCGATGGTGATTTCTTTGATGGCCTCGTCATTTCGTTCGATGCGCAAATCAAGGGCCCACTCTTTCGCCAGTTTGTCCCGGAATTCGTAGATTTCCTTGAATTTCACCGAAGTATCGATATTCAGCACCGGGATGGGCACGCGTCCGCCTGAGATATCGCGCACCAAATGCATGGTGGTGGTGGAGTCTTTGCCGCCGGTCCAGGCCAAGGCGATTTTTCCGGAGAAGCGCTCCAGGGCTTCTTGCAGGACTTCTTTGCTCTTGTCAACTTTTTCGGACAACGTCTTCAGGCTCATGCGATGCTCCTGATGTTAAAATTAGGCATTTTTAAGAGAAGCTTAAAGCCGGCGGTTCACGGCTGCTTCAACCCCATCATCACCCGGGTTATTTCCCGGCAGCGCCCCTTTGAGTTCACATCAACCACCACTCCCTGCAACTGGATATCCTGGGAGGCCACCTTGAAAGGCTGGGGCCGCTGGGTCAGGAAGCGCTCCAAAATGATTTCCTTTTTCATGCCGATGACCGAATTGACGGGGCCGGTCATGCCGGCATCGGTGATATAGCCGGTCCCCCCCGGCAGAATGCGGTCATCCGCGGTCTGGACGTGGGTGTGAGTGCCGATGACCGCGCTCACCCGGCCGTCCAGGTACCAGCCCATGGCCAGCTTTTCGCTGGTGGCTTCGGCATGCATATCCACCAGGACGACGTTGAGGTCGGCGGGCAAAGCCGCCAATACGGCAGCCGCGGTGCGAAACGGGCATTCCAGCGGGCTCATAAAGACCCGCCCCTCCAGGTTGATCACCGCGGCCTTTTCCCCGGTGGCGGTCTCAATAACGGTGTAGCCGCGACCAGGGGTGTCCGGCGGGTAATTGGCGGGCCTGAGCAGGCGGTCCGTGTCATCCAGGTAGGACAGGATTTCCTTGTGTTTCCAGATGTGGTTGCCGCTGGTCAACAGGTCGATGCCGCTGTTGAGCAGCATTTCCGCGACCTGGGGCGTGATGCCGATGCCGCCGGCGGCATTTTCACCGTTGGCCACCACCAGGTCAATGAGGTAGCGGTCCACCAATTTGGGGAGGAGTTCCTCCACCGCACGCCGTCCGGGAGAGCCGACGATGTCGCCGATAAATAATATATGCATGATGCGTCAGCGGGCGTAATCCACCGCCCGGGTCTCCCGGATCACCGTAACCTTGATCTGGCCGGGATAGGTGAGCTCCTGCTCAATTTTTTTGGCGACATCGCGGCTGATGAGCGCGGCCTCTTCGTCGCTTACCTTTTCACTCTCCACGATCAGGCGGATCTCGCGGCCCGCCTGAATGGCATACGACTTGCTGATGCCGTTAAATGACCTGGCAATTTTTTCCAAAGCTTCAAGGCGCTTGATATAAGTTTCCAGCATCTCCCGCCGGGCGCCGGGCCGGGCGCCGCTCAGGGTGTCGGCGGCCTGCACCAGGACGGCCAAGACACTCTCGGTGGGCACGTCTTCGTGGTGCGCCGCTATGGCGTGCACCACCTTGGGAGATTCGCCGTAGCGCTTAGCCAAATCAGCACCTATCAGGGCATGGACGCCCTCAGCCTCATGGTCCACGGCCTTGCCGATGTCATGCAGCAAGCCGGCCCGTTTGGCCTGCTTTTCATTAAGCCCCAGCTCCGCCGCCATGATGCCGCACAGGTAGCATACTTCGATGGAATGAAGAAGCACGTTCTGGGCGTAACTGGTGCGGAATTTAAGCTTCCCCAAAAGTTTGATCAAGTCCGGGTGCAGGCCGTGCACCCCGGTATCGAAAGCCGCTTCCTCCCCGGCCTCCCGGATGGCCACATCCATTTCCTGGGTGACCTTTTCCACGATTTCTTCGATGCGGCCGGGATGAATGCGGCCGTCGGTAATGAGGCGCTCCAGGCTGCACCGGGCGATCTCCCGGCGGATGGGATTAAAGGCGGAGAGAATCACGGCTTCGGGGGTGTCGTCGATGATGATGTCCACCCCGGTGGCGGCCTCCAGGGCCCGGATGTTGCGCCCCTCCCGGCCGATAATGCGGCCTTTCATCTCCTCGTTGGGCAGGGTCACCACGGAGACCGTCTGCTCCGCCACGTAGTCGCTGGCGTAACGCTTGATGGCCAGGGCGGTGATTTCTTTGGCCTTGCGGTCGGCCATCTCCCGGGCCTCGGTATCAACCCGCTTTATCATGCGGGCGGCTTCGATGCGCACCTCCCGCTCCATACTCTTGAGCAGCAATTCCTTGGCTTCCTGGGCGCTCATGCCTGCCAGGCGCTCCAAGCGTTCGTTTTGCTCGGCTAACAGCTTCTGGTATTGTTCCTGTTTTTCGGATAGGTCTTTTTCCAGGTGGGCCAGGTGTTTTTGCTTTTTGGTGAGTTCGGCTTCCCGTTCGTCCAACAGGGCCGCTTTTTTTTCAAGGTTCTCCTCTTTCTGCAGAAAACGCCGCTCAATCTGAGCGAATTCATGGCGGCGCTCCTGAGTCTCGCGTTCGAAGTCCGCTTTGAGCTGCAGAAGTTGGTCCTTGGCTTGCAGCCTGGTTTCTTTTTTTAGGCTTTCGGCTTCCTTGCGGGCCTCATCCAGGATCTTTTTCCCCAGAGCTTCCAAAGAATCCACATGGGAATCAATGAGGTATTTTCGGTAGAAGAAACCTACCAGGAAGCCGAGCCCCAGAATAAGTACAGTAAACAGCAAGTAAAACAGTATATACATAGGGGGCTCCCCTTGTGCGCTAGTCTGAATTCCCGACCAGGGGAATTTCCCGGCCGGTGAGCTGCTCATAATATTACGAGCTCGGTGGAGACGTTAAGATACTGCGGACGATTGCACGTATCGCGAGGGCTGGTAAGTATCGGGAGTAAGAGGGCGCCGGCCTGATCGGCAATCAGGCGGGCTGTTTTACCTGCAATTCAATAGATAAATCAATTGGTTTCCGGCTATTTCCTCCCTTCGGTTCTCCATCGGTATTTTCCAGAAGCCGCAACGCTTGGCAGCCAACCCTGGAATAAAATAACATTATGCAAAACCGCAACGGCTTGCGCCGCCCCGGAGTAAATCTCCTTTCTCCCCTTACTTACCCTGTACCCTGGCTTGCCCAATCAGCCGGGATATTGGCCGATGCTTTTCCCTCCTCCTTCAGGCCCGGTTCACGGCCCCGGGGGAATATATGAGGCATGCATCTCAAGTCTCTTAATTAATTGCCGGGACCGCCGGTCGATCTCGGTTTGCAGCTGCTGAAAATCCTCCTTGCTCTCCATGGATTCGCAGGCCAGGTTGAGAGCGGCCAAGATGGCCAAGTCGGCCAGAGGACTGGCTGGAAAAGCCTTCTGAAGCTGGCGCAGATGCTCGTCCACCATCTGGGCCACGGCATGAAGGCGCTCCGGGTCCATACTGCTTTGCAGGGTCAGGGAGCGCCCCAGAATTTCCACCACCACTTGCTGGGTTTCCTTTGCCAATCCTAACCAGTTTCTCCTAAATCTAAGATTTTTAACCGGTTGAGAATTTTGTCAATCCGCTCCCGCACCAATTCCCGTTCCCGGGTGATTTTCTCCAGAGTGGCCCCGGCTTCTTTGAGGGCCTCGTCCTTCTGGGCGATGACTTCTCTGAGCTCTGCGTTCGCACGTTTCAGGCCTTCCATCTGGCTTAGGACGGCGTCCAGCTTCTGTTCCAACTCCGCGAAAAGGTCCGTCATCACCAAAAATTCCCCCAGGATTTATCTATGATTGTGCTCTTGCGGCGCCCAAAAGTCAAGTACTTTGTCGGGCGGATATTCCCTTGAGCCACCTGGAGAGCCTACTTAAGAATTAGGACGGGTTGCCGGTTAATGATTTTTTTCTAAATCATTAAAGATAATTCTATAGGTAAGAACCCCTTTAAAATCTTTAGAATTTATTTAAAAAAATTAACATTTTGTTTAAAAAATTGATTGATTTTGGCCAATAAAAATAAAATATTTAATTTTGACAACAAGATGCCAAATGGCATATTTTTAGCACTTCGATTAGATGGATTAGTTCGCCATTGTTTAAATTGTATTGTTTATAAGTAAGGACTTTTATAACGGGTCAATAAAGGAAAAACTACTAAGAGCCGGCTAGTTGAAGCATCCCTGTGTCTTTCCAAGGGAAGGAGGCACAATGTTTAGCAAGCAAGGTAAGGGATCGTGTGGCGTGTTTTTAATCCAATTATTCCTGGCTATCCTCCTGCCCCTCGTTCTTTTTGGGACTGTACAGGGTGCTTCCACCGATTCGGTTCAGGGGGAGGCACCGGCAATCAGGCTCAAGGCTGCCGAGGCTTTCCGCCCGGCCAAAGGAGAAGCTCCGGCTATACCACCCGGCCTGATGGTCAGAGAATATGCCCAGGACCAGAGAGGGTATTATATTGTCCAGTTTCAAGGCCCGGTGCAAGAAGCCTGGAAGAAACAGGTTCAAGCCACGGGGGCGGAATTTTTGGGCTACATTCCCGAGTTTGCCTTCAAGGTGCGCATGAATCCGGGCCAGGCCAAAAAAGTGGAGAAGCTGGAGAGTGTGATTTGGGTGGGGTTTTATCATCCGGCCTACAAACTCAGTCCGGATTTAAAACATGACGATCTCCAATTGTATTCCATCCTGGTCGAGCGCGGCGCAGATTACGGCAAGGTCCGGGCCGCCATTGCGGCCACCGGAGCAAGCATCGTGGCCGGTGAGGGCGCGGTCCTGCGGATAGAGGCAGAGTTGGACCAGGTTGAAGCCATCGCCCGAATTCTCGACGTCGCCCGGATCGAAAATTTCAAACCCATGAAGCTCCACAACGAGTTCGCCGGCGGCGTAATCATGGGGTCTATTGCTGCTAACACTTCCGGCTATGACGGCTCCACTCAGATCGTGGCCGTGGCGGATACCGGCCTGGGAACTGGTTCCCTGCCTGAGCCGCATATTGCGGTTGCTGGCCGCGTCTCCGCCATTACAAACTGGAAGGGCTCAGACTATCGAAGTATTTTCGGCGGCTGGAAAGTGAAAGACGACGGGCCCCGAGATGTTAACAGCGGCCACGGCACCCATGTGGCCCTGTCGGTGCTGGGAGGCGGAAACACAAACGGCATGGGCAAGGGCACGGCTCCCAGCGCATCCCTATTTTTCCAGGCCGTGGAAAACTGGGTTGACTTTACTGGATACTATGAGCTGATATATCAGGATGGCTATTACCTGATGGGCATCCCGGACGATATCCGCAAGCTCTTCCAGGAAGCTTACGGGGCCAACGCCCGCATCCACTCCAATTCCTGGGGTGTGTCGGACACAGATTACTGCAGCGCCTCCGACATGAACAGCGTCAATGCCGATGATTTCGTCTGGAAAAATCCGGCCATGACCATCGTCTTCTCGGCCGGGAACTATGGCGACCTCTGGTCGATCCTGGGGTTGCCCTGCGTCACCCCGCCGGCCACGGCCAAAAACGTTATTGCCGTGGGGGCCAGCGAAAATGACCGAGAAAATTACCCATATGATCAGGATCTTGCATACAATAACTATCCCTGGCCCAATGACGGCTGCACCTCCTGTGAAGGCAACAACAACACCGGGACCGCGGCGGATAATCCTGAGCAGATGGCCGGTTTCTCCAGCCGGGGGCCGGCGGTCGACGGCCGTATCAAGCCGGACGTGGCGGCGCCCGGGACCTGGGTTCTCTCGGGCTACTCGGACCTGTACCAGCAAGGCTACGGCGACCCCTTTGACGATAATACCGGCTATTACCAATATGACGGATACGGCTACCCCTTCGATGCCGCTTACAAATACATGAGCGGTACCTCTATGGCCGCCCCCCTGGTGGCCGGCGGCGCCGCGGTCGTGCGGGACTTCTACAAAGAGGCAAAAAACCACGAGGCCAGCGCCGCCCTGGTCAAGGCCACCCTCATCAACTCTGCGGTGGATATATTGGATGAGAACAACGACGGCGCGGACGATAATGACTTCCCCATCCCCAACCAACACGAAGGCTGGGGGAGGGTCAACCTGGCCAACGCTACCGATGGTTCGCGCTTGTTCGTTGATGACGCCCAGGGCCTTAGCACCGGGGCAACGAAAAGTTATACATACGCGGCGGCCGGAGGGCCGCTTAAGGTCACCCTGGTATGGAGCGATCCCCCTCAATTCGAATATGTTGAATATGAGCTGATAAATGATTTGAATTTAGTGGTGACAGACGGGAATGGCACAATCTATCTGGGCAACAATTTCAGCGGCGGCTGGTCTGTTCAGGACGGCACAGCCGATGCCCGCAACAACGTGGAGTGCGTCTATGTTCAAACTCCCTCTTCCGGCCCCTGGACAGTGGAAGTCCACGGCGCTAATGTGCCCCAAGGCCCTCAGCCCTTTGCTTTAGTGGTGGCCGGCGCGGCCGCAGCGAACCAGCCGCCGGTGGCTAGTTTCTCGGCAGTACCCACTACGGGTTCGGCGCCCCTGACCGTAAACTTTGACGCGTCCGCTTCCACAGACCAGGACGGCTCCATCGTATCCTACTCCTGGAATTTCGGCGACGGTGGTTTGGACAGTGGGGTAACTGTTTCGTATAAGTATAATAATGCGGGCACCTATACCGCCACCCTTACCGTCACTGACAATCAGGGCGCTACCGGCTTTACCAGCGAAACCATTACGGTCTCCGAGCCTCAAACTGCCAAGGTGGGCGTGGACCAACTTTTGACCGGCAAACTGGACCGCAAAGGCAATTTTGCGGCCACCAGCAATTTCAAGTTGGGGCAGACGGTTTATCTCCGATCTCACGTGGCAACATCTGAGGGGACATCGATTGCAGGAGCTACCGTCCAGATAGCCATTACCGGCCCCGACAGCACCTCGATTTCATCCGGACCCACAGATGGTACGGGTTATGTGCAGAAGCCTTATGCCCCACCTAAGAAAGGCACTTACACTGCGACAGTTACCGGGGTTACGGCAAACGGCTATTCCTGGGACGGCACTCAAAAGAGCACGTCATTCACTGTCCGCTGATACTGCTTAATCAATTCCGGTAAAAGGCCGCCCTTCTGAGCGGCCTTTTTTCATAAAATTGTATAGCGGCAAAAAGAAAAAGAAGGAAACTGTCAGCGCTTTTCGGGCAGGATAACCGCTTGCAGCTTGTTTTTTAGGTCCGTATAACGCCGCACCGGCCGGTCGTTTCTGATGGCCATGCCCAGGGCCTTTTTGCTGCCCAGGAGCACCACCAGTTGCCGGCCTCGGGTGAGTGCGGTGTAGAGCAGGTTTCTCTGCAGCAGCATGTAATGCTGGGTGGTGAGGACCAGGACCACCGCGGGGAATTCGCTGCCCTGGGCCTTGTGCACCGTCACCGCGTAGGCCAGCGTGATTTCGTCCCGTTCGCCGGATTCATAGTTCACCAGGCGGCCCTCGAAGTTCACCGTGAGCTGCCCGGTGTCGCCGTTGTAGCCCCAAACCCGGCCGATATCGCCGTTGAACACATCCTTGAGATAGTTGTTTTTTAGCTGCATGACCTTGTCGCCCCGCTTCAGGTGGCGGTCTCCCCAGGTGTAGGCGGGGCTGCGGTCGTTGAGGCGGCGCTGCAGGTCGTGGTTGAGGCTGGCCACTCCCAGCCGGCCTTTGTGCATGGGGGTGATCACCTGGATGTCCCTGACGGGGTCGAACCCGAAGGTTTTGGGCAAGAGATCGGCCACCAGCCACAGGAGGCGCCGGTGCACCGCGTCCGGCTCTTCCAGTTCCTGAAAGACGAAATCCCGGTCGCCGAACTTGCGGGCCAGGACCGGGAAGGCGCCCTGGTTGATGCGGTGGGCGTTTACCACGATGAGGCTCTCCCGGGCTTGGCGGTAAATTTGGGTCAGGCGCTTTACCGGCACCACGGTGGAGTCGATGAGGTCTTTCAAGATGTTGCCCGGCCCCACCGCGGGGAGCTGGTTGACGTCCCCCACCAGGACCAGGCGGGCCGACGGCGGCACGGCCCTGAGCAGGTGGTACATGAGGTAGGTGTCCACCATGGAGACTTCATCCACGATGACCACGTCGGCCTTGAGGGGCTCGCCGGCGTGGCGCTTGAAGCCGCCGTTTTGCGGGGAGAATTCCAGGGCCCGGTGGATGGTGGTCGCGTCCGCGCCTGTGGCTTCTGAAAGCCGCTTGGCGGCCCGGCCGGTGGGGGCCATGAGCAATACCCTGGACCCCAGCCGCCGGAACAGGTCCAGGATGCAGCTAATGATGGTGGTCTTGCCGGTGCCCGGCCCGCCGGTGATGATATGAAGCTTTTCCCGGCAGGCTCCGGCCACGGCGTCCCGCTGCTCCGGGGAGAGTTCGATGGCCCGGCGCCGCTCCACGTCCGCCAGGACATCCGTCAGGTGCAGGGGAGCCGGCGCGCCGGGGGAGGTCTTCAGGCGCCCCAGGCTCTGGGCCACGCCCGTTTCGGCCACCCAGGCCGGCTTTTTATAGACTCCCGGCCCCCCAGGCAAATCCTGGAGCACCACCCGGCCTTCCCGGGCCAGGAGGTTTACGGCCCCGGCCAGAGGCTGGGACGGGACCTTGAGCAACTCCTGGGTCCTTTCCAAAAGAAGGTCCCGGGGCACATAGACGTGGCCGTCCGCGGACATTTCGTCGATGACGTGCAGCAGGCCCGCGGCCAGGCGGGTGGGGGCCAGGGGGTCCAGGTTGAGCCGGGCCGCCAACCGGTCCGCGGTCTGAAAGCCCACCCCCTGAACATCCAGGGCCAACTGGTACGGATTGCCGGTGGCCACCTCCAGGGACCGGTCGCCGTAGTGCTTGTAAACCCGGGTGGCGAAAGCCATGCTCAACCCCAGGCCCTGGAGCCCCACCAAAATTTCCCGGGCCTCCCGCTGGGACTGCCAATCCCTGATGATCTGCTTGAGGCGCTTGGCCCCGATGCCCGGCACTTCGGTCAGGCGCTCCGGCGCCTCGTCAACAATCGAGAGGGTGTCCGGGCCGAAGTGCTCCACCAGGCGCCGGGCCAGCTCCGGGCCGATGCCCTTAATCAGGCCGGAGGCCAGGTATTTCTGGATGCCCGCCACGGTGGCCGGGAGCACGGCATACCACCACACCGCCTTGAACTGCTCGCCGTAGCGGGGATGCACTTCATAGCTGCCCTTGAGGCGCAGCTCCTCCCCTTCCCTGGCCGCGGCCAGGGGCCCCACCACGGTGACGGTCTGCCGCCGCCCCTTGACGGCAAGCTGCAACACCGCGTACTGGTTTTCGGGATTGCTGAAGGTGAGGCGCTCCACCACCCCTTCCAGGGTGGCCAAAGGCCGGGAGGTTTCTTCGGAAGGATCGGAAAATTTACCGGACGGCAAGATGTCTCGTCATTCTTTTTGGAACAATTAAGTTCCAAATGGATTTACCCAAATCAGATGATAGCCTGACTCCTTAAAATAAGTCAATTCCTCCATGGAGGATTAGTCTGGGAGTGCGGGAAATTGCGGACTGATGGGCGGTATCAGGCGGGAAGTTCCACCGGGGAGGTAAAGATCTTTTGGCTCACGCCCCGGCCCAGGGCGAGCCGGCTGCCGTTGACGCTCAGGATGATGAGGCCCCGGTTGTTTTGCACGATGCTCACTACCTGACCTATATTGAGGCCCATGGACATAAGCCGGGCCCGGAGCATGCGCCCCCCTTCATAGCCGACGATGCGCACCTGCTGTCCGGGCGGGATACCGGCCAGAGGGCGGTTTTGATTTCCGGAATGCTGGGTCATGACAAAATAACTCCTAGCGCGCTCTGGTTTCCTCGCCGGCTTTCTGGCAGGCCGGGCAATAGCCCCTTACCTCCAATTGATGGAAAACGACGCTATAGCCGTATTCTTGGGTGAGGCGCTGGTCAACTTGAGCCAGGATGGGCTCTTCGAACTCCCTGACCTCGCCGCACCCCAGGCACTTCATATGGTTGTGGTGCTTGTGTCCATAAATATGTTCATAGTGCCAATGACCGTCGGAAAAATCCACCTCCCGCACCAGGCCGCAGTCGATAAATAACGGCAGGGCCCGGTAGATGGAGGCCTTGGAAACCTTGACGCCGTTCTGTTTCAACAGCCAATGCAGGCTGTCCACGTCAAAGTGTTCGTGAATCTCAAAGATTTTCTGGAGAATCAGTTTGCGCTCCTGAGTCCACCTGAGGCCCCGCTGCCGGACATACTCCCGGAAAACCTCGAGTTCCGATTTCATAATATTAAATTTTATATTTATTGAGATTAAATTGCTATAATAAAATTTCCTGGCAGGGAGGCTGTTTCCCTGGTCACGGGAAGGATTAAGCGAGCTTGGGATGGAAGCTCCGGGGGAAGGCGGGAGCTTGCGCTTCCCAACCTCTTTGGCTGATTTTTGAATGGCGCGTTTAGGGGGACGGTCATGCACCGCGGGGAGAGTCAAGGGACAGGGAAAGCAGTCGCAGAGCGGCTTCTGGCCTTGGAAAACCTGGCGCTTCGCCTGGGCTACGACTTTTACGATCTCGGCCTGTTGGACCGGGCCCTGCGCCATAGCTCTTACGCCCATGAGAATCCCGATCTGGGCCCCAGCAATGAGCAGTTGGAATTTTTAGGCGATGCGGTGCTGGCCCTGACGGTCAGTGACCTGCTGCTGTCTGCCTCCCCTGATAGCTCCGAAGGGGAGCTTTCCCGGCGCCGGGCCGCGCTGGTGAACGCCCGGCAACTGGCGGCTCTGGCCAAAAGTATGGACTTGGGGAACTTTCTCCTTTTAGGCCGCGGCGAAGAACAGCAGGGTGGCCGCAGGAAGCCGTCCCTGCTGGCCGACGCCCTGGAAGCAGTGCTGGCCGCGGTGTTCCTGGACGGCGGGCTGGCCGCGGCCCGGGACCTGACCCGCCGCTGGTTCGGCCCGCTGCTGCATCGGGAAGGGGACCTCGCCTGGCAGGACGCCAAGACGGCCCTCCAGGAGCTGACCCAGGAACGCTTTAAGGCCTCCCCTGTTTACCTGCTTCTGGAAGAAAGCGGTCCAGGACATGAAAAGCACTTCCAGGTGGAAGTGCATCTGGGGGAACGGACGCTGTCCCAGGGGGGCGGCCCCACCAAAAAGCAGGCCGAGCAGGAAGCCGCCCGGCTCGCTCTGGCAGTATTGCGTCAAGAGGAACCAGAGGGTGGGAAAGGAGGCTAAAATCGCCACGGCGTTTAGCCTCCGGTCTTCCTAATCAATCTTTTTAAAGACCTTCTTTTTGGCGTTGCACACCGGGCAGTTGTCCGGCGGCTCCTCTTCCACGGTATAGCCGCATACCGGGCAGATATATATGTCCACCAGCTTTTTCTCTTCCATGGTGTCCAGATACTTCTGATAAAGCTGGGCGTGGATTTTTTCCACTTCATTGGCATAGGTGAAGGTGCGCTCCGCCTCTTTGTTGCCCGCGTCCTTGGCTGCGGCGATCATGCCCGGGTACATTTCCTTGAATTCATGGATTTCCCCGGTGATCGCCTCTTTCAGGTTCTCCTTGGTCGACCTGATGCCTTTCAGGGCCCGCAGGTGGTTGATGGCATGGACGGTTTCCGCTTCGGCCGCGGCCCGGAACAGGCGGGCGACCTGGGGATAGCCTTCCTGGTCGGCTTTGGCGGCAAAGGCCAGGTACTTACGATTGGCCTGGGATTCTCCGGCAAAAGCGTCCATAAGATCCTTGGTTGTCCTATCCATGGCTGACCCTCCTATGAGCCCTCTACCAGTTTCATGGGGACGCCGCAGCAGACCAGCACGCCGCCGCCGGCTTCCAGGACCTTGACCTTGTTGCCGCAAATTTTGCAGAGGTATTCCTCTCCTACCTTGATGGGCATTGATGTCCTCCTTTATTGCTCCAAATGGGTTGTAGATTGGCAATGGGGGCATATCCCCCAAAAGATCACGGATTGACGCTCAATCTTGAAACCTGGAGGTGTTTCTTCCGGAGAAAGCTCGATGGGGGCGGCCTGCCTCTCCAGGTCGTAGATGCGGTAACAGAGACGGCAGATGAGATGGGCGTGATTGTGAGTCTGGATGTCATACCGGGCCACTTCATGGAGCGGGTTGACCTTCATGACCAGGCCGTTGCGACATAAGACTTCCAGAGTTTTATAAACGGTGTTGAAGGAAATGGCCGGCAGCTTCTGCCGTACTTCCTGAAATATCTGGTCCGCGGTGGGATGATCGCGGCGGCCTTCCAGAGCGGACAAAACCGCCAAGCGCTGGGGGGTTACCGAAATATGCCGGGACCGCAATTTTTTGATCAAATTTTCCATGATTAATGTCTATTTGGTAATAATTATTACTGACTCTGTCAAGGCCAATATAATGCCTTTTTCCCGGACGATTCAAAAAATTTCTGATAGGAGTGTGGGACGGGCAATCAGTGATAATAGATCAAGCCCATTTGCAAAAGATGCACATTGAAATCGGGATTATTTTTATAAAGGCCCGCATTGGAGGAATGGCGAAACCTGTACGCCAGGCTTAACGCCAACTTCCCGGTCAAAGCGATATCGACGCCGCCGCCGACTTGAGGAGTGAAGTTAAAGGTATGGGGCGTGGCGGGGCTGTCAAAATTTTCCCAGATGAAACCGGCCCCCCCCTCAATAAAAATGAGGGCCTTGGTGCCCAGCGGGAAGCTGAGTTTTAGAAGGGGTGTGAGACCGAATTCCCAGCCGGTGTCTTCGGCCTCGGCAATGCCGATGGCTCCTTCCGCAACCACCGAAATTCCCAGCCCCGCCAGCCAGGAGCCTGGCGAAACCAGGAAAAAGCCCCAGCGCGGCAGGAGCGTGTAATGTTTGACATCCGTTCTGCTGATTGATTTGCCATAAGCCAGGCGCAAGCCGCACTCGCGCCGGAATTGGGCATAATCAAAATCCGCGGCCCAGACCTGGCAGGAAAGCAGCATGATTAGCCCGAGAGCCAGGAACGAAAGGTGCTTGCCAGAATTACGCATCGCCTTGCTCCCCCACCCGAATTCAAATCTAGAACAATAATCAGTCGATTTTTGTAAGTCAAAACTTTTTTCCCGTATTTTTCAGAATCCTGGACAGGAAAGCTGATATCCGGAGCTTGCTTATCTTAAACCTTCGGTTTAATCCTGCCGCTGATGCATCAGGCGATTGACAATCAAAAAGGAATGATTACTAAAAAAGAACCTGGGAGAAAGGAGGCGCCTGTGACCCAAGTAGCTCGGGTTTCACCCGAAGAGATTTACCCGAAGATAAAGACCGGTGAGGCGCTGCTGGTGTGTGCCTATGATGATGAGCATAAATTCCGGGCCTACCATCTGGATGGGGCCATATCCCTGAATGAATTCCGCCAGAAGCTTCCTTCGCTGTCTCCCGGGCGGGAGATCGTTTTATACTGAGCCTGACCCAACGAGAACACCTCTGCCGGTCTGGCAGGGCAATTAAAAGAAAAGGGTTTCAAGAACGCCGAGGCCTTGCTGGGAGGCGTGGAAGCCTGGAAGCGGGCCGGTTTGCCGGTAGTTCCCCCCACCTGAAATTTCCGGTCGAGGCTTTGGGGCGTGATAAATTTGTTATCCGCACAAGCATTAATTCCCCCTCGCCGGCCCGCGGTCCCTGACCTCTGCTCTTTGCTTCCCGGCCGCTCCAAATATTTGCTGTCTTGAGATGAGGCCGGCACACGAGAGCTCGCTCCGGGGAGAGTGCAAAA
Source organism: Deltaproteobacteria bacterium (assembly GCA_030018495.1). Lineage (GTDB taxonomy): Bacteria > Desulfobacterota > Desulfobaccia > Desulfobaccales > 0-14-0-80-60-11 > DTHB01. The sequence goes on along the minus strand of JASEFS010000040.1, from coordinate 8,389 downwards.
AATAAAGGTGCGGGATCCGAAAAACCCGCACCTTTGGTCGAGTGGTCAGCAATTTTTAGGAAATAGGGTAGTAGTAGGCGATGCCGTTGCCCCACCAGCTCAATTTGTACGGTCTGCCCTTGATGGCGATGTACGGCTGCACCCATAAAATTACGCGTTCCACCAGGCGGCCGTGCAGCGGGTGCGGCAACACCGCAGTCACCACATTCTCGGGGCCTTCATAAAACGCGGTGTGAGGGTCAAAACCCCATTCATCCATGGTCTGTACTCTCCTTTGTAGTTGCTCCTGCCGCAGTTGATGCTGAGTGCGATTATGCAGAGTTGAGGAATGAGAGTGTTATCCTGCGGTTCAGGAAAAACCCAAACTGACGATTGAAGGACCGGCTGACGTCAGCCCCATCTTTTAAATTAAATTCTTCATAAAAAATTGCAAGCCTTGCGTAGAATCATTTTTCTGCAAGACCAACGCCCTTCAGTTAATTTTAATCCACAGGATTTTGGCCGCGGTCGGCCCGGGATTGCGCCACTGTTGCGGCATCTCGCTGTCCAGGTGGATGACGTCTCCGGCCCGCAGGTGGTATAAGGCTTTCTCCACTTTGACCTCGAGCTTCCCGGAAAGCATGTATCCGATCTCCTCCCCTTTATGAGAGAAAAAATGGGCCGGCAAGATTTTCTTGGGCTCGATTTCGATGATGTAGGGTTCCGCTTTGAGCGCGGCGTCCACCGGGGACAGGAGCCTGGCCGAAATGCTGCCCTCCGGCAGGCCGGCCAATTTCACTTCCACGGCTTCGCCCGGCGTGCAGATAAGGCGGCGGCGGATATCCCGCGGGTTCTGGAAAAATGAGGTGACATCCACGGACAGGACCTCGGCCATCTTCATCAAGGCGGGCAGCGACGGGTAAATGAGGTTGCTCTCCACCTGGGAGATGGTGCTGGCGGTGACGCCCACCAGTTTGGCCAGCTCCGTTTGTGACAATCCTTGTTTGGTGCGGAATTCTTTAAGGCGCAGACCCAAATCCGTCCGTCCGGTAGGGCGCTTCTCGTCCTCAAAAATGACGGTGAGATCCCGTGTCCAGTAAGGGAAAGGCTTGTGCAGGTTGTCCATGGAGCGGTTTTCCGCCTTGAGAACGGTGAGTGAGGTGGTTCCCCGCTTGATGGTCAGCTCGATGGTGACCTGGGCGATCTGGTTGATCTGGGCCCGCAGCCGGGGCGAGTGGGCGTTTTTTTCCAGAATCCAGTAGGCGATGGTGTTCAGTTCGTAGAGGCGGGGGCAGGAGTGGGTATAAAACGACAGTATCCGCTCTTCATTCCCCCAGAGGTCCTGCATGCCGGTTAAGCTTTCAAAGATGAAGCGGACGTCCCCGGCCAGCTCACCGTGCAGGCTGTAGAGCAGGTCCATAAACCGCTCGGGGTCCCGGGGCTCCTCCACTTTGATGATGCGGCACGGCCATTCGGCTTCCCGCTCTTCGTAGAATTTCAGAAAAACGTCGGAGTTAGCCCCCTTGCCCGCGGTAAAACAATCCATGATGGTGAGATGGGCGTAGTCGGCCAAATGGCCTAACTTCTCCAGCAGGTTTTTCGGAGAACGGTCGAAGCTGACGTAGATGAAGGGCTTGTTGCTGGCTTCGGAGGCCTGGAGAAAATTCAGACAGAACACCGGCGCCAGGCTGCCGGCATCATCGTGCCAGACCACGTTGTCGCCGATGAACAGTCCATCCAGCAAAAGGTCGAGATGGCTGACGCCGGAAGCCACCCGTTGCCGCTCTGGCAATCCCGGATACATAAGTATCTCGCTTGTATAAATTTTATAAATTATATCATATTGAAATTATTAGCGTTAGTAAAGATATTACAGGCCTGAGCTGCAGTCCGTGGATAATTTCGGTCTTTCAGGTGCCGCGCTTGCCAAGCTCCGGAGAGGCACATATAATACGCTCATTAAAGGGAGATATGCTGAAAAACGCCTTACTTAGCATCGAAGGCCTCACCGTCCACTACGGCGCGGCCCAGGCGCTGTTCGGGATTGACCTTACCGTGGCCCAGGGTGAAACCGTAGCCCTGGTGGGGGCCAACGGCGCGGGCAAAAGCAGTCTGCTCAAAGCGGTCATGGGGCTGGCGCCGCCCTCCGGCGGGCGGATCTTTCTGGACGGGCGTGAGGTCACCGGCGCGTCGCCCTCTGAAATGGCCTCTCTGGGCGTGGCCCTGGTGCCCGAAGGCCGGGAGATGTTCGGCGACCTCACGGTCCGGGAGAACCTGGAATTGGGGGCCTTGGCGGTCAACGCCGGCCGCCGGACGGTGGCAGAGCGGCTGGAGGCTGTCTTTGCCCGCTTTCCGAAATTAAAAGAGCGCCTCAGCCAGCGCACCTGCACCTTGTCAGGCGGCGAGCAGCAGATGACGGCTATCGGGCGGGCCTTGATGGCCAAGCCCCGCCTGCTGCTCATGGATGAGCCGAGCCTGGGTTTGGCGCCGCTGATCGCGGACGAAATTTTTGATATTATTCACCAACTCTCGCGCTCAGGGGTCACCATTCTCCTGGTGGAACAAAACGCCGCTCGCGGCCTGACTGCTTCCAGCTCAGCTTATCTGCTGGCCAACGGCAGAATCGTCGGCTCAGGCAAGAGCGACAAACTCCTGGTGGACCCGGAGCTCAGGCGCGCCTTCCTGGGCGCGGCCAGCGCCGACAACCCGGCTGCCAGCCGCCTGGGCGCGGCGGGACTGACAAATATTCGACTGGACAAACCGGAGATGAGCAAATTGACCTTCATGCCCTCTTTTAAAACTGTGGAAGAACTCAGGGAACACCAGCTCAAAGGCCTCCAATGGACTGTGCGCCATGCGTACGAGGGCTCGAGTTTTTATCGGGAGCATCTGGACCAGGCCGGCGTCCGGCCCGAAGACATCAAGACCCTGGATGATCTGAAAAAACTTCCCTTCACCAGCCCCGAAGACCTTAAGGACCAGTATCCCTTCCCTTTCCGGGCCGTTCCCTATGAGCAGATCGTGCGCCTGCACGCCTCCAGCGGCACCACCGGCAAGCGCAAGATTTTGTGCTATACTCAGAAAGATATCGATGATTGGGCCCACTTCTTCGCCCGCTGCTACGAGATGGCCGGCGTCACCCCCCTGGACCGGGTGCAGATCGCGGTGGGCTACGGCCTGTGGACCGCAGGAGTGGGCTTCCAATTGGGCGTGGAGCGGCTCGGCGCCCTGGCCGTGCCCGTGGGGCCCGGAAACCTCGACCTCCAGTGTGAGTTTTTTGTCGACCTCCAGCCCACCGTTTTTTGTTGCACCGCGTCCATGGGCCTGCTCATGGCCGAAGAAATCCACAAGCGGGGCATTGCGGACAAGATCAACATCAGGAAAATCATTTACGGTTCCGAGCGCTCCAGCGTCTCCATGCGCAAAAAAATCTCCGAACTTTTCGGCGGAGTGGAGCTTTTCGATATCGTGGGGATGACTGAGCTTTACGGCCCGGGAACCGGCATCGAATGCCCGGACCACGACTGCATCCACTATTGGGCCGACTACTATATCCTGGAAATCCTTGACCCCGAGACCATGGAACCGGTGCCTGATTACGAGTGGGGCGAAATGGTCGTCACCACTCTTGCCAAGGAGGCCGCGCCCCTCATCCGCTACCGCACCCACGACCTCACCCGCATTATTCCCGGCCCCTGCACCTGCGGCAGCCTCCTGCCGCGGCACTCCCGCATCGCCGGGCGCACCGACGATATGTTCAAATTCCGGGGCGTGAATATCTTTCCCTCCGGCATTGACCGGCTGCTGTCCGAGGTGCCGGGCCTGGGCTCCGAATACCAGGTGCACCTGACCCGGGATGAGGCCGGCCGCGACCACATGCTCCTAAAAGTGGAGCGGGGCGAAGGGGTGGAGCCGGGCCGGGCCGATGAACTGGGCCGGGAAGTCCGCTACCTCATTAAGCACAAGCTCATGGTCACCCCGGAGGTGGACGTGGTGGCCTACGGCGAACTCCCACGCTCCGAGCGCAAAAGCAAACGGGTGTTCGATACCAGGATCACCGATTCGGTGGTTTAGCTCAAATCCGCGTTCAGTGGCATATGCCGTTATTAGAAAGTCAGGTGATTCGACTCGTCTTGTAACCCCACAAGTTTCGGCAGGTGGCTCAAACGCCCCGCCTGTGCCGAGAATGAGCAGACCCGGCAATGAGCAATGAGCAGTATGTCTGCACCGTGTGCGGCTTCAACATGGTGGGCCGCCGCCCCTCCCATTGCCCCTTTTGCGGCGCGCCGGCAGCCAGATTTCTCACCTGGCAGGAGTGTTCGGCCAGGCATCACGTGGAAGAAACCCGGGTCACCGACCGGGTCAGCCGCCTCAACTCCGTGCCCCGCCTGGGCATAGAGCACGCCGCCTACCGGGTGGAAACCCCGGGCAAAATCCTTTGGATCGACTGCCCGTCCTCCTTTGATAAGCGCCTGAAACCCGCGGATATTTTGCTTTTCACCCACCACCATTTCCTGGGGGCCTCCAACCAGTACCGCGATCTTTTCCGCGCCCAGGTCTGGATTCACAAATTGGATGCGGTTCACGAAATCTGCCGGGGCTTTCCCTTTGACCACACGTTTGCGGAAAATTTCAGCGAGGCGGGGGTCGAAGCCCGGCATATCGGCGGCCACACCCCGGGCTTCACCTTCTATTTCTTTGAAGATTGCCTTTTTATATGCGATTATGTGTTTCTGGAACACGGGCACATGCGGTACAATCCTTTCGGTCCGGCGGGCGACACCGTGGCCGGCGGCAACCGCCTCCGGGATTTTCTCCAGGGCAAAGACTTTGCCTGGGTGTGCGGCGTGAATTATGTGGCGCCTTTTGCAGATTGGCGGGAAAAGTTCAACCAGATGCCTATTTACGACGGGTACTAGCCAGCTCTAATTTGGGTTAGGGTCATTTAGCCATCAATTTTTTCAACAATAGGAGGAGCCCATGAGAAGTAAAGTTCCGATTATCTTTCTGGCAGCCCTTATAGTGGTAAGCATGGCCGGGTTGGCCCAGGCACAGCAAGCCGCGAAAGCCAAGGAGCCCATCAAAATCGGGGCGTTCTTCGCCCTGTCCGGACCGGCCGCGGCCATCGGCACGCCCACCAAACTGGTGGCTGAAATGGTAGTGGAAAAAATCAACAAGGAAGGCGGCATTAACGGCCGGCCCCTGGAACTCATCATCGGCGACACCGAGTCCGACGCGGCCAAGGCGGCCACCATCGCCAAGAAATTCATCCACTCCGACAAGGTAGCCGCGATCATCGGGCCCACCCGCACCGACACCGGCATGGCCGTGAAGAAGATCGTGGAGGAAGCCGGCATGCCCACCTTCATGACGGTGGGCGGCGACCCGGTGATCATGGGCGGGGAAAAATTCGGCTCCTTCAACTATGTGTTCAAATCCCCCCAGCGCTCCTCCACCGCGGTGAAGCGGCTCTATATGTTCCTGAAAGACAAGAAGATGACCAAAGTGGCGCTCCTTACCGCCACGGACGGCTTCGGCAAAGACGGGGCCCAATGGCTGGAAAAGTTGGCCCCGGATTACGGCCTCAAGATCGTGGCCCACGAGTCCTTCGGCCCCAAGGACACGGACATGACCGCGCAGCTCACCAAAATCAAGAACGCCAACCCGGATGCCATTGTGTGCTGGACCATAGGCCCGGCCGGGGCCATTGTTTCCAAGAACAAGGTGCAGTTGGGCATCAAGACACCCCTCTTCCAATGCCACGGCCTGCCTGATCCCAAATACATCGAACTGGCGGGCAAGGCCGCGGAGGGCGACCGCATGCCGTCCACGAAATTGATGGCCGTGGACGAACTGCCCGGCACCGATCCGCAGAAACCGGTGATTACAGAGTTCATCAAGCTCTACAAAGAAAAGGGCTATGACAAGCAGTTCCCCATCAACACCCACTCCGGCTATGCCTGGGACGCCATCATGATCGTGGCCCGGGCCATGGACAAGGCCGGGACCGAACCCAAGGCCCTCAAGGAAGCCATTGAAAACACCAAGGGCTATGTAGGAGTTTCCGGGATCTACAACCTCACCCCCGAAGACCACAACGGTCTGGACGTGGACTCCATGATCATCGTGGAGGTGAAGGACGGCAAGTTCGTGATGGCGAAGTAAGGCGGATTTCACCCGGCAGGGGTGAGGCATGCCTCGCCCCTGCGTCTGTTCGGGCGCTTACTGATTGATATCGCAACTTTTCATGAAATGCAGAGACCGGCAGGTAATCAGGCAAAACCTCCCGCGGTTTTTTAAACGAAATTGAAGTCTTCCACGATGATCTGTCTGTGCGGCAATCCCATGGCCCTGAATTGACGGATAAGAGCATTGGTCATGGGGACCGGGCCACATAAAAAAACATACTTATCCATGATACCCCCCGGCACCCGCTGGTCGATGTAGTCAGCGGAGATTCTCTCCTGTTCAGAAGTCAGAAACAACTCATAATAATGACCCCGTTCTTCGAGATGGGGAAAACCATAAAACTGACTCAGGATTACTTCGTTGCGGATGTCATTGTCAAAACCGGCATCTTCAAGGGTCCGGCACACATAAAAAAGAGAAACCCGAGGACTCTTCCAGGTCTTCAGGATTTCGGGATGCAGATCCCGGATCTGTTCGGGAACCTTGCTTTGGTCGTACCGTTCCTCGGAATGCAAGGCTACATGCCACATGCCGATAAAGGGAGTAATCCCGATACCGCCCCCGATGAATACACAATCCCGATCGGCACGCAGAAAAGCATCGCTGAAATGCCCGTAGGGTCCATAAAGAGTAACCGGGTCGCCAACGGCCAATCGATCCAAGGTGCGGGTGTGATCTCCCAGCTGCTTGATGCCTAATTTGAGCTTAGCCTCCAGATTGTACCCGCAGGCGATGGAATAAGGATGCGGCTCGGGGGTGATTCCTTTCTTGTGAACGACAAGATAGACGAATTGCCCCGGACGAAAATCCATTTTTTTATCGCGGGGGACAAAAATCAGTTCGAGAATGTCTCTGGCGCGCTCGATCCCATAAACGTAATAGTCAAACCGGGGACCCCAGCGACGGTAGAGAAACCTGATATACACAAAGCTGACCAGAGCAAGACTCAAAAGCGCATATGTCCACACGGTGAGAAAAGGATATCGGGCCACATCCGCATCGACCAGGAAAATATGGACGCCCACCATGAGAAGCACCAATCCGAAGTACTCATGAGTTTTCTTCCAACGGTGATATGCGATTCTCACCCAGAGGGTCAGCGTAATCAGGAGGGCAAACCCCGATAATGCAGCCACCCCGACATATTGACCCCAGAGATAACGGTGGTCCTCCGGCTTTAAAATAAACAAGGCCTTAAGAAAAGCGGGGACATCAGGGAGTCGGTCAATAGCCAGGAATACCGGATGCAGCAGAATCAGGAAAAACGCCCATCTGCCTATGCGCTTGTGGACCTGGTAGACTTTGTCCAGACCCCCGAAAAAGCCTTCCAAGAATCGCCAGCGCGTGGAGAGCACGATGCTGCCGCACATTAATACCGTGGCGCTCAAAGATGCAGCTTTGGCGACATACTTATAAGGGTTGGCAAACCAGTCCTGGTAGTACCATTTGCTCAGCAGCCATACCGCCAGGGTAGTTCCGACAGCAATGGCTATCGGGCCCATTCTTTGCCGGGTTTTTGATACGGTCAGCATAATTGGATGATCTCGCCTTTTTGCCTGGCACAGGTTTCGGATTAGGCATCATTAAATATAGGATAGCCCGGGTGATCAAGAAATAAAGATCGGGCCGGCGGCCTGGATGGGTGTGGTTATGAAGGGCGCGCCGGCCACCGCGGGGTCGATGCCGAGGCTTTAGGCTGCTCTTCTTCCAGCTTCGACTCGATGTTTACTGTCATCCCTTTGGCACTTCCTGGGATGAAATTATTAATAAGCATGAATCATGAGACGTGACAGAGATTGAATAAAATTTTTGATTGACAGAAATGTCCATTGGTGGATTAAATGAGCGATGCCAGAAATACTGCAAACACTGATGGTTCAAGAATCTTTCCGACTAGACTTTGCGCAGACTATGTCTCAGGAAAGCAAACCATTCGTTTACAGGGGCCTTGTCAGGCAAGGGTCACCTGCCGTTCTTGGCATGGTTATCTTCTGGCCTTGAAGATTGTTTCGAAAAGTTATGCTTGCCCTAACGGGCGACAGCTTTAAAGCCCTCTCTCAATAGGAGATAAATATGTTCCCTTTGAAGCGGCCTCTGAAGCTGGTTCCCCTTTTCCTTCTCTTCTTCGCCGTTATGTCCGCCCGGCCGGCCCTGGCCGTGAAACCCGTGCAAGCCGCTTCTCTGGTGGTGGCCGGCACCTTGATCCTGGTGCAGGGGGATG
>JASEFS010000005.1:9119-139700 GCA_030018495.1 Deltaproteobacteria bacterium | reverse complement strand
AAATACCATGCAGCACAGCATCTATTTATAGACCTTTGTTTCGCAGAGGTCTCAAGTTCAAAGTTCTGGGGTTCTGGGGTTTTGGGTTTTTAAAATTCAAATTTTATTTCCATATTCAAACTTAGGCGGGCTTGGCCCGCCTTTTTTCTTCCTGGTTCCGGAAATGCACCCCCGACTTTGAAAATGTAGCCGCAGGCTTTAGGGTATGCCTCTCTACTTGAAACTCCATCGGGCGGCCCGTGGCCGCCGCTTCAGATAGGATGTCTTTGAACGGCTTACCCGGCACGCCCTTAAGTGGGACGAGCCAGATGGGGCCCGCCGCCATGCTTGGGCTTCCCTGGCTTAGCGGATGGCTGACATGAAGGCCCCGCTCCGCCGGCTTGCCCCGTATGACCCCCCCCTCACTTTTCCCTTATGTGAGGCCCTGATGCTTTACCACCTCTGGAATTTGGCACCGGGGTCTATGGTAAAGAAGCCGTTCGCCCTCCTGGTGACAAACCTCTTTTCTTTAATGATCCGCCCCCGGAAACGCACCCGCACGATGTAAGCGCCGGGATCGCCCCTGAAATGGCGGTCGCGGATTCTGAAGGTGTTCATGCCTTCATTCAGCCTGCGATTCATTTCCCAACCCACCAGGCGGCCTTCATGGAACACGCCGATATCAAAGCCGTCCTGGTGGCCGTCCTCAAATCTCAGGGTAACCAGAAAATCGATGGGCTGCCCCGGCTGAAACCATTTCGGCTTGGCCTCCAGGTTGACAAGATATGTGGACCTGACGATTTCCTCGAAATGGCGCGCCCGGACGGGCGGACAGAAAATGAAGAACAAGCCGATGACCAGAAAACAACCTGCAGCAAATTTCAGTCGCGCCGTTTTCATCACTACCCCCTCTTAAGGACAATGCTCATGCTTACGCTCTTCTCACATATACTCCACCTCACATATGCTCCACCAGCGCTTGGCCGAAGGCCGAGCAGGAGACCTCCTTAGAGCCGGGGAGCAGCCGGGCCAGGTCGTAGGTGGCGACGCCGGCTTGCAGGGTCCGGGGCAAGGAGGCGTGGATGAGCTGTGCCGCCTCGTGCCACCCCAAATACTCCAGCAACATAGCCCCGGATAGGATGACGGAGCAGGGGTTGACTTTGTCCTGGCCCGCGTACTTGGGCGCGCTGCCGTGGGTGGCCTCGAACACCGCACATTCATCCCCCACGTTTGCGCCCGGGGCCATGCCTAAGCCCCCCACCTGCGCGGCCAAAGCGTCGGAGAGGTAGTCGCCGTTCAAATTCGGGGTGGCGATAACCTGGTACTCATCCGGACGCAGCAACACCTGCTGGAAGAGATTGTCGGCCAGGCGGTCCTTGATTACCACCTTGCCCGGCGGGGCCTGCCAGTTGTAGCGGCTGCCCACTTCCGCCTCGGAGATCACTTTGCCTTCGAATTCCTCCAAGGCCACTTCATAGCCCCAGTTCTGGAACGCGCCCTCAGTGTACTTCATGATGTTGCCTTTATGCATCAGGGTGACGCTGGCGAGGGCCCGCTCCGTGGCATACCTGACCGCCCGGCGCACCAGGCGCTTGCTGCACCGCTCGGTCATAGGCTTGATGCCGATAGCCGCGCCGGTGTCTATGGCGCAGCCCAACTCCCGGTTCATGAAATCGATGAGCCGCCGGGCTTCGTCGCTGTAAGCCGGCCACTCCAACCCGGCATAGACGTCCTCGGTGTTTTCCCGAAAAACCACCATGTTGATCTTATCCGGCTCCTTGAGGGGGCTGGGCACCCCCGCATAGTATCTCACCGGCCGGATGCAGGCGTAGAGGTCCAGGACCTGGCGCAGGGTGACGTTCAAGGACCGGAAGCCGCCGCCGATGGGCGTGGTGAGGGGGCCTTTGATGGCCACCCGGTACTCCCGCAAAGCCGCCAGGGTCTCATCCGGCAGATAATGGCCCGTCTGCTTGAAAGCCTTTTCCCCGGCCAGTATTTCCCGCCAGACGATTTTTTTGGCGCCGCGATAGGCCTTGGCCACCGCTGCGTCCAGTACCGGCCGGGAGGCCCGCCAGATGTCCGGCCCGGTGCCGTCGCCCTCTATGAACAGCACAATGGGATTATCGGGAACCTCAAGGTCCCCGGCTGGTTTCAGCGCCACTTTTTCGCCCTTTGCTCCCATAATCTCGGCCCTCAAATATCAAAAATGATCCAAATCGGTGAGACAGTTAGTAAATGTAATCGACTTTTCCGCGGAATCCAAGCTTATTTGTCCTGGAAAGGGGCCGCGGATTACGGCCCGCTTTCATAAAGGCAAAAACGGGCACTATTTGTAGCGGCGCAATTTATTGCGCCTATAAGGCCGTGATGAATCACGCCCCTACGATCAAACAAAACTTTTTCTGGCGCAGCCAGGAAACGGCGGGCATGAATTAACCGCGGTTACCTCATAAATGACCGGCATACTGCAGCCGCCGGCTTCAGTCTGCGCCACTGCCATTTAACCGAAAAGCACAGCCTAAAGGCTGCGGGGGCCTTCTGAGGGAGTGGAATTATACCTGATTTGCTAGTCATAAGAAAACGTGGAGGATATAAAGGACCATAGGGCAAAAAGCATGAGCCCGGCCGCGGCCAGGGCCAGAAGCGCGGCAACGGGGTACGCCAGGTATCTGCCGCCGGGGAAGGCGTAGGCGCGCCGCCAAGCGCGCTTAAGAGATGCCCGGAATTCCTCGGAACACAGGAGAATGAACACCAGGAAGCCGGCAGCGGAAAGAATAATATCGCTCATGAGGGCAAGAGATTAGGCCTGGCTTCAGGCTGCTTTTTTTATCTCTTGCCCTCTTTTCCTATCACATTCTGAGATGGCTGAGCAACTCCCCGGAAGCTCCCCGGCGCAACTCTTCCGGGGTGGGCATCTTCCCCTGACGGATCAGTTCGGCCAGATAGGCCATGCCATGGTCATAGCCGATGCCGGCGGCGGCCAGAACCCGGCCGCCCTTTACGTAAAAGGCCACAAACCGGCCCTCCGCCGGCGAACCGTGCCAGATGATGTCGTCCCAACTCCCCGCGTGCCCCACGTAATACAGGTAATCGTCAAAATGCACGCTCCAGAAGAAGGGGACGTCGACGAACTCCACCTTGTGGCCGGCCATGTTCCTGGCCGCGGTGAAGCCGTGCACCTCCGCCAGTTGCCAGTGTTCGATGCGGATGAGTTCGCCGGTGCGCCAATCCGGAAAACGGGCCACGTCCCCGGCGGCATAAAGGCCATCGCCGAAAGATAAATATTTATCCACGGTGATGCTGCCGTCGGGATTCAGGGGCGCGCCGGTGAGCATGGCCGTGGCCGGCCGCACTCCGATGCCCACCAGCACCAGGTCTGCGGGCAGACGCTCGCCGTTGTCCAACTCGACGGCCTGGACCCGGCCCTCCCCTTTCAGGCTGGAGGCTTTGCGGCCCAGACGGAAGGCCACCCCCTTCTCTTGATGGATTTTTTGAATGGTCTGGCCGATTTCCTTTCCCAGGGTGCGCTCGAAGGGGACGGAGCCGGGGCCCACCACCGTGACCGAGAGGCCCCGCTGTCTGAGGCTGGCGGCGGCCTCCATGCCGATGAAGCTGGCCCCTATAATCACAACCTGGGAGGCCTCTTGGGCTGCGGCGATAATGGCCTCGCAATCAGCCAGGCTTCTCAGGGTAAAGACGTTCTTCAGTTCGGCGCCGGGGACCTGGAGCTTGCGGGGTATGCCGCCGGTGGCCACCAGCAGGGCGTCGAAAGTCAAAGGAGGTTCATCCGTAAAAAACAAGGTTTTGGCCTCCAGGTCCGCTCGAATCACTTCGCGGCCCAGCAGCAGCTCGATGCCGGCTTCGTGGTAAAAATCCGCAGTCCTTAAAGGGAGGGAAGCCTTCTCCTGTTCGCCGCTCAAAAATCCTTTGCTCAGGGGCGGACGGTTATACGGCAGATCCAGCTCTTTACTGATGAGCACCAGGCGGCCCTCAAAGCCTAAATGGCGCAGCTGCTGCGCCGCGGCATTGCCTGCTGCGCCTGCCCCCAGGATGACAAAGGTGCGACCGTCCGCCTGGGGATTATGTTTCGTAAGGGTCGGCTTATGCCGGCCCTTCGGCTGGTCCGGCAGCAGCAATACCACATTTTCCCCCTCCACCCGCGTGTCGAACCTGGTCATGGCATCCAAAGCAGGCGGGGCGACGAGATCACCGGTTTTTACATTAAAGCGGGCGTGGTGCCAGGGACAGGTGACGGTCTCGGCGCACAGAACCCCTTCGGCCAGCGGGCCGCCGTAATGGGAGCACTCGCCGCCCACCGCGTAAAACTTTCCCTCCAGCCGGGTCAGCAGGATTTTAATGCCGGCAATTTCGATTTCCTTCATGTCGCCGTCCTGCAAGTCAGAAATTTTGGCGATGATCTCTTCCTTCATGAATCTCCCTCCTTTTTCCCGATGCGGTTCCGGGCGGCGCAAGGCTTCAAGAATACTTATTAAAAAACTAAGCAAGGAGGAGCCAAGACGCAAGGCGGAGTATTCAACAGATCAGGGTGTTCCGGGAGACCGGTCCGGAAGGGTCAGTGCCCAGTGGTCGGTGGTCAGTGGCCAGTGCTCAGAAGCTATTTCAAAACCTTATATGCAGTGGAAGATTGTTGGTAATTTACTCCCCCTCACCCTGCCCTCTCCCCAAAGGGGAGAGGGAAAAAAACCGCCGGGATATGGCAAACTTCAAGGTAATAGAGAACTGCGAGGCCTTTTAAGGAAACTCCCGTGATCATCGTTTTCCTTCCTCTCCCCCATTTATGGGGGAGAGGATTGAGGTGAGGGGGTTTTGAAATGTTTTCAAGCGGTCAGCAGTTAACAGCAAGCTTCACCCATCCAGCTTGAATCACTACATTTTTCCCAGAGCACAAGGCGGGGACGCCTGTGCCACCAGGCTTTGCTTCTTTGCCGGACGCTTTGGCGCTAGAGACTCAAATCCGGTTCTGTTAAGATTTTTAAGGAAGCGATAATTGTTGAATTTACGGAAAACCGCAAACTGAAAACTGAAAACCGTCTTAAGGCAATTCCCCCACCAACTGGCCGCAGGCTGCGGCAATGTCCCGGCCCCGGCTTTCCCGGATGAAGACCGGGTAATGGGCCTCCCGCAGAATTTCCTGGAACATCAGTACCCGATCCGGCCCAGGCGCAGAGAATGGCAGGTCCGGATGGGGATTGAAGGGAATTAAGTTGATTTTGGCGCGGAAGCCCTTAAGCAACCGGGCCAATTCCCGGGCCTGGGCCGGGCTGTCGTTGATCCCGGCCAGAAGCACGTAGGCAAAGGTGATGCGCCGGTGCCGGGGCAGCGGATAAGCCCGGCAGGCCGCCAACACCGCGTCGAGAGAATATGTCTGATTGACGGGCATGATGGCCTCCCGGGTGTGATTGTCCGCGGCATTCAGGGAAACCGTCAGGTTGACTCTGACATCCCGGCCTAAACGTGGTATGAGGGGGGCCAAGCCTACGGTGGAGACCGTCACCCGGCGGGCCGAAAAATTCAGGCCCCAGGGAGCCTGAATGATGGTGAGGGCGCGAATGAGCGCGTCATAGTTGGCCAGGGGCTCACCCATTCCCATGAACACCAGGTTTTTCAGCGGCTTGTCCTGCCCCAGGCGCGCCTTTACTCCCAGAATTTGATTGACAATTTCACTGGCTGTGAGATTGCGCTTGAGACCTTGCCGCGCGGTGAGGCAAAAGCGGCAGCCCATGGCGCAACCCGCCTGGCTGGAGAGGCACAGGGTGAGATGATCTTCTTCCGGAATGAGGACGGATTCTATGGCGTGTCCGTCAGCCAGCCGCCAGCGGAACTTCCGGGTGCCGTCCGCCGAAAATTCCTCTTTGTCCAACTTGAGGCGGCTAAGGCAGGCCCGTCCGGCCAGTTCCTGGCGGAACTCCCGGCTGACATCGGTCATTTCGTCAAAGTCCAGAGCGCCTTTGTAAAGCCATTTGGTGAGCTGCCGGGCCCGGAACCGGGGCTGGCCCCAACTCAGGACGCGGTGCTCCAGTTCTTCCAGGGTAAACTCTTTCAAGTCAAGGAGGGGAGAATGCATGCGGTGGACAAAAACAGGGGACTAGACGCCTTTGGCTCTTTCTATGGCTTCCATCCTTGATTTGCAGGCAATGCACATGGTGGTCACCGGGCGGGCCCGGAGGCGCTTCTCCGAAATGTCGCCGCCGCAGATTTCGCAGATGCCGTAAGTGCCGTCCTCAATCCGTTCTATCGCCTCGCGGATCTTGGCAATGAGCTTGCGTTCCCTATCCCTGATGCGAAGGGTGAAATTGCGGTCCGTTTCCAGGGTGGCGCGGTCGGTGGGATCCGGAAACGGGGCGGCGCCGGCCCCGGTCATGGTGGACCTGGTGACTTCGGCCTGGCCGATAAGCTCTTCCAGGCGTTCGTGCAGCAATGAGCGGAAGAATTCGAGGCTTTCCTTATCCATTGTCGGCTCGCGGTGGCCCGTCCTGATTTTCAGAGGGCGAATTGTGGAAGTAAGCGCCGCTGGCGCCGCCGCTTTTTTCCAGCAGCAGTAAATCTTGTATGACCATGCCGCGATCCACGGCTTTACACATATCGTATATGGTCAGGGCCGCGGTGGCCGCAGCCACCAAGGCTTCCATCTCCACGCCGGTGCGAGCCTCGGTCCGGACTCGGGACTTGATGACCACCGCGAAATCGGCCGGTTCGGTGGTGAAATCAACGTCTACGCCGGTTAAAGGCAGTTGGTGGCACAAGGGTATGAGCCCGGCCGTATGTTTTGCCGCCATGATACCTGCGAGGCGCGCCGCGGCCCAGACGTCGCCTTTGGGCAGCCCGCCGCTTAGAAGCAGGGGAAAGATTTTCGGGCCCACCAGGATGCGGCAGGAGGCCGCCGCCTCCCGTTTGGTGACGGGCTTGTCCCCCACCTCCACCATGGTTAACCGCCCCTGTTCATCCAAGTGGGTAAATTCATTCATGAGCTGCAAGGCTTAGTTCCCCCCGCCCCGACTGCTGAAACTCCTCTAAAATCTGCCGCTGTCCCGGGCTCAAGGTGGCGGGCGTAGTGACAACGACTTCGACGATTTGGTCCCCGGCTGCATGGCCAGGCCCTTTGGGCGCTCCGGCGCCGCGGAACCTGATGACTTCGCCTGACTGCGTGCCCCGCGGCAGGTACACGGAGCGGAAACCGTTCAGGGTCGGCACTTGGATGGTGCCGCCGAGAGCTGCCTGGGCAAAAGAAATCTCCACTTTACAATGCAAGTCCCTGCCCACCCTGGTAAAAAAGGCATGGGGCTCCACCGAAATTACCACTTCCAGATTGCCCGGCGGGCCGTTGGCGATGCCCCTGCCGCCCTCACCGATGAACCGCAGGCGGGTTCCGTCTTCCGTCCCTGCCGGAATCTTGACATAATAGCTCTGGGATTTTTTTTGATAGCCTGTACCCCGGCAGGCCAGGCAGGAGTACTTCAGCAACCTGCCGGTGCCCTGACAGCGCCCACAGGCCGGCCCCAAACGCAAAAGTCCGGGACCCAGGGAGCGCCGGCCGCTGCCCTGGCAATCAGGACATGGCTGGCTGCTCGGCTCCAGTCCGGTGTTGCTGCACTGCGGACAGGATTGAACCCTGGGCACGTTTATGGTTGTTTCCAAACCCTGCATGGCCGCCATGAAGGGAATGCGCAGGTCGTACCGGAAGTCTGGACCGGTGCTGGCGGTTTGCCCCGCGCCGGCGGAAATGCCGAAGAATTCTTCAAAGACTTCTTCCTTTACCCGGAAATCGGTGCGGTAGTATTGCGGACGCCGTCTGCGGGAACGGCTCCGGGCCGCCCGGATGGTTTCGTAGGCCTCCACCACCCGCCGGAATTGGGCGACGGCCTCGGGATTGTCGGGATGCCGGTCCGGATGGCAGGCGCAAACCAAGGCCCGGAACCGGCTGCGGATTTCCTCCCAACTGGCCCTGGGTGAAACTTCTAATATGCGGTAGCCTTCCCACGCATTCATGCTCAAATTTTTTCAAAAGGCGTCTTCCGAAATTACCTGACCGCCGACCTTAGCCATGCAGGACCGGCTTTTTTTATGATTCGTAACGCCAGTTCCTTTTCTTAAATTGCCTTAAAGCGCCTCAGCCCTTAATATCCTTTTATCTAATGCTGTATGGCCGCTTAAAAGACCTCAATTAATATTTATAAAAAATCTTCCCGATCCTGTAAACCAGAAAATGCGGGGGGTTCGAGAGCTTCCCGGCTGCTCCCGGCTTCTTAAATCGCTCTCCGCTTTCCCGCCACCGTTTATTTCTCCCGGAGAAAAAATAAGCTTTCCTCTTGGTTCAGTTTGAGGTAACATAAAATAGTTTAGATTAATTAATAATTTCAAATAGTTATTCTTATGATAATTACTTGTGGGCAGTGCGGCACCAGGTTCAATCTGGATGACAGCCTCATAACCGGGGATACTGTCAAAGTGCGTTGTTCCCGCTGTCAGCACGTCTTTACCGTTGATGCCGAAGGCCAGGGTCTGCGGCAAGCGGGAGAAGAAACGCCGGCGACAAAAGACAGGCCCTTTTCCCAGGACATTCTCCCTCCGGAGCCGCCCCTCAAGTCGGAGCCCGAACCGGCGGCAGAAGAATTTTCGGCTCCGTTTACCCCGGCCGAGGAGAATTTGTTGGCCGGCGAACCCGTATCTCCCGTTCCCGAAGCCCGCATGGAAAAGCCAAAAAAACCCGGTCGCGCCATATTTTTTGCGATAATGAGCGGCTGCCTCTTGGGGCTCTTGCTAGCCCTTATCGCATTATGGTACCTTGATAAAAGGGGGGAAACTCTTTCAGACGCCGAGGCACTCGCGGGGGGATCCAGAAAATTGGCCCCGCCCCTGCCCCAGGCTGCCCCCGAGGGGCTCAGGAACCTGGTGGTGACGCTCCATGACGCCCGCTATCAGGAGCTGGTGAACGTCACCGGCGGCCAGCTTCTGGTCATCCAGGGAGAGGTAAAAAATCTTACCGGCGAACCTCGAGGTCCCATCAGACTCAAAGCTTCGCTGGTTGATCCGATGAATCAGCCGGTGCAGGAAATCCTGTTCTACGGCGGCACCGCTATAACGGATGAGGAGCTGCTGCACAATGATCCTGAGGAAATCAAGCGCTGGCTGGCCACCCCCGGGGGGCGGCAGGGTGTGAAGGTTATTAAAGCCGGCGCGTCGCAGCCTTTTACCGCAGTGTTGTTCGGGGTGCCCGATAATTTGGCCGAGGCCCGGTTCGGATTTAATATCACTGTGGTGGACGGGCCCCGAGTCCCCGTTGAATAAAGGTCAGCACATGCTCAAACGTCTCTTCTCGAAATTTGCCCGAGAACGCGTCATTCATAAGTCGACGATGCGGGTTGACTTTTTCGCCAAAGACCTGGCCGCCCCGCAGACCCTCTGGTATCAGAGCCAGGATATGGGAAGCGACATCGTTATTCTGGCCCTCCACTTCTATGCCCGCATCCTTTTTGAACTGGCGGAATTGAACGAAACCCGGGTGGCCAAAGAACTCATGTCTTTTCTGGACAAGGTGCATGACCTGGTCCTGACGGAGGATGGAGCCGTGAAGCGGCCTCAGCTTCCCCTGGGCGCGGTGCACCTGGGCCAGGCCCCCAACCAGGAGCCGCCTTTGAGAACCTACCAGGCGGATTTTTATCAAATTCAAGACGGCAGCTTTCGCCTGGATTTCAAGGCCAGCCTGGGGAAGGAGGGGTTCTACCTGCCCGCCGCTTTTCTCGTGTTTCTGCAGTCATGCATCAACGACTTGCCGGAGGATGACCTGAAGCAGCTTATCGCCGCGCTCAGCCGGCTGCACATTTATTACCGCTACCGCAAGGACTTCTGGGATAGCTCGGCCCTCAGCGGAGGCCCGGCTTTCGCCCTGGGCGACGAAGAAATCGCCGCGGACGCAGCGAACCCCGGAGACTGAAGAGCCCGCCTAAGCGGTTCCTAAACTACAAATCAATTCTGCAAGCCAACCCGACACCCAAACAGACTTACGAATCCATGACAACCGTGATTTTCTTCCCGGGGCGCCATTCTGGCGCCCTAAACAAGGCGTGATAAATCATGCCGCTACAGTACTTAACCGCCTCGCTACAAAGGCCTTCGTCGCCGACGTCCCGAAGATTTTTACTGCCTGAATCTACCTTCTTCAGCAGGGATGGTTACCTTTAAACCAGATTACGTTTTATTCAGGAAATTGTCTCTTGCGGGCGCTTTCGAAGATCGGAGGTTATTCATGTCCTTTAGAAACAGGCTGCTCATCACCCTGGTGGCCATGCTGGCCGCCAGCTACATCTTCGGGCTCATTTGGACCAGGATTTTTAACACCATTGTCCCGAGCTATCTCGCCGGGGTGGCCGGCGGCCTGGCCGCGCTGCCCGTTTGGGAGCTCCTCAAAGGGGGCGGTCCCAAGGCTTAGAGGCAGCAGCCCCTGTCCCACAGAGGACATCGGCCTCAATTGAAACACGCCGAAAAAACAAAAAGGCAGGCGCAAACCTGCCTTTCCATTTTTTAAATTTTAATTTCTGCTGACTTAAGCGGACATCCTCTCCAGGAGGCCCGCTTTGATGCGGTCGAACTCCTCCGCGGTGATAACGCCTTCGTCCTTGAGGCGCAGAAACTCCGCCAGTTCCTCCCGGATGCGCTCCGGAGGAAGCGCGGTGTTTACTTCGACGGCCTCTGCGGCTATATGCGTCGGGCCTTCCAAGGCCAGGGGCGCCGAAGCCTGAGGCAAGGCGTCGGGCCAGTTGCCTTGGCCTTTATAGCGCAGGGTCAGGACGCCGCTCAACAGGGAAATTTCCACGTCCTTGCCGCTGGCCGTGGCCTCCCGCACCATGTCCTGAAAGTCGCTCCCCTGCGCGGCCAGCCGCTGCTTGAAACGCCCCCAGCCTCTGTAGAGGCGCCAGATTGCGATACCCAGCAACACTGCAAAGCCGGCAAAAATATAGGCGTTGAAGCCCAGGATGCCGGTGAGCCATACCAGGGCCACGATGAGGACGAAGGGGATGGTGATGAGAAAGATGAGCAGACCGTAAAAGCTGGAAATATTGCCGAAGGAGACGTTCGTCGGGTCCGGCTCCTTAAATTTGAAGCGTGAAAAGAACTTGCCCATTTTAACTACCGTTTTCGGTTTTCGGTTTTCGGTGTTCGTTACTTGTAAAACTTCTTTAATCCGCTGGGGCGGCCCTGGCCGCCGCTATTGTCAAAATTGCATAAACCCTTGTGCATTCGGGAACCCAGGCATCTTGCCGGTGAAGCACAGGCTGGAAGCCTGTGCTCCCGATACGGGGGTTGGAGTGGAGACAAGAATTTAAGACCCCTGGTCCCCTTCCCGCAAAACAAATTCCGCCCTTTAAATATAAACTGAAAACTGAAAACCGAAAACCGAAAACTGTCTTTATTGCCCCGGCGCGGTGAAAAAGGTCCGGAAGGCCTTAAACGTCATATAGAGGTCCGCCTTGCTGGCCACCTCGAAGGGCGAATGCATGGAGAGCACCGGCGGGCCGCTGTCGATGATTTCAATGCCGTGCACCGCCAGGTACTTGGCGATGGTGCCGCCGCCGCCTTCGTCCACTTTGCCCAGGTGCGCGGCCTGCCACACCACCCCAGCTTCATTGAAAATCTTTCTCAGCCACGCCAGGTACTCGGCGTTGGCGTCATTGGCCGTATATTTGCCGCCGTGGCCGGTGAACTTGGTGAGGCAGACCCCGTACCCCAGCTTGGCGGCGTTGCGCTTTTCATGGACCTCGGGATAGTCCGGGTCCAAAGCCCCGTTGACGTCTCCGGAAATGGCCCGGGAGGCCATGAGCACCCGGCGCCGGGCCTGAGGCGGCTCTCCGGCTCTTTCCAGGAGCAACTCGACAATTTCTTCCAACAAGCAACTCTTGGCGCTGGTATTGCCGTCCGAGCCCACTTCCTCCTTGTCGTAGAACAAGGCCATGCAGGTATGCTCCGGTTGATCGATCTGCAAGATTGATTCCAGAGCCGGATAGACGCAGGACCGGTCGTCCTGGCCGTAGGCCGCCACCAAGCTGCGGTCCCACCCCAGGTCCCGGGCGGGCCCCGCCGGCACTATCTCCAGTTCCGCGGAGACCAGGTCCTCTTCCCGGATGCCGTAGGTATCTTCCAGGAATTTCAGGAGATAGAGCTTGAAGCGCTCCTTGGTGTCCTTGTTGCCCAGGGGCAGCGCCCCTACCAGCACGTTCAGCTTTTCCCCTTCAAAGGCCTCGGAGACTTTCTTTTCCATCTGGGTCTTGCGGGCCAGGTGCGGCAGAAGGTCCAGCACGGTGAACACCGGATCGCGGGGGTCTTCACCTACCCTGAGCTCCACCCGGCTGCCGTCGGCCTTGAGGACCACGCCGTGGATGGCCAGGGGCCGGGCCAGCCACTGGTATTTCTTGATGCCCCCGTAGTAATGAGTCTTCAGAAATACCATGTCCGTATCTTCATAGAGGGGGTATTGCTTCAGGTCCAGGCGGGGCGAGTCGATGTGGGCCGCCACCATGCGGATGCCGTCGGTCAGAGGACGGCGGCCCCTGACCACCAAGGCGATGACCTTGCCTTTGTAGTTATAGAAACACCGGTCGCCGGGCTCATTAGCGCGCAGGTCCGCGAAGCCCGCGGCCCTGGCCTGGCGCTCGATTTCCTGAACCGCCTCCCGTTCGGTTTTGGCCGTATCCAGAAAAGCCTTATAGCGCTCGGCATAAGCCAGGATGGCCTCCCGCTCCGCCGCGTCCACCTGGTCCCACACCAGCTTGGGGGTGACCATGAGGCGCTCGCGCAACTGTTCCAGTTCGTCTTTTTCAGGCACTTCGGTCACGTTTTCTCCTTATATTTTCATCATGCTTGTGATCTAAGCAGTTATCATATCATGAACCATTCTTACAGGACAATGGCCTGCATCAGCACCCCATGACATGCAAATCAGGGAGCATTTCTGCTTAACTTAAGCAGCAGGGTGCGCACTACGCACCGTTTTGGTCGCCTGGGCTTTTATTGGTGCGCGGTGCGCACCTTACAATACTTTGTCGCCCGAGATTTAATGGCGCCCGGATGCAGCTTGCAGGGCAATCATCCCCCGTCAGCAGATTTTTCTGAATGGCTCGTTCCCAAGTTGCACTTGAGAACGGGACGAAAAGTTCCTAACGCTGTCTCAACCAGGAAAGAATATTTTTACCTCCTCTTGACTCCGTACCATGGTACGGGGTTTATATTTAAGGCATGGAGGAGCAAAAGAAAGGCTTTACCATCTGGGCCCTGGCCAGGGCTGCGGACGTCAGCGTGGAAACTATCCGCTACTATGAAAGGCGGGGATTGCTGGAAAGGCCTCCCCGGCCCGGGGAAGGCTACCGGCGATACCCGGACGAAGCGGTTCAGAGGGTCAGGTTTATCAAGCAAGCCCAGAAGCTCGGTTTTTCCCTTAAGGAAATTAACGAGCTTTTCCTCGCGGGCACTGCGGCAGAAACCACCTGCGCGGAAATTCTTAAATTGACTCAGCGTAAAATCACAGGCGTGGAAGAGAAGATCAGGGAGTTGGTGGCCGTCAGGCGCGCCCTCCAGGAACTGGCCGGCACCTGCCCCGGCGAGGGTCCCCTTTCTTTTTGCCCCATCTGGCATTATCTAAAGAGCCATACAGAACAGGAGACCAGAGCAATGGACAAGAGAAAAGTCGAGGTTTTCACCGCAGGCTGCCCGGTGTGCGCCGACCTGGTGGATTTGGTGCAGAAAACGGCCTGTCCGCACTGCGAGGTGACCGTTTACAACCTCAATGAAGGGCAAGGCGTGAAAGAAGCCGAGCACTATGGCATCACCGCCGTGCCCTCCGTGGTGGTGGACGGAAAGCTCCTGGACTGCTGCCGCCGCGCCCACGTCACCGAACACGACTTGAAGGCGGCGGGCATCGGCCAGCCCAACTAAACGCGATTTACAGCCGTTCGAGGCGGTTCGCGAACCGCCTCGACAATTCTAAACGCTGGACAAGAGTTCCCTTTTCGCCTTTTCCCCTTCCACTTTTCGCCCAACAGCCAAAATGGGACGCGATGCGCTCTCCACCGGGCAAATTTCCCCTGTCAGCCGAACCGCTTAGACGTGAGCGAATGCTTGACTTAAATCCTTTTAATTAATAGATTACAATGATAAAAGATTGGGCGAGAGTGGCGGAATCTGGCAGACGCACTGGACTTAGGATCCAGCGGTATAACCGTGGGGGTTCGAGTCCCCCCTCTCGCACTCCGGGTTTAGGTAGAAGGGGACTCGCAAGCATCCGTGTGAGGTAAGCCAAGAGCCTGAACTTTCCGCCGCTTGGATGGTCCCAAAGCACAAACAGGTCGGGGCAAACCCGGCTTTTTTTAGATCACAGAAAACGAAAGAGCAACCGACACATGACCGAAACCGCGATTCAAGTTGAGATGGAGGACCTGGGCGAAGTCAAGCGCAAGCTTGCCGTGGTGGTGCCCAAAGAGGAAGTCAAACAGGAAGTGGACCGGGCCTACCGCAATCTGGGTAAGCATGCCAAAGTCAAGGGCTTCCGTCCCGGCAAGGTCCCCAGGGCCGTGCTGGAAATGTACTACAAAAAGCAGGTGGAGCAGGAAGTCTCCGATGCCTTGGTGCGCCGTTCCCTGGAGGAGGCCATCAAGGAAAAGGAGTTGGACCCCGTGGGCATGAACTGGCCGGAACCCATGCCCCCGGTAGTGGAAGACCAGGACTACCGGTATGTGGTGGAATTGGAAATCCCTCCCAAAATCACGGTGGAGAACTATTTCGGGATGGAGCTCCAGGACCCCGGGGCCGAGGCCACCGATGAGATGGTGGAGGCCCGGTTGAACGAAATCCGCGAGGCCAACGCCGTGCTCCAGCCCATCGCCGAGCCCCGGCCGGTGGCGGAGGGGGATTACGTCATCCTGGACTACCAGGGCTATTTTGCCGGCCAGGCCCTGGAGGAAGCCAAAGGGGAGAACGTCTACCTGGAGGTGGGGACCGGCAAGTTCAATAAGGACTTCGAACGCCACCTGGTGGGCCTTATGCCGGGGGGCGAGACCCGCTTTGCGGTGGACCTGCCCACCGACTTCTTCAACCCGCTTATTGCCGGCAAGACGGTGGAATTCGCCGTCAAGGTCCATGAGATCAAAGAACGGGTGCAGCCCGACCTGGATGATGCCTTTGCCCAAAGTCTGGGGGGCAAGTTCGAGACCATGGCCGACTTGCGCGAGGCCGTCCGACAGGATATTATTAATAGTAAGGAACGGGAACGACAGGCCCAACTGGAACAGCAGGTTCTGGACAAGCTCATCGCGTCCCATTCCTTTGAGTTGCCCCCCTCTCTCATCAGGCAGGAACAAGAGAGCATGCTGCGGGACCAACTTGCCAACCTGCAGCAGTACAACATCAATATCGAGGGGCTGGACTTCCAAAAGATGTTGGAATCAGTTAAGCCCCGGGCCGAATTCAGGGTGCGCAGCCGCCTCCTGCTCGAGCAGATCGCCAAGCAGGAGGGCATCAGCGTGGAGGAGGCCGAAGTGGAGGCCGCGTTGCAGCGGCTGGCCGAATCCAGCGGCCGGAACCTGGCCCAGGTGAGAGAGTTTTACCGGGAGCAAAACCTCATGGACTTTCTGCGCCGGGATTTAAGGCAGCAAAAGACCATGAAAATGATCATCGACCGGGCCGAGTTAGGCCCCGCCGACAGCGAGCAGGAGAGCGCGTGAACATGCAGTTAATCCCTATTGTAGTGGAACAATCAAGCCGCGGCGAGCGGGCTTATGATATTTACTCCCGGCTTTTGAAGGACAGGATTATTTTTCTGGGCACCGCGATCTCCGACGAGATCGCCAACCTGATCATCGCCCAGCTGCTGTTTCTGGAAGCCGAGGACTCGGAGCGGGATATCCATTTTTATATCAATTCCCCCGGCGGACTGGTAACCGCAGGGCTGGCCATCTACGACACCATGCAATACATCAGGAGTCCGGTGGCCACCTACTGCATGGGCCAGGCGGCCAGCATGGGGGCTCTGCTTTTGGCTGCCGGTGACAAAGGCAAACGCTATGCCCTGCCGCACGCCCGCATCCTGATTCACCAGGTGATGGGCGGGTTTTCCGGCCAGGCCAGCGATGTGGATATCCAGGCCAAGGAGATTTTGCGCCTCAGGGAGGAGTTGAACCAAATCCTGGCCCGTCACACCGGCCAGGACATGGACAAGATCGCCCGGGATACTGACCGCGATTTTTACATGTCCGGAGAGCAAGCCAAGGAATACGGCATTGTGGATGAGGTGATCATTCACCGGGATATGCTGAAAAAAGTGTAAGGTCCCGTAAAAACTGGAGTTTTTCTCCGGTTACGGATAAAGCTTCAGATGCCGATATATAAGGGAGTTCGTTGGCAAGCAATTTGCAAAATACTTTCAGCGCTAAGTCGACGGAGCGGGGGAGGTCATTGGCGGTGTGGATTTCTTCATCAGGTCGACTTATCTTAAATTTCAAATGGGTACGCTGAACTTAAGCGCCTTAAAAATGTGTAAAGAACAAACCCTGTTCAGGGCGCGGACTAGCCCGCAGGGTTTGCGGAGGTAAATTCGACATGAGCAAACGCGGTGCTGACAAAAGTACTGATCTTCTCTGCTCCTTCTGCGGCAAAAGCCAAAGCGAAGTGAAGAAGCTCATAGCCGGCCCCGGCGTCTATATCTGCGATGAATGCATCGAGCTGTGCAACGACATCATCGCCGAAGAGTACGAAAAGGAAGAAGCCAAGCATTCCCGGCTGTCCATTCCG
Organism: Deltaproteobacteria bacterium; assembly: GCA_030018495.1. Lineage (GTDB taxonomy): Bacteria > Desulfobacterota > Desulfobaccia > Desulfobaccales > 0-14-0-80-60-11 > DTHB01. The sequence continues at coordinate 122,927 of JASEFS010000005.1, read as the reverse complement.
GAACCCGCGGCTATTAAGAATGAGATTGACGAATACGTCATCGGTCAGGAACGGGCTAAGAAGATCCTGTCCGTGGCTGTCTATAATCATTACAAGCGCATCGGCTCCCGCGTCGATTTGAACGGCGTGGAGCTGCAAAAGAGCAATATCCTGCTGGTGGGCCCCACCGGCTGCGGCAAAACGCTTTTGGCTCAGACTCTGGCCAAAATCCTGAACGTGCCGTTCACCATTGCGGACGCCACCACCCTGACGGAAGCGGGTTACGTGGGCGAGGACGTGGAAAACATCATCCTCAACCTGCTTCAGGTGGCGGATTATGACGTGGAAAAGGCTTCCCGGGGCATCGTCTATATCGACGAAGTGGACAAGATCGCCCGCAAAAGCGACAGCCCCTCAATCACCCGGGATGTCTCCGGCGAAGGGGTGCAGCAGGCCCTGCTGAAGATCATCGAAGGCACCATGGCCAGCGTCCCTCCCAAGGGCGGGCGCAAGCATCCGCAGCAGGAATTCATCAAGGTGGATACCACCAATATCCTGTTCATCTGCGGCGGGGCTTTCAACGGCCTGGAGGACATCATCGGGGCCCGCATCGGCAAAAAAGCCATGGGCTTCGGGGCCGACATCAAGAGCAAGCGCAATCTGCCCCTGGGGGAAATCCTCTCCAAAGTGCAGCCTCAGGACCTGCTCAAGTTCGGCCTTATCCCGGAATTCGTGGGCCGCTTGCCGGTGATCGCCACCCTGGACGAACTGGACGAAGAAGCCCTGGTGCGCATCCTGACCGAGCCCAAAAATGCTCTGGTCAAGCAGTTCCAGAAGCTTTTGGAAATGGACAAGGTCAACCTGACTTTCACGCACGACGCCTTGGTGGCCGTGGCCCAGGAGGCCCTGAAACGCAAGTCCGGGGCCCGGGGTTTGCGGGCCATCCTGGAGAGCGCCATGCTCGAGTTGATGTATGAGCTGCCCTCTTTGAAAAACGTGCAGGAGTGCATCCTGAACCAGGAATTCATCCTGAATCATGCAGCTCCCATTTTCAAGCATAGAACCTCCGAAGAAGTAGCCTGGGAAAAACCCGGGATGGTGGTGGAAAAATGATTTTCAGGCTGAATAGACGTGGCGGCGAAGAAGGCACGCGCCGAGTTCAGACCGTCACTCTGCTTCCCTTGCGGGATATTGTGGTCTTCCCCCACATGGTGGCCCCCCTGTTCATCGGGCGGGAGAAGTCCATCGCGGCTTTGGAATATGCCATGGGCCAGGAGAAATATGTGCTCCTGTGCACCCAAAGAGACGCCCGGCGGGACGACCCCAAGGAAAACGAGATCTACCGCATCGGCACCCTGGCCTCCATCCTGCAGATGCTGCGCCTGCCGGACGGCACGGTCAAGGTTCTGATCGAGGGCAAATACCGGGCTCAGGTGCGCCATTTTTTGCCCAATCCCCATTTCTTCCAGGTAGAGGCGGAAGAACTGCCGGAAATCTGGGAATATTCCCCGGAATTGGAAGCCATGCGGCGAAGCGCGGTGGACGCCTTTGAAACCTATTGCAAACTCAATAAGAAGGTGCCTCAGGAAGCCCTCCAGACTGTGACGGCCCTGGAGGAGCCCACCCGTCTGGCGGATACCATCGCCGCGCACTTGGCTGTCAAGAGTGAGGACAAGCAGGCGCTGTTGGAAATAGTCGACCCGGTCAAACGCCTGGAGAAGGTGCTGACCATGGTCAACCAGGAAAACGAAGTCCTCGCCATCGAAAACCGCATCAAGAACCGGGTCAAGAAGCAGATGGAAAAGACCCAGCGGGAGTACTACCTCAACGAACAGATGCGGGCCATCCAGAAGGAGATGGGCGAAAAGGAGGACATGAAGGGCGAAATTCAGGACCTGGAGCGGCGCCTGCGCAAAAAGAAGATGACCGCCGAAGCCGCGTCCAAGGTGAAGCATGAGCTCAAGAAGCTCAAGCTTATGAGCCCCATGTCAGCCGAAGCCACCGTCTCCCGGAATTACATCGACTGGCTCCTGTCTCTGCCCTGGCACGAAAAGACCAAGGACCGCTACGACATCGACGAGGCGGAGCAAATCCTGGAAGAGGACCATTACGGCCTGGAGAAGCCCAAGGAGCGCATTCTGGAGTATCTGGCGGTCCAGAGCCTGGTGAAAAAGATGAAAGGCCCCATCCTCTGCTTCGTGGGGCCGCCGGGCGTGGGCAAGACCTCTCTGGCCAAATCCGTGGCCCGGGCCCTGGGACGGAATTTCATCCGCCTGTCCCTGGGCGGCGTCCGGGATGAGGCCGAAATCCGGGGCCACCGGCGCACTTATATCGGCGCGCTGCCCGGCAAAATCATCCAGTCGCTGCGGAAGGCCAAGAGCAACAACCCGGTTTTCTGCCTGGATGAAGTGGACAAGATGAGCACCGACTTCCGGGGCGATCCGTCCGCGGCCCTCCTGGAGGTCCTGGACCCGGAGCAGAATTTCGCGTTCAACGACCACTATCTGGACTGCGACTACGATCTCTCCGAGGTTATGTTCATCACTACGGCCAACAACCTCTATTCCATCCCGCTGCCTTTGCAGGACCGCATGGAAATCATCCGACTGCCGGGCTACACCGAAGTGGAGAAGCTCCAGATCGCGGAGAAGTTTCTGATTCCCAAGCAGGCCAAGGCCAACGGTCTGACGGAAGACAATATCCAGTTCTCGGAAAACGCCATCCTCACCATCATCCGCCTTTACACCCGGGAGGCGGGGGTGCGGAACCTGGAACGGGAAATCGCCTCCGTCTGCCGCAAGGTGGCCCGGGAAGTGGCCCAAAAGGGCAAGGACCATAAGGTCCAGGTCAACAGCCAGTCCATTGCCAAGTACCTGGGCGTGCCCAAGTACCGCTACGGCAGCACCGAGGAAAAAGACGAGATCGGTCTCACCAACGGCCTGGCCTGGACCGAGTTCGGGGGTGAACTGCTCCAGACCGAAGTGGTGGTCCTGCCCGGCAAGGGCAAACTCCTCATCACCGGGAAATTGGGCGAAGTCATGCAGGAGTCGGCCCAGGCGGCCCTCTCCTACGTGCGCTCCATTTCGGAAAGCCTCGGCCTGGCCCGTGATTTCTATAAAGAAGTGGACCTCCACGTGCACGTGCCTGAAGGCGCCATCCCCAAGGACGGCCCTTCCGCGGGCATCACCATCGCCACCAGCATGGTGTCGGCCCTCATCCGGGCCGCGGTCAAACGGGACGTGGCCATGACCGGCGAAATCACCCTGCGGGGCCGGGTGCTGCCCATCGGCGGCCTGAAAGAGAAGATCATCGCGGCCCACCGCCATCAGATCAAGACGGTGATCATCCCCCGGGACAACGAGAAGGACATCAAAGAGATCCCGGCCCGCATTCTGAAGGCCGTGGAACTGGTGCCGGTGGATCACATGAATGAGGTCTTGAAGCTGGCCCTGGCGGTGGATGATCCTGAGGAGCTGTTCAAGCCGGCGCCCCCGCCGGTGCCGGTGCCTGCCGAAGCCGCTTACATGCCGGCGGACGAACAGCCTGCGACCAAGATCCAGGCGCACTAAATATATGTTCAAGGTTCAAAGTTCAAGGTTCAAAGTTTGAAAACACTAATATTTTAGCCAATTCGATTTTGAACGATGAGCTTTAGACTGAGAACTCAAGACCAGCTTTGAACCTTGAACTTTCAACTTTGAACCTAATTTCCGGGGGCGTAGTTCAGATGGTGAGAACGCCGGCCTGTCACGCCGGAGGTCGCGAGTTCAAGTCTCGTCGTCCCCGCCACTGAGCCCAAACGGGGTCCTGTCAGCCGGCAGGACCCTTTCTTTTTCATGCCCTTCTCATTTTCAGGTTCTTCCCCTCTAAAATTAATTTTCTTGCCTGCCTTAACATCCTGTTATCCCAGTGCTATTTGCCTATCAATGTGCAATCTGGTTAACAATAATAAATTCATAAGTTAATTTATTAGAACATTCTGCAACTTTATTTAACCCAATTCTATTTAGATTAATTATTTATTTCAACAAGTTATGCCTATTGGCACGGATGTTGACTTAAAGGATCATAATTCATAAAAAGAAAGGACTCGGTTATTATGAAATACGACGGCCGGCATTATAAGGGTTGCTTCTGCCCTGTCTGCGGAGCGCCGCACGGCCGACATCGGCCCACCTGTTTCTGCCCCCATTGCGGCGGCAGAGGCGGGAAGCACAGCGCCTATTGCGTTTGTCCTCATTGCTTTGAATCGGCGGGAAAGCACCATGCTTTCTGTGAATGTCCGGAATGCCATCAGTTGGGCTAGAAGGCGCCTGGCTCCGGTACGGAGGTGAGACCGGCTTGAGGCTCATCTCCAATTAAACCCCGCCCTAAACTGAGCTGAGGTCGGGAGCAAGGGTTCTTCCCGCATGGTTGCGCTCCTTCTATGCCCCTGGGAATTTCCTCCTTGACAAGAGGGTCTGTCATCGGAGATTATTTACAGGTTAGCGGGCGGATAGCTCAGTTGGGAGAGCATCGGCCTTACAAGCCGGGGGTCAGAGGTTCGAATCCTCTTCCGCCTACCATCTTTTGAAACCGCTTATCAAAATATCGAGAGGATGCCCAAACGGCATCCTCTTTACTTTGTGTCTCTGATGTATTTCATGAGCCCCTGTCGGGGGGTGAGGTTGAGGGCCCTACCGCCTGCGAAGATGCTTAGCTCCAGATCATTTCCCCACCGAAAAGGAACCGAAAAGTTCTGACCGGCCCGGTGGGGTGTGGCCGCCCCCGGCTTGAGAAAGCAGTTCAAGCGCTCCTGTCTGAATAACTATTTTTCTGCCGGACGCTTCGCAGAGTTTTTCCGATACCGCTCCACTTTGACTATGGCTTCCTCGATTTTCTTGATCAGTTTTCTGGCTTCTTGATCAAAATTTTCGTAATCAAGGGGCTTTTTTTCTTCAGTGTTGGCTGGGATATTTTGCGGCAACTCAGGCGATAAATCCATCCGGATTGCCGCCGAGGCGCTGGAGGCGTCAGCCTGTACCGGCAAGCTGCGGCCTCTTTGCCGGAGCCTGGCAAGAAAAGGCGAGGCAACCTCTTCGGCTTCACGGAAAAAGATCATGGCCAGCACTTTTTCCTGATGCATCAGTTTAGATCCCTTAACCTCCAGCGACAAAAAGGAGTTATCCTTTTTGCGGGCTCGCCACTGGGCGCTGAAGGTCTCTTCATCCATTATGAGCTGGGCAAGCTGGTCCTGAATTTGTTGGGGCTTCAGGCTTACCAGATGGTCCAGCTTCAAGGCCACCAGCTCTTTTTGCGTGTAGCCCAGGCATGAGGCCAAAGAGCGATTGGCTTCAACTATCTGTAAAGTATCCGGATCGACAACCCCGATGGCTTCCGGGGTGGCATCGAACATGGCCCGGAATCGATCTGCCGCAGCGATGCTGGACTCCTTAAAGTAAAAATTGGTGCCCACGATAACCAAAGCCAGGATTGCCAGGATGCAGGCGACGGCAATGCCGGTCAGGCGGTAGACCCCCACCAGCTCGATGGGACGGAAAAAGAATACCGACCAGCCGGCGTGAATAGTTCCGGCAAAGGAGGCCAGATAATTGCGCCCCTGGTACTCCACTTTGCTGCCGTCCGTTATCTTTTCCGGAAAAATTGCGGGATACTGCTCCTTGCCGTATTGTTGCCGCAAGCTGCTCCTGTCTTCCTCCGCCACCGGCCACAGGGTCTTAAAAATCATGTCCGGTTGGCTGGCCAAAAAAACGATGCCTCTGGGGTCCGCCAGGCATATCAAGGAATTGCCCTTCTGCCCGGCGGCTTGCAGTTCGGCGGTGATATTGTCCAGGGTAACTTTCACCACTGCTACGGCGACGATGTTTTTGCGCCAGGGAAGCTTCACCGGCTGGCTGACATAATATCCGGGCACTTTGGAGGTGACCCCTACGGCAAAATACCGGCCCACATTGCCGTCGATGGCCTGTTTGAAATAAGGGCGGAACTCGTAATTTTTGCCGACAAAGCTGTCCGGTGCGGCGCGATTTGAAGATGCTATGGTTTTACCGTTCCGGTCCATGAGATAGACAACCGAGGCGTCAAGGGTGTCCCGATAGCGGTCCAGTAAGGCGTTGATGTCTCTTTGGTCTGTTTTGTTAAAAGTCTGCACCGCTTCGGGCAGCCAATTCGTTTCGGCCAGGGAAGTGACCCCGTCTTCCATCCGCTTGAATTCGGTGTTTAACCGGCTCACCACGATGTTGGCGAACTCTTGCGCCTCGGCCTTGACTTTTTCGTGCTTGTTATGGGCCCATTCCCCCAGGTAAAGCGTCAGGACGCTTCCCAGTCCCAGGATGACGGCAAGCGTGGTCAGCAAGGCAAACATAAAACGGGAACGGCGACGATTCTCCTGGCTTTCCTCGGCTCTGTGCCGCCAAGGCAGCAAGCCATAGATGCCGGCCGCCATCCCGAACGCCAGCAGACCCTGACAGAATTCCAGAGGTATGCCGGTATATTGTAAAAAGAGAGCCTGGTTAAGAAAGGAACCCGATGATGCCGGTGAACCCGGAGGAAAAAGCGCCACACTTAATGAGAATAGTCCCAAGCAAAGGCTTGCGGTGAGACTGCCGCCCTGCTCCCTGGTGGGGAGATGACGCCCGGCCAAGAAAAGGGCAACAGCAGCCCACAGGCCCCCTGTTAATCCCAAGGTGTAGCGGCTTGTCTGTTCTATGCCGCTCCATCCTTTGAGGCCGCCCAACCCGGTGAGCATCAGCAGCAAGGCAATAAGCCATAACCCCGAATCACGTCCCACCAGCCGGCTTAATCCTGAGCGTCCGAATTCCGCTAACAACACCCAGGATATAATTTCCAACCCTGTGCCTATGGTTATTAAAGGAAGAGACTTGCCAAAATATAAAGCTATCAAAGACAGCCAGGCAGCAATCCCCTGCGCCAAGGCGAACAACCCGAACCAGCGCCACGGCAGGCGTTGGGAGGTATCTTTGCGAAACAGACACGCGACCGCCAGTACCAGCAAAAAGGCCAGGCCTTTGAAGAAAAAAATAAAGTCCATTTGCCCCTGGAAAAGATCTTGAAAAAGTTTGCCCGCCATGGTTACCCCTTTTTCTAAGTACAGCTTTTTATGAATTCGGTAAGATATTTTGCGACTTTTGCGACTTTTGCGAACTTGCCGTCTTTGCGAGAGGAAAGATTATTTCTCGCTAAGCGCAAAAACGCTCAATGAGAAAAATACCTTAGCGAATTTTTAAGCCGTTGTACTAAGCAAGTTGAACCTAAAGATTTTAGCGAAGGCTTGTTTCGCTCCAGCTAGCCGGAAGGCCGGCTCATTTTGAATCAGACAGGTCCTGAATTGCGGCTAGACACTCTTCCACAGCCTGGCGCAGTTCCTCCAGCTTTTTCATGTTCTTTTCAAGCAAGCGTTCCTCTCCGGCGTCCCTTTTCTGCCGGGAGGCTGGTGTGGGAGGCTTTGATAAAAGCTCCTGAATGATCGCAGCCAACTGGAAAAATTGGCTCTTTGCCTTTGGGTCAGTCCGGGCCTCACTGAATGGGGCATGCCATAGCAAACCCTGCAGCAATGCTGGATCGCGCATGCCTGCCCGTATAGCCTCAAAAAGAATTTTTCGATAATACAGGACCGGACTTTTCTCTTGGACCAGCAAAGCTTGCAACAGCTTATGCGAATGGCAGACAAGTGGGTAAATTTCTTTCCAAGAGGGCAAGTCGTCCTCTGAAAGATTTTTTTGGGAAATAAAGCCCAACTCCTCGATAATAGCCAGCAATTCTGGAGATGGCTGGCACGGGGCCTGCTCCCAGGGGGGATACAGCCACTGCCAAACTTCGCCACCAGCCAATTCCGTAGAAGGTGGAACCACTATCAGTTTTCCAGGTCCCAACAAGGCTATGGGAGAATTTTCCTCAAAATCGGGAAGCTCCGGAGCAAAGCCCCAGACTTTAGGCAGCAAAAAGAAATGGTGTTCCCAGTTATTCCCCGCTCGGGCAACGCAGGGAGACCGCCAACCTTGCAGGCGGTTCAGGAGAGAACTGCCCAGAGCAGTATGAACTTTGAGCACGAAGAGCTGCGAGTTTGGCTGGAGGCGAATGGCGAGACGAAGGCTGGCTTCCTGCAAAGTTAAATCCATCAACGACTCTAGCCAGGTGACTTGAGGCTGGCTAAAATCCACCCCCAGATCGGTGCCGTGGCGAGCCTCCAAAACCACCGGCGACCAGCCCAGGTTTAGATATCGGGCTGCACATCTTCCCAGCTTCTCGACGTCGCTCAAGTTTTTTCGGGCCTGAATGATGCGTTCCAGTTCTTTAGAGTGCAGCATTCTGGAAAATACCTGTGAGGCTGCTTCGCTGGTCTGTCCTTTAGACATTTCTATTTTACCTTGAATTAAAGTGGCAGTGCTTTGCGATGACAAATAATGGGACAAGCATGATATTTGTCCCAACAATCTCAGGCCATCAGAATCCCCGGGCTGCTCAGCGAAACCCTCTCTTTTCAGCGACAACAACAGCCGCAGCTATAGCTGATTTCAATTAATGAGATTCACGAGGGTTCAGTCTAGGATGAGGCGGGTTCATCAGGAAAGTCTATGATCAAAATGGCCATTTTCGAATGGTCATTTTGACTATGCAAAAATCAATCCCAACAGGCAAATGCAGAACCGCCGCCCCCGGCGGTTCCATGCCGGCGAGGGCGCCGGCTCTACATTTTAGATCTCGTTCCCAAGTTGTACTTGGGAACGCCCGTCGGCGCCAAGCTCAGCTTGGGGAAAAAACTCGGTTCCCAAGCGCAGCCCGGGGACCAGATAAAAAGAACCGGGAAATTGGAAAGAGGCGTCATGCCAGGCGCAGGGGCGCCGTTCATGGCGCCCTGTTTGCACCCGGCCGGCAGGGGTTGATAAGGTTCAGGGAATCTTGTTGAGGGCCTGGTCAAGGTCAGCGCGCAAGTCCGCAAAATCCTCACAGCCCACGGAAAGGCGAACAAGTTCGTCCAGGATGCCGGCCTCTGCCCGCTTGGCCGGAGGTACTGAGGCATGGGTCATGGACGCCGGATGCTCGATGAGGGACTCAACCCCGCCCAGGGAAACGGCCAGGGTGATCAGGCGCACATTGTTAAGGAGAATCTTGCCCCCTTCCAGCCCTTGTTGCACTCCGAAGCAGAGCATGGCCCCGAACCCGTCCATCTGCTTCCGGGCAAGGTCGTGCTGGGGGTGGTCAGGCAGGCCGGGATAGCGCACCCAGGTGACTTTGGGATGGCCGCTTAAAAACTCCGCCAGCCGGACGGCGTTTTCCTGGGCCCGTTCCATTCTTAAGGGCAAGGTGCGCACTCCTCTATGAATGAGCCAGGCTTGATGAGGGTCCATGGTGCTCCCGAACAGAGTGAGAACCCGCTTGATTTTTCGGTAAAGCTGCTCATCGTTCACGACAATCATTCCGCCCACCACATCGCTGTGACCGTTCACGTACTTGGTCAGACTGTGGACCACCAGGTCTGCTCCCTGTTCCAGGGGCCGCTGCAAATAAGGGCTGGCAAAGGTGTTATCCACCGCCAGCAGGGCCCCATGCCGGTGGGCGATGGCCGCCGCTCCCCGGATGCTGGTGACCTTCATGGTGGGGTTGGTGGGGGTTTCGATATAAAGCAGTCTGGTGTTGGGCCGCCAGGCTTGCTCAACGGCGTCCAGTTTGGAGGTATCCACCAGGCTGGTTTCTATGCCGAAGCGGGGCAGTTCCGATTCAATCACCACTTCCGTGGGGCCGTAGAGGCAGTCGGAGGCAATGAGATGATCCTGATGGTTCAGCAGACTTAGAAACAGCGTGGTGATGGCCGCCATGCCGGTGGCCGTGGCCAAGCCGGCGCGGCCGTTCTCCAGCGCGGCCAGGCTGTCTTCCAGAGCATGCACCGTGGGGTTGCCCATGCGGGTGTAAATATAACCCGGCGCCTCCCCGGAGAACCGGGCCGCCCCCTCCTCGGCGCTGGGGAAGGCAAAGGTGGAAGTCTGAAAAATAGGCACCGAGACCTCGCCATATACCGGCCGCTCCAGACATCCGGCATGGATGGCTTTGGTGGCTTGTTTAAGGGTCGCGCCAAGCTTTTTCTCCATATTTCGGACTCCTAACACAAGAATTCAGGGTTTTATGCCTTTGCCGCTAATCTAATTCAGCTTCTATTTGGTCAAATTCGTCCTCAAGCTCATAAAGAAGCCGGTCAGCCCGGGCCAGATTCCAGTCGGCCAGATTATCTTCGATACTCTTATGAAGGTTGCGCAGATTCTCTCGATGCGGGAGGAGCACCTCCCGGAACGGCGTGCCGTCAAAAGTATAAAGAAGTTTGTCCAACTGTCCCGCTATTTGATAAAGGGAAGGGTTTTGGTGCGCCAGATCAGAAACCGCAGAGTTTAAATAACGCGCCATTTTCGGGTGGGTTTTATGCAGTTCGTAATAAGGAACTACCTTAACAGTAAGTTGCATGTATTTGCTCATGAATACCTCCTCGTAAGGTCACTCATGATGATGAACCACGCGGAATCAGATGGCCGGGCAGCCGAAGGCGGCTTCCCCCTGCACAAAAACTGCGCAAAGGCCCGGCCCCAAGAGAAAAGAACGCCCTGTAAGCCAGACACCTTTTAACATATGCGCCGCGGCGGCAGAGGACAATAAATTAATGACCTCCTTCAAAAAAGAAGCGGAATCAAAAAAGGATTGAACCATTATCGCCTTAATTTGCGAAAATTGTTACAAATCTCGGTTTTGGGCTTGAATCAATCCTCGGCACGCGGTTTCCTTGAACCTTTGGCGGACAAATGATTTAATGATTGAGCGGCCCTTGGCCGACATTTAGAAATCCCTCGGGGAGGGAAGATGTATAAAGGGGACTACCAGAAAAAGCTGACAACTGCGGCCAGGGCCGTTGAGCACATTGCCCATGGGAGCACGCTGGTGCACGGCATGGGAACAGGGGAGCCGCCGGCCTTGCTGGGCGCTATCGCGGACCGCGTCCGGGCCGGGGACCTGAAGGCCCTCAAGGTCTTTTCCTTGCTTCCCATGGAACACGTGGGGCGGACACTTCTGGCGGCTGATCTCAGTGACCGCCTGTCGGCGTATTGTTGGTTTGTCAGCGGCGCTGACCGGGAGCTGGTGAAATGCGGGCTGAACCATTTCGTTCCCAACGAATTTCATCAAATTCCCCGCTTGCTCCGGGATTTCATGAAGGTCGACGTCGCGGTCACCACCGTCTCGCCCATGGACAAGGCGGGCTTCTTCAGCTTCGGGACCGTAAACGACTATATCTCCACTGCGGCCCGCTGCGCCAAACGGCTGATTGTCGAAGTCAACCGCCATATGCCGCGCGTCTTTGGAGATTCCTTGCTCCATATCTCGGAAGTCGATGCCGTAGTGGAAAACGACCTGCCCCTCCTTGAGACTGTGCCCTCCCCGCCGAAGCCCGAGGCCGAGGCCATCGGACACCTCATCGCTGAAATGGTGCCTGACGGGGCCACCATTCAGTTGGGGATCGGCGGCATCCCCAATGCCGTGTGCCGGCATCTGGAAAGCCACCAGGATTTGGGCGTCCACACGGAACTGTTCTGCCCCGGCATGATGCATCTGATCCAAAAAGGGGCCGTCACCGGCCGCCGAAAAAATCTGCATTGCCGCAAGCACGTCTTTACCAACGCCTTGGGGGACCGGGCCATGTATGAATTTATGAATGACAACCCCAGCATGGAAAGCTACCCGGTCTCCCATACCAACGATCCCCATGTCATCGCCCAAAACGACCACATGATTTCGATCAACTCCACCATCGAAGTGGATATTTTAGGGCAGTGCAATTCCGAATACCTGGGCGGCTTTGAATTCAGCGGCACCGGCGGGCAACTGGACTATGTGCGGGGGGCCTTCAATTCCCGCGGGGGCAAATCCATCATCGCCTTCTATTCCACGGCCCACAATGGCGAGATTTCCAGGGTGGTCCCCAGGTTTAAGCCCGGCACGGTGGTGACCACTCCCCGAATGGATACCCACTTTCTGGTGACCGAATACGGCGCGGTCAACCTCAAGGGCAAATCCACCCGGGAAAGAGCTTTGGATATCATCAGCATTGCTCATCCCCGTTTTCGGGATGATTTACTGAAAGAAGCAGAGAACATGCGGCTGCTTTAAAGACGAGGCGTTCACCGGAGGCGCCGCAGCGCCAGAGCGGGGATATGTCATGACTGAAGCCATTCTCACGGAGCGGCAGGGGTTGATCGGCACCGTCATCTTCAATCAGCCGGCCACGCGCAACGCCCTGGGGCGGGTTTTGCTGGAAGAATTAATGGCCGCGCTGGAGGATTTCCGGCAACAGGGCATACGGGTCGTGGTGATCCGGGCTGCGGCTGAGTCGCAAGTCTGGTCGTCCGGACATGATATCGCGGAACTGCCCTCAAATGAAGACCCCTTGCAATACTCCGTCCCCCTGGAAAAGGCCTTCAGGGCCATCAAGGAGTTCCCGGGGCCGGTGATCGCCATGGTGCACGGCTCGGTATGGGGCGGCGCCACGCAGTTGGTGCTGTGCTGCGACATCGTCATCGGGGACGAGACCTGCCGGTTCGCCATTACTCCGGCCAATCTGGGCCTGCCTTTCAACACCACCGGCCTGCTGGACTTTATGCGCCGCCTGCCCCTGAATCTGGTCAAAGAAATGTTTTTCACCGCAGCCCCGGTGAAAGCCGCGGAGGCTCACAAGTGGGGGATTCTCAACCACCTGGTGGATGCCGGGGACCTGGAGAACTTCACCTATGACATGGCCCGGCTGATTGCTTCGAAAGCGCCGCTGGTCATCGCGGTGGCCAAGGAGCAGTTGCGGGTCCTGGCCGAGGCCGAACCCATTGCCCCTGTGGTCATGGAGCGCATCGAGGAACTGAGGTACATGGTGGCCCACAGTGCCGACTACGCGGAAGGCATCCGGGCTTTCAAAGAAAAACGCCGGCCGGTCTTCACCGGGAAGTAATCTCGCTAAGGCGATCATGATAAGCTCTTCATCTTTTTCCCAAGCTCCTGCTTGGGAACCCTTCTGGATGCAAAGCTCTGCTTTGCTGATAAACCTGACAGAAATGAAAGGCATAATTCTGTTGCCAAGCGGAGCTTGGCGGCCATCTGCGTCCCCAAGCAGGAGCTTGGGGACGAGGCAGGTATTCTCGCTAACGCAATGATGATAAATTCTAAACCCGGAGTGGGGGAAGCGCAGCGCATCCCGCCTTGGCCATTAAGACGGCACTGGAGGACGCCTGTGCCGCCCCCGGAGCCGACGGCTCATGAGCGGCTGCTTGGCTGATTTTCCTGTTTAGAGAACAAAAGGGAGGACCGGTAGATGAAAATCGCCCGAAGTCTGGCCTTGTTCATGTTGCTTAACCTGGCGGCCATCCCCAGCCTCCATGCCGAAAACGGTTTATTTCAATACTCCACCATCCAGGCCCTGATGGAGGGGATTTACGACGGCGATCTGACTTTTAAGGGGCTAAGCAAACACGGAGACTTCGGCATCGGCACCTTCAACGCCCTGGACGGCGAAATGATCGGGGTGGACGGGAAATTCTACCAGGTTAAGGCGGACGGCGTTGCCTATCCGGTCGCAGAGACTGCAAAGACCCCCTTTGCCAATGTCACTTTCTTCAGGGCCGAAAAGACGATAAATATCAAGAAGGCAGTCGGTTTCAATGAACTGGAGAAGTGTTTAGGGGCGCTGTTGCCTTCCGCCAACCTAATCTATGCCATTAAAATTACGGGAACTTTTCCGTACATCAAAACCCGCAGCGTCCCTCGGCAGCAAAAGCCTTACCCCAGACTCACTGATGCCGTTAAGCAGCAGGCAGTTTTTGAGTTTCGTGAGATCAAAGGAGTGCTGGTGGGCTTCCGGACGCCCCCTTTCCTGTCCGGGGTTAATGTAGCCGGGTATCACCTGCATTTCATCACGGCAGACCGCCGGGCCGGGGGACACGTGCTGGACTTCCGGACCGGGGAGGCCGAAATTGAGACCTCCCGGATGACCAAGTTTGATTTACATCTTCCTCAGAACGCGGAGTTTCTTCGGAAAGATTTGACGGCAGGCGGGGAGAAAGCCGTCGACCGGGTGGAAAAGTGAGTTTGCGTCACTCATTTTGAAGTCATGTCTGACCCCTCAATTTTCCAAGTCCGCATCCTCACAGTGCCCTGGCTCATCCCAACCTGGGCCAAGGCCCAGGCTTGGTGGAATGTTATTCTCGTCAGGAGGGGGGTCGACCTCAACGACAGGCTGTTGGCGCACGAATTGGCTCACGTACTTCAGTGGAGGGCCCTCGGGGTGCTCCCTTTCATTTTCCACTATGTGCGCCACTTGATATCGCATGGGTATGAGGCGCATCCCCTGGAGGTACATGCCCGGACCGCCGAAAAAAGCGGTTTTTACCGGAAATGGGCTAAAGAGATTTTGACTGCCGGGAAGGGGGCGGGACCACACCCCGGACGAAATCAAACAGAGGCAGGCTGAAGAACTTGAAATAACTAAAAGACCGCCTGCCCATTATCTCAAGTAAGCAGCTCTTCAAGCTGTTCCAGGTTGAACGAAGTCTCGTGGGCCTGCGCCATCCACCTGGCGCACCGATTCGCATTCAAGGGAATGCCGACGGGTGGAATGCCGGTGCGGATGCACAGCCTCATGCCCATGGCCAGCTCCGGGATGCAGGCGATGCCAAGGGCCCCGATGCTGGGGTGCTCCTGCTTGAGTTTTCTAAAGAGTTTTTCCTGCTCCATTTCGACCGAGATATAGGGTTGGATGCCGTATTTTTCCAGCAGAATGCCGCCCAGATGAACCAGGCAGTCTTCGGTGCACCTCAGGCAGACGGCCTCGATTTCACCTGCTTCTGAGCGGCACCCCGGCCTGAAGTCGCGCAGGCAATGGGCGATGAGGGCGAACTTGCATTCGGCGCGTTTGAATTCTTCCTTATAAATTCGGTTCACCAATTCGATCTCAAGCATGTACAGATGGTATTTTTCTTCTTTCGTGGTAAGCGTACGGTCACGCCGTTTGGCCGGGGGCAAGGTTCTCAAGTGGCTCGAAACATTTCTGGTATAGACGGACAATGACTGCCTGAGAGCCTCCTTAATAAGTCGGATTGTCTGCCGCTCGGCCCGCGTGGTTTGCAAACCCCAAAGCACGGACCTTTCTCCCGCCTTCCGTATCAGGCTCAAAAGCCTTTTTCCGTCAGGGCAGCGCTCCAGGAAAGCATCTGCCAAACGCTTAATTTCAGCGTAGTAAGGTTCGCTGTCGCCGCCCTCGGCAAACAGCGAGTAAGTTTTCCCCTGGACCGGCTTGTATAACATCTTTAGGTTTGACAATGCTTATAATCTCCTGGCAGGTACATCCAGGGCCTTCGCCTGATTCAGGCAAAAGGCGGCTCCGCAATACGTTTCCTGCCTCGTCCCCAAGCTCCTGCTTGGGGACGCAAATGGCCGCCAAGCTCCGCTTGGCAATGGAATTATGCACCTCACTTCTGTCGGCTTTTTCAGGCAAAGCTGAGCTTTGCATCCAGAATGGGTTCCCAAGCTGGAGCTTGGGAACCAGATGTACCAGATGTAAATCCTGGCAGGTACATCCAGGGCCTTCGCTTGATTCAGGCAAAAGGCGGCTCCGCAATACGTTTCCTGCCCCGTCACCAAGCTCCTGCTTGGGGACGCAAATGGCCGCCAAGCTCCGCTTGGCAATGGAATTATGCACCTCACTTCTGTCGGCTTCTTCAGGCAAAGCAGAGCTTTGCATCCAGAATGGGTTCCCAAGCTGGAGCTTGGGAACCAGATGTAAATCCTGGCAGGTACATCCAGGGCCTTCGGTCGCGGCCCGGAGTGTCCGGAGAGAGTTACCAAGAGCGCCAAGTCCTTGAATTTTCCCGTCATAAGCCGCATCAGACGGGACTCCAAGCCGTTCAGCCATCATCTGACTCTTTGGGACATTCATCCTCAACGCCTTCCCCGAAAACCGCCCCATGCTCCGGATCAATGCCCACTTCCGCGCCGCACTTGCGGCATTTTGCCCGCAACGCGCCCCGGGACGTCGAGGGCGGATAGCCGGTGACAATCCGGCTGATGGCGAATTGACCCAGCAGATGGTTTTTTTGGGCGGCCAGGGAGCGCGCCTCGCGGATCAACTTTGACTTATCTTTGGCCAAATGCGACATGGTATAAACCTTTGGGCCTTCCAAATATTTTGTCATTTCCGATCATGCCTCCCATAACAAACCGAAAGTTCCGCGAAAAACCTCACCAAGAAGGTCGCATACTTTCTAAGGCAAGCGCCTGCCCTGCAAAATACGCGGGATTTTAGATTGCATGGTTAAGCGCAAAAAGTAACGGGAGCCGGCGAGCCTTAACCCTGCCTGATGTCAATCCGTTTAAACTTTTTTAGGTTTATTGTAATTTATTTTGAACATGAAAATCTGCTTATAATATGCTAACTTATTGATATTATATAAACAACCATTATTGGTATGGTGTTTGCTGCTGTTAAATGTAAACTGACAGCTCCCTTCGATAAATGTGGTGCTGATTTCCCGGTAAGTTGGAGAGCAAAAACTCGGCTCTGAAAAAGCTGCGGAGCCCCGAAAATGGGGAAAACGATGGTTGACCGGATCATTACCTTTCTCTTGATTGCGGCCGTATATGTCCCATTGCTCTTGGTGACGATCATTTCAGTAAACCAGCAATAACCACTCCATTTCTTCCTCCGTGCCGAACCTCCCTTGGAGGTTCGGCATTCTTTTGCCTGCTAAACCAATCGGCGCAAGCGCTGATTTTTTACGAAGGTTCTTACGGCCAGAAGCTGAACAGGGTGGCCAATCCCAGGACGATGCCGATCAGCCCGTTTAACGTGAAAAAGGCATGATGTAGTAAGGAGAGGTCTTGGGGGGAAATGAGGCGGTGCTCCCACCAGAGAATCAGCCCGGCAGCCAGGGCCGCGCCCAGGTAAAGCGGGCCCAGCCCCGCCAGCCAACCGGTTAGGACAAAGCCTGCGGCCGCCCCCAGATGGAGAAGCCGGGCGATGCCCAAGGCCTTTTCTTCCCCAAAATTCGCCGGCAGGGAAAAGAGTTGGACCCGCCGATCAAACTCCACGTCCTGCAAGGCGTAGAGCACATCGAAGCCCGCCACCCACAGGAGCACGGCCCCGCCTAAAATCAGCGGCAAAAAGCCTGCTTCCCCTCTGACTGCGATCCAGCCGCCCAGCGGGGCCAGGCCCAGGGCCGCACCCAGAAAAAAGTGCGAGGCCCAGGTGAAGCGTTTGGTGTAGGAGTAAAAGAGCACCACCGCCAGGGCCAGGGGCGCCAGGTTCCGGCACAGGGGATTGAGGCGGCCGGCGGCCCATAAAAATAACATCGAGCCGGCCGCGATGAAGACCGCGGTGGCCCGGCGGCTTACCAACCCCTGAGGCAGGGCCCTGCCGGCGGTCCTGGGATTGGCGGCATCAAAGGGCGCGTCCACCAGGCGGTTGAAGGCCATGGCCGCGCTGCGGGCCCCCACCATGGCCAGGAGAATGTAAAAGGCCTGCGGCCGGGTGGGCAGGCCCCGCGCCCCCAAAAGCGCGCCCATAAACGCAAAGGGGAGCGCGAACACGGTGTGCTCGATTTTGATCATTTCCAGAAGAATGGCAAGCTTCCGGAAAAACCTGGGCAAAAGGTGTTTACCTGTCATCGGCAAGTGCCTGTTTTTTTCGGGGCTGCGCAGGCTGCATTTTGAAACCAAAAACCAAAAACCAAAAACGGCTTCACTCCCCCCAGCGCCTGGTCAGATCATGATCCAGGCCCAGGTGGTCCAGCACCCGCCCGGCGAAATTCCGGGCCATCTCCGCCAGACTTCCGGGGCGCTGGTAGAGGCCCGGCATGGCCGGGAAGATGGTGGCCCCGGCCTCCGCGGCCAGGGTCATGCTGCGCAGGTGCACCAGGCTTAAAGGCGTTTCCCGGACTACCAGGATAAGGGGCCGGCGCTCCTTCAGGGCCACTTCCGCGGCCCGGTGGATGAGGTTTCTCGGCACCCCCCGGGCAATGGCCCCCAGGGTGCCCATGGTGCAGGGAATCACCACCACGGCCCGTACCCGAAAGGAGCCGCTCGCCAGCGGCGCGGTGAAGTCATCCACCGCATGCACCTTGGTACGCGGTCCCACGAGTTCCCTGAAGGTCAGTCCCAATTCCAGGTTAAGCACCTGCTCGCCGGCGTGGGAGCAAACCGCATGCACCTCCAAATCCCGGCGGGTCTGAAACCAGGCGAACAGTTCCCGGGCGTAGAGCATGCCGCTGGCGCCGGTGACCGCAATGACATAGCGGTTTTTTCCGGCGGAGGCCGGCAGGCCCAAATCCTTTGTCATTTCAGGCCCAATTTCGGCCATAGCTCATCCACCTTGCGCTTGATTTCCGGGTCCATGTCGATGACTTCGGGCCACTCCCGGGTAAAGCCCTCCTCCGGCCACTTGCGGGTGCAGTCCAGTCCCATCTTGGAGCCGTAGTGGGGCAGCGGCGAAGCGTGGTCCAGGGCGTCCACCGGCCCGTCCGCGAAGACCGCGTCCCGCCGCGGGTCCACGTTGTTCCCCAGGCGCCACAGCACCTGGGAGATATCCTGAACGTCCACCTCTTTGTCAAAGACCAGGATAATTTTGGTAAACATCATCTGGCCCAAGCCCCACAGGGCGTGCATGACCTTGCGGGCGTGGCCGGGATAGCGCTTGTCGATGGCCACAAAGGCCAGGTTATGAAAGACCCCCTCCACCGGCAGATTAAGGTCGACGATTTCCGGCAGCGTTTTTTTGATAAGGGGCAGGAAAATGCGCTCCGTGGCCTTGGCCATGAAGCAGTCCTCCATGGGCGGCCGCCCCACGATGGTGGCGGGGTAAACGGCCTGGCGCCTGCGGGTCAGCGCGGTGACATGAAAGACCGGATACTCGTCGGCCAGGGAGTAGTAGCCGGTGTGGTCGCCGAAAGGTCCTTCGATGCGCCGTTCCCCCGGTTCAACATACCCTTCCAGCACGATTTGGGAATTGGCCGGCACCTGCAAGGGCAGGCTGACGCAGGGCACCATGTCCACCGGCTCCTGGCGCAGGAACCCGGCAAAAATAATTTCATCGATGTCTTCGGGCAGCGGCGCGGTCGCGGCATAGGTGACCGCGGGGTCCGGGCCGATGGCCACCGCGACGGGCAGCCGCTCCCCTTTCGCCTCCGCCACCCGGTAGTGCTGGGCCCCGCCTTTGTGCCGGTGCCAGTGCATGCCGGTGGTGTTTCGGTCATAGACCTGGAGCCGGTACATGCCCACATTGCGCCGGCCGGTCTCCGGGTGATGGGTGAACACCGCAGGCAGCGTGATAAAGGGGCCGCCGTCCAAGGGCCAGCAATGAAGCACCGGCAGCTTTGTCAGGTCAACCTCATCGCCCTGAAAGATCAGCTCCTGGCACGGGGCCTTGCTTACCGTCCTGGGAAAAATATTGGCCAGACGCCGCAGCTTGGGAATCATTTTCAGCTTTTTGATGAGGGTGTCCGGGGCCTCGGCTTCAAGAAAGGTCAAAAGGTCCGCGGCTACCTCGGAGAGGTCGCCCACTTCCAGGGCCAGGCACATGCGCTTCATGGAGCCGAAAGCGTTCATGAGGACCGGCATATCGTAGCCCGGCACATTCTCGAAGAGCAGGGCCGGCCCGCCCTGTTTGCAGACCCGGTCGGTGATTTCGGTGATTTCCAAATGCGGGCTTACGGGCTCATTAATGCGGACCAATTCGCCCTGTCTTTCCAGGACTTCGATGAAATGCTGCAGGCTGCGATAAGCCATGGGCTCTCCGCGGTAAAGTAAGGTGAGTTAAATAAACCTCAACTCCGGCATTTCCTCCAGCGCGCCGTAACGCTGGAGATATCTGAAAAAGGCCCTGAGGCCCTCCAGTTGGCGCGGCCCCAGATCATACCGCAGCTGCCGGAAATAATGTTGAAGTTGTTCTTCAGTGAGATTAACCGATTTTTGCGCGTGGCGGCAAATTTCCGGCAGGGCGTTGAGGCCCCGGGCTTTGGCGGCTAACAGGGTTTGGTGCAGCAGCCGCACTTCCGCAGGTTTTTTCTGCCAAACATCGTGTCTTGCCGCCCATACGCCGAAGACGAAAGGCAGGCCGGTAAGCTCATGCCAGGCCCGGCCCAGGTCAAGGAAATAAGGGTAGATTCCTGTGGCCCGCAGTCTGAGGGCCTCATCGCCGATGGCCAGCAGACCGTAGCAGCCATCCGGAAAGCCGTTGGCGATCGGGCCGCAACGGTAAAGCGGGCGCGCCCCGAACAGCTCATACAAAAGGATTTTCAGCAGCGCCGCGGAAGTGGCCGAAGCCTGGCTCAGGAGCACCTCCCGGCCGTTCAGACGCCGGAACGGGATGCGGCTGAAAAAAAGCACGCTCCCCACGTCGCCCTCGGTGCTGATGGACAGGTCCGGCAGCAGCGCATAATCCCGGTGGTGGCGGCCATACTCCACCGAAGAAATGGCGCTCACGTCCAACGCGCCGGCAAAGAGCCGGGCATTGAGCTCCGCCGGCGTGCCGGAGACGAGGTGGAAGCCGTTTCCCGCATGGTTTTGATCCAGGGCATGATAGATTGGCAGGACATTAATATAGTGAATGCGCCCCAGACGCAGTTTGCCTTCCATCTCAGGCCTCCTTGGCCGGAGCGGCCGCCCAGGTAATATTGCCCGCCGCGCCGGCCCGGACCAGGTCTTCCCAAAAATCGCCGCCGGCCTCAAAAGGTATGAAGAGCATGGCCGCCTTTTTGCCGGGAGTTAAACTGCCGAAATCCTTGTCCCGCCCCAACGCGGTCGCCCCATTGATGGTCCCCATAGCCAGCAGTTCAGCAACCGGTACATCAGGAAAGCGTTCATGCAGGAGAAGCATTTCCTGAAACAGGCTGAAGTCGCGGTTGCCGGCCAGAGAATCGGTGCCCAGGGCCAGCCTGACGCCGGCGCGCCTGAGCTCAGGCAGGTTGGGGAAGCCCGCGCCCGTGTAAAGGTTGGAGCGGGGGCAGAGCACCACCCAGGTGCGGCGCCGAGCCAGAATCTCCAGGTCTTCTCCGTTCAGCCAGATGCCGTGGGCCGCGAGAGTATCCGGTCTCAAAAAGCCCAGTTGATCCAGATATGCCGCGGGGGTCAAACCGGGCGCCCGGTAATCCGTCCGCCAGCGGCCGAGCTTTTGCAGAAGCAGGCGGAAAAATCCGTCACCATCCCGCAGGAATCGGACCTCCTCCAGGGATTCGGCCAGATGCACGGCACTGGGCCGGCCATAGCGGCGGTTCCACTCCGCCACCCGCCCGAAGAGGGCCTCTGACACCGAATAAGGGGCATGGGCCGCGGCGGAAAAATTGGCCAAAGACCGGGCCAGGCCGCCTCTGAAGACGTCGAAGTCGATCTCCAGGGGACCAGGTTGCCTGAGATGGAAACCCAGACATTCGTGAAAATAATGAAATTCAAGGGGGCTTCTGGCCAGAAACGGCAGGCTCAAGCCGGTGTTGCTGGTTTCGGCCACCAGGCAGACGCCGTTTTGCCAAAGCTCTGTCAAACCTTGTTCAATGCCCTGGACAATCTCATCCTGAGACAGGCCGGCCATGGCCGCCATGACCCCCTCCAACCACAAACCTAATTCATTCTGGGGGGGAATTCGCCCCCGCAGCGCCGAAAATTCCAGGTGGCAATGGGCGTTTACCAGGGCCGGAAACAGCACTCCGTCACCATGCTCTACCATGGCAGCTTGGGGAAATCGCTGCCCGACTTCAGCAGCAGGTCCCACCGCCAAAATTCTTCCCGCTGCCACCGCCACCGCGCCGTCTTTGAGAACCGGCCCCGCCATGGTCGCCACCCAGCCGGCCTGATGCACGGTTACGGAAACCACGTGCGCCAATCCTCCCCCAGGTCGCCTCGCCGCCGGTAGCGCTCCATAAGGCGGGAGCAGGGGCAGTCCCGCTCCGTCCCGGCCAGCTCGGGCAGCAATTTCAGGACAATATCCGCAAACGCAGCCTCCACTTCCCGGACGCGCTCCACCTCAGCCGCGGTGGCCAACCCTTCAAACAGCACCCCCGGCTCATAAGGACGGTCCTTGACGCCTTCGGCAAAATTCACCACATAGCACAACGCGGCATAACAAAGCTCCAATTCCCGGGCCAGGAAGACCTCCGGCACCAGGGTTTGCCCGACCAGGTCGCCGCCCAAAACGGCGAATTTGCGGATTTCCGCCGGAGTCTCCAGACGGGGTCCGGTGGTTCCTACATAAACCGCCTTGGTGTGGAGCTTAAACGGACTGTCGGCCAATCGCTCAATAAGGGCCTGACGCAATCCCGGACAGAAAACGGGATTGTGCCGGATGAAGCCCTGGCCCCGGCCGGGGAAAAAGGTGTGCGGCCCGCCCTTGCCTTCGTCCAGGACGTCATGCGGCGCCACCAGGTTTCCCGGCGCCATGGCTTCATTAATGGCCCCGGGCGCACACCAGGCCAGAATCTTCTCCACGCCCAAAGCTTTCAGGGCATACAAATTGGCCCGGTCGTTCACAAAGGGCGCCGACACCCGATACCCCTCCTCGCCATGCCGGGAGAGCACCGCAAATTCCACCCCGTCATGCAAGAAGACATGAACCGGATTGGCCTCCCCGAAAGGCGTGGAAGGCCGCTGCTCCCCCCGGTACTCCACCCCCCTGGCCAAAAAATCCCGATGCGCCCCCACCCTGGCGATGATGGCGACTTTAGGAAAAGATGTGTTGTGGGGGGAGGGCCTGGGAGACGATCTCCCTTCCCTACCCCCACACCCCGCTCCCAACCCGCGGCAAGAGGTTGGGGGAAGGGGCTTGGACGAGCAGCAGGAAGCCGTGAGCCCCTGGCCCCCTTCCCCAACCAACCGATATACATGGTCCCGCTGTTGGGCCGAGTAGCCCGCGGCGGTGATCAAACGGACGATCTCTTCCCGGGAGAGGCGGAAGGTGACGCCGGTGGCGGCCACCACGTTTTCTTCCAGCATGGTGGAGCCGAAATCGTTGGCCCCGAATTGCAGGGCCACCTGGGCGATTTTGGCCCCCTGGGTCACCCAGGAAACCTGAAGGTTGGGGAAGTTGTCCAGTACCAAGCGGGAGACTGCCAGAGTCTTGAGGTATTCCAGGGCGCCGGCGGGTTTGCCGCCCAAGGCCGTGCCGCCGGGTTGGAAGGTCCAGGGGATGAACGCGGTGAAGCCCGCGGTCCGGTCCTGAAGGTCACGGAGGCGCATAAGGTGTTCCAGGCGTTCGGCCCGGGTCTCCAGGTGGCCGAACATCATGGTGGCCGTGGTTTTGAGCCCTAAACCGTGGGCGGTGCCCATGACCTGCAGCCACTCGCCCGCGGTGCATTTGTTGGGGGAGATGGCCCGGCGCACCCGGTCGCTGAGGATTTCCGCCCCGCCGCCCGGGATTGAAGAAAGGCCGGCAGTAATGAGGCGCGCCAGTATATCTTCGACAGAGAGACCGGTCTGGCGAGCTAAAAAAGAGATTTCCGGCGGCGAGAAGCCGTGCACCTGGAGGCCGAAGCCGCGGATGAATCCCACCAGGTTCTCGTAGAATTCCAACGGCAGAGCAGGATTCAGCCCCCCCTGAAGTAAAATGCCGGTGCCGCCCGCGGCCAAGGTTTCCGCCAGTTTTTGGCGAAGACTGTCCAAGTCCAGGACATAGCCTCCCGGGTCGCCCGGCGCGCGGTAGAAGGCGCAGAATTTGCATCCCGAAGTGCAGATGTTGGTGTAATTGATATTCCGGTCCACCACGTAGGTTACCACTGGTTCAGGGTGAACGCGGCGGCGCACCAGGTCGGCCAGACGGCCTAGAGTGAGCACATCCAAATCCCAGAGGGAAAGGGCGTCCGTCGCATCCAGTCGGCGCCCTTCCAGAATCCTGTCGATGACCTTAAGGCGGCTCATGAGGGAATGGCGTTATAAAGAGTATCCCGCTCCACGGGCTCGCAGCCTGCCTCCCTGATCATGTGGAGCAGTTGGGCGCGGCTCAGGCCTTGGGGCGTTTGGGCCCCGGCCATGTGGGTAATGCGTTCCTCGATGACGGTGCCGTCGATGTCGTCGGCGCCGAAAGAGAGCGACAGTTGGGCCAGTTTCGGGCCGATCATAATCCAGAAGGCCTTGATGTGAGGGAAGTTGTCCAGCATGAGACGGGCCACGGCCAGGTTTTTCAGGTCGTCAAACCCCGTGGTCCCGCTCAGCTCGGCAAGCTGCGTGTTTTCGGGATGAAAAGCCAAAGGGATGAAGGTGAGAAAACCCCCGGTTTCGTCTTGGGCTTCCCGCAGCCGGATGAGGTGATCCACCCTTTCCTCCAGGGTTTCCAAATGGCCGTAAAGCATGGTGGCGTTGGTGTTGAGCCCCAAGCGGTGCGCGGTCTGGCAAACCGCCAGCCAGCCCGAGGGCGACAGCTTCTTGGGACAAAGCTCCCCCCGGATGCGGGGGCTGAAGACTTCGGCGCCGCCGCCGGGCAGGGACCCCAGACCCGCCTCTTTTAAAGCGGAAAGGGTTTTGGCTACGGACAACCCGGCGATATCCGCCAAGTGGGCGATTTCCACCGCGGTGAAGGCCTGCAGATGCACGCCGGGCCTGAGCGCCTTGATGCCCCTGAGCATGTCCAGGTAATAGGAAAACGGCAGGTCCGGGTGAAGCCCTCCGACAATATGAATTTCGGAGATGGGCTCATGCAGCCGCTCCCGGATTCTGGCCATGATCTCCTCCAGGGTCATCTCATAGGCTCCCGGCTCGTCTGCCTTTTTCCCGAAAGCGCAGAATTTGCAGCCGTTGACGCAAACATTGGAATAATTGAGGTGCTGGTTGTAAATGTAATACGCCTTGTTGCCATGGAGGCGCCGCCGCACCAGGTCGGCGAGATATCCTACCCCCAAGAGGTCGCGGCTCCGGTACAGGGTCAAGCCGTCATCCCGGTCCAGGCGCTCCCGGCGGATTACTTTCTCGTATATCGGCGCGAGTTTTGGATCAGCGAAACAGCCGTTTATTGTCATCCCAGCCTCCATGTGACCACCAGGTCATTTTTTCGACAAAAAAATTTAATTTCTTAAGCCGCCAACCCGGACCGCAAAATTCCCACCAATTCCCCTATACGTTCCCTGATTTCCCGCTCGTCAGCCTTTTCCAGGTTAAGAGTGACATCGAAGGCCGGCACGCAGGTAGCCTGGAGAAAGCGGTCAAACAGTGCATCAAGGAGAAAGATCACAGTATGCTCAGGCAGGTCCGCCCGAATTTCCCCCCGCGCCACGCCCTGGCGCACCAGGGAGCCCAAATAATCCGCGGCGAACCGGCGCACTGCGGTCAGCAGCCTCTCGCGTTCGGGCACGCGCTGATCAAAGAGAATTTTCAAATACAAATTGTAAATCCGGGGGTGGCGCCGGATGAAGTCCACCCCGGCCAACAGGGATTTTTCCAGGCGGGTGAAGAACTCCTCCCCCGCGGTTTCCTCTTTTACCTTGACCAGGGTGCGCCGCACCCGGGAAACGGCCAGGTCGAAAACGTATAGAAAAATCCCCTTTTTATCTTTGAAATACTGGTAGAGAGAGCCCTTGGCGATGCCGCAGGCGGACACCATGACGTTGACGCTGGCCTGCTCGTAGCTCTTGTCCGCGAACTCGGCCAAGGCCGCGTCCAGGATCTTTTCCTGCTTGGCTTCGGGCAGATTGAGGAAGGTGGAACGGACGGTATCAACCATAAACAATCCTTATGACCATCTGGTCATACCATAGTTGGGATTTGCCGTCAACTCTGGTTGGAGGGGATAAAGGGAAAAACAGGAGGCTTGGGAAATGATTTTCTTCTCGTTGCCGAATCATTTCCCAAGCCGGTATTACGAAAGAGTTTTGGGTTTGCCGGGTACCCGGACTACAGGCAGTTTGGTGTGCGGCGTCAACTCCTCAGCCGGAGCCAGCCAGGTATTGTTCAGGTTGGAGAGGATGCTCACGGCATTTTTCAACTCCGAGAGGTCAAAGGACTTCTCCACAAAGGCGTCTCCGCCCCAACGGTCCAGACTGTCCGGGGGCATCCCGAACGAGTGAAAAATCACCCGCATCTTCTGGTTGGTGCCTTTGATGATCCTGCCCGCTTCCAGGCCGGACATATCCGGCAGCCGCATTTCTAAAATGACCACTTCGGGCCTAAAGCTGTCTATGAGGTGCACCACCTCTTCCCCTGTTCCCGCCAGGCGCACCACGTAGCCTTCCTCTTCCAGCTCCTCGGCGCACAACCGGCGGATGTTGGGCTCGCCGTCTACCATCAGGACGCGTGTCATGGAAGCCTCCCTTCCCTGGAGGTGCTTCCCCCTTACACCTTCCATGAGCAAACAAAGTTTGATTCCGGATTTTTAGATTCCTGATATTATTTGATTTGCCAGGCAAAGGCGCAATACTCATAAACGATGATTTTCATATCATCGATAGTGATGAGAAAAAGCATCACGGGAATCATAGTCCCATCCTGCGGTTTGACCGTCGGCTTGCCCTTTAGACCGCGTCTTGACCTTGGCCGTACAAGAAATCAGATGCCCCCTGGCATGGTTTCTTTTCCGCAAGCTTCATGGCCATGGCGAAATCGGCGACGGGACTCCTCGGAGGCGAGATTAATCTTGCTTCATTTCGCCTTTTTTGACATACTCACCTCCATAGTCCCTTTCATAACAGGGGCAGGAAAACTCCGGGGGCGTAGTTCAGCTTGGTTAGAACGCCGGCCTGTCACGCCGGAGGTCGCGAGTTCAAGTCTCGTCGTCCCCGCCAAGCTTTTTTTGGCTGGGCCTTTGCGCTCAGCCTTTTTTCATGGCCTCCCTTTCATATCCGTAATCTGCTAACGTTCCATTTAAAGCTTCACATCTGCTGTTTTTTAAGGTATGCTGGTATACTCTATGCATCACAGATGAAAACCGAATAAGGCAAATAAGTCACTGTCACCTCTTAATAATTTAGCAAAGCATTAACTTACTGCCTGACGCCGATTAAATAAACGCTCACCTTTTGACCAAATGGTCTGCTGATTGAATTTTGTTCTTTCTTTAACCCTCCTGCCAAATAGATGCGTCGGCAAAAGATATTCCGGGGCCGGAGAACTGCTGGGCAAGGAGTAGAAGCATGAAGAGACAATTTATCAGGAAATGGAATTTTCGAATTTATGCACTTTTTCTTTGCCTGCCAATGGCTTTCCTGGGGTGTCAGACCAAAGAGAAGGTCCAGCTAAGTGAGGGCGCCGTTGCGTTCAAAAAAGAAGTTCAGCAAGCCTTGGCAATGCTGGCTTCTGATTTAGTCGGACCGGTGGCGAAGTCGGATGTCTCGCTCATTAGACAGTCTTTGAAAAGCAAAACGCCTGAATCCTTGAAACTCTGTCGCGCCTGCCCCTTTATGATCGGCGTGCTGGACCGGCACGGAGACGTTTTGGCTATATATCCCCCCAAAGACAATTATTCACGTTACTACTCCCATTACCACATGGTCACGCAGGCCCTTAAACACGGCAAAGCCCGCCAAGGCTGGCTGTTCCTTTCAGACGGCTCGAAACTTTATACCGTTTGCACCCCTCTCAGGCAGGCAGGCCGTCCGGTGGGGCTGATTGTCATTACCACTACAGAGGACGAAATAAAAAAACGGTGGGGGATTGCCGAAGACGAATTTCTTGCCATTGATTTTAACACCTGACCCGTTATCTACGTCTTGCAGGAACAGCCGGGTTGTATGAACCGGCTGTCTGCTTAGATTAACCTTAACGGGTTAATCATGCGGCGCATCATCCGGATAACTTTAGGGACGGTGTTCGTGGTCCTGGGCTTCCTGGGACTGTTCCTGCCGATACTCCAGGGCTGGCTTTTTCTGGCCCTCGGGGCTTTGTTTTTGTCAATAGATTTGCCCATTTTTGACCGGATGGTGCTCTGGATCGAAGACCGCTTTCCCCGACTGCGGAACAAAGTGGAAAAAATCCGCTCCTTTCTTAAGGGTTCGGAAGAACGTCAGAAAACCGGTAAGTGAATCGGGGGGCGCTGCCGCGTTCAGCGACCTGATCAGGGGTTCATCTCTCCGCCTTAGCCTTTTCTGAGCGACTTGCCAGCCGGCGGATTTCCCCTGACAGTTTCTCACCTATTGCCGCGCTCGGACTTTCATTGACAGACCCGCAAGGTTGTGGCATGGTTAGGAAAATCCCAACCGGAAGGCCCGCATGCGGCCAAGGGTCCCTATCAACAATCTTCAGCCCGGGTGCGTCGGTTGCCTGGAACCGACTGGCTGCGACTGCGGCCTGATGACGCCCCGGGTTTTTCTTTGGCCTGATTCGCCAACATGGCTTATCACAAGCCGCAGCCGGGGGAGGACATGAGAAAGATCGCCATAGCCAATCAGAAGGGGGGAAGCGGCAAAACCACCACCAGCGTCAATCTGGCTGCCGCGTTGGGGGAGCACCGGCGGGTTCTGGTGATAGACCTGGACCCGCAGCATTCGGCCACCGCCTGGTTCGGCCTCAGGGAGCCGGGGAAGGGGCTGTACGGTGTTTTCGTGGAAAACGCCGGCCTCAGCGAAGTGATTCAGCCGACGGAGGTGCCGGGGGTCGACTTGGCGCCGTCCTCGCCGTGGTTGGTGGGGGTGGAGAGAATCCTGTCAGGGGAGGTGGGCGCGGAACAGATACTGGCCCGCCACCTGGCGAAACTCTCTCCCGGGGCCTGGGACTATGTGTTGATGGACTGCCCGCCCACCTTGGGGATTTTGACCATCAACGCCCTGGCCGCGGCCGCGGAAATCCTGGTGCCGGTGGAGGCCCATGTCATGGCCCTGACCGGGCTGGCCCAGCTCCTGCATACCGTGAATGTGGTCAAGGAGCGCATCAATCCTGATTTGCGCGTCTCCGGCATCCTCGCCTGCCGGGTGGACGCCCGCACCCGCCATGCCAGGGAGGTGGTGGAACAGCTCAGGGAACATAACGGCAACGTGGTCTACCAAACGGTAATCCGGGAGAACATCCGCCTGGCCGAATGCCCCTCCTTTGCACAGCCGATAACCAAGTACGATCCCCGGAGCTCCGGAGCCGCGGACTACCGGTCTCTGGCCCAGGAAATCATTGCCCAGGAAAAATCTTCATAGGGGGAGAACATGTCAAAGCGTCGCACCATCGGAGACAATCCCCTGGACGCGGTGGTCACGGGAAATCCCCTGGACGCGGTGGTCCCCGGGCCGCTGAAGTCCCAAGCCTCCAGGCACCTCCCTGCCGAGCCTGCCTCAGATGAGCGTCTGGAGCAACTGGAGAACGATATCAGAAAACTGCGGATGCAGTTGGCCGAAGTCAGAATGGAGCTGGCCGAAGTCAAGAACCAGATGTTCCGGGATTCCTATCTTATTGCCCAGGTAAAGGAAAAGCTGGCCGGCAAGTAAAAAATAAAATCAGGGCATTATTTCCGGGATCAGCATCCACTCCAATCCCCATTGCCCTGGCTCTGAGCGGCTCAGACAGACGACGCCGCCCATTTTGAAATTGACCGGGGCCTTCTCCCGGTCCTGACAGAGAAGCAGGCCCGCCAATCTGGCCAAATGAGGGAGATGGCCTACCAGCATGGCATTTTCGGTCATCTTTGCAACCTTTTCCGCCCAAATTCCGGGGTCGTCCAGGGGCGCCAGCCCCTCGGTCTCCGTTATGCCCTGAGAAGGCTTCACAGCCTCGGCCAGAATCTCGGCCGTGGTCTTGGCTCTGGCCTTGCCGCTGTGAACCACCCGGCCGACCCTTAAGTCCAATTTCCCCAGGAACCCGGCCACCTTGCCGATATCGGCGCGGCCTTTGTCCGTCAGGTCGCGGCCGGGGTCCTCCTCCTTGCTTTTGGCTTCGGCGTGCTGGACCAGATAGAGAAACATGGCTTATCCTCCGCCCGGCATGGTTTCTTTAAACTAAACATTAACCATGATTTCGACTCGGACAACAACAAACTTCCTTTGTTACCTGATGATGTAGCCGCAGGCTTCAGCCTGCGCCTGAAGTTTCGAAAAGCTCTCCGCGGCGGGCCGGGCCTGCGTGCCCGCCGATCGTAGCGGGCACCATGAAAACTCGGCTTAATTGGGCGCGATCAGGAACTGCTCTCGAAGGCTTCTTTAAAAATGTTCAGGGGAGAGGATTTGGCCGACTTGGGCTCTTCCGGAGACCACGCCGGGAAGGAATGGCGGCCCAGGCGCACCATCCGTTTGGCGATTTGCTCCAGGCCTCTGACAATCTTGTTATCCCGCTGATGCAGCAACGAGGGCACCATCTGGTTGATGGCCACTTCCACCAGCGGGTCGGCGAGCAGGTGGCCGAGAATCTGGGGCTTGATGTTCAGGAAGTCGGCGCACACCGACTGAACGATCTCCGCGGCCCGGAAATCCTGGTCATTTTTCACCATGTTGGTCACCAAGAAGACCTCGAAGTCACGGAGCGCCTTAAGCAGCCGGAAGCACTTTTCAGGAGCCACCCGCTTGACCTGGGCCACCAGGTCATCCATGCAACTGATGTCCTCACCCGCAGGATCTTCTTCGTACAGCAGCGCCAGAATCTCGCCATCTTTGGCAAACTCACGGGAAATCTTGCGGAACAGGGCGCACTTGATAAATCCGTAGACGTTCTGGAGAGAGGTGGAAACGCCGCTGAAGACCGCGATTTTCCCGGGGGAGTGGTTGAAAAGATCCAGGATGTTGAAGGAGGTGCCGGCCCCCAAGTCGATGAGCACGAAATCCGCGGGCAGCTCTTCCAGTTCCCGCAGCAGCCGGATTTTCTGATGGAAGGTGGGATTGGCCGCGCCCAGGATGTCGTCCGCGCCGCAGATGATGCTGATGCCTTCAATCGGGGTTTCCAGAACCACATCTTCCAGACGGGGCACCTTTTTGAGGAGGAAATCCTCCAGGGTGACAGAAGGGAACCGCAGCCCCATCATGGTGTGCAGGTTGGCCCCCCCCAAATCGCCGTCCAGGAGTATGACCCGATTCCCCAGGCGGGCCAGGCTGATCCCTAAGCCTATGGTGACCACGCTTTTGCCGACGCCTCCCTTGCCGCCGCCGATGCTCCACAATTTTATGTTGGAATGGTTCGCCATATCTCGATCCTTATCTCGGGTTGTTTCGGGTGGGCATCTTTAAAACCGGGGAGTTGAGAAAGGTTCTGGCCATCTCCCCGGCTCCGGCGAGCCGGTCCCGTTCCGGCAGACCGTCATAGGCTGGATCGATCTTGATGTAGTTGGCGTAGCAGTACCGCACCAGGACAAGCTTTTTCTCATCCCCTGCCAGGTCCGGGTTTTTCCGGAGAAAATCCGCCAGCTCCCTTTTAAAATCCTGGATATCTTTATCATCCAGGCCGGAGCGCTGGATGAGGGCCAGCCACTCCTTCCAGCAGGGCAAGTCGCGCCTTCCTCGCCCATGGCCTTTCGGCGCCTGCTGCAAGTCCGCCAACTGCCGCTCCAACTCCAGGGTCCTGGCCGCAAGCCTTTCCAGGTGATGAACCAGCGGCTTCGGCGAAGTTCGTTCCTGCCCCAATCCCTTACGGCCATGCTGGAATGAAGCCGGCCTGCCGGTTCGGGTCAGTTCGGTCACCAAGCTCACCAAATGACCCCAGAGCTCCGGCGAACGCCGGGCTTCTCCATGGGGGGCGTGCCATAGCAGGGATTGAAGCATTTTGCTCTCATTAATCCCGGCTTTCAGGGCTTCCGTGATGATCTCCCGGTAGTACCGGGCCGCTGATACCGGCGGGGCCAAAAGGGTGCTCAACAGGTCCTTATGGCGGGCAATTTGCGGAAAAAGCATGCTCCAGGCAAGAAGCCGGGGCTCCGGCTCCGTCTGGGTGACGGTGAAAAGATCATGTTTCTCAAGAAACCGGCGCAGCCCCGCGGGCGGCGGACAGGGCGGGCTTTCCCAGGGGGCCTTGAGCCAGCGCCAGTTATGCCCGGTGTCTGGTTCCAGGGACGGGGGCACAAACGCCAAAGCCCCTTCTCCCAACACCTGTATATGGTCCGCCGGCGCAGAGGACGGCAATTCCCAGGCCTCAGGTAACCGATAAAAATGCTGCTCCTGGCGGTTTTTCAGCGCGGCGATACAGGTGCTGCGCCAGGGGCCGCATTTGTCCAACTGAAGGGGCGCCTGGTCGGCGGCAATTTTCAAGGCAAACACTCGGGCCGAAGCCCCGAGGCGCACTGCCAGGTTCACTTCCCGGCCCTGGAGAGTTTCATCCATCAGCCGCTTGGTCAGAGGTTTATTAAAAGAGGTGAAGTCGATATCAAGGTCCGCTCCCGATTGCGCCTCCAGGGCAGCCAGGGGCCAGCCGAGTCTGCGGTAGTGCTCGGCAAACCTGGCCAGCACGCGCATAAGATCGAGATTTTTCCTCAAGGTGAAAATCTGCCCGAGCTCCTGCGGGCCGATTTTGACGGCGAACTGTGAAGTCGACATCTCTCGGGACATTTCTATGCCAAAGGGCATAACGCGGCCTTAAATGTGCTCCCTAACCCTCCAGGGAGGTGCTTTGGTTGCCCTGAGCGTTAAGCACCTTATCCTCCACGGGCAAGCCGGTCCTGCGGTGATAAAGGTTCAGAAATTCCAGGGCAAGCTGCTGGTAGTCTTGAGACCCGATGCAATCGAAGTCAAAGTCAAAAATGGCCTTTTGCGCGATTTGGGCCTGATTGAGCGACTCGTTTCTCCGTATCACAGCCGCAAAGGTCTTCTCTTTGTAAGGCCTTAACTCATCCAAAATATACTGATTGGTGACCTTGTTGCGGGGGTCGAACATGGTGAGCAGCACCCTGAAGTGATCACCCTGAAACAGGTCCTGGATACTCAGGTTTTTCACGATTTCTATGCTGGTGAGAAGGTCCGCCAAGCCGTCCAGGGAATAGCGGGAGATCTGGCAGGGGATGACAATGAAGTCGCAGGCATACAGGGCGTTGATGGTCAAAACCCCGAGGGACGGCGGACAATCAATGAAAATGAAATCATAATCCAGGCCCTGGAGCGCCTGCGCCAGGATGGTCTCCCGGAACACCCGGGTGTAAATCTGCTCGGCCACGTGGGCCAGATGAATGTGGGCCGGTGCGAGATTCAGCCCCATGATATAAGTGGGCAGGACGATTTCAGCAATGGGCTTGCGCGGCACGCTCATGACTTCGGCCATGGATTCAATGAAGGCATCCGGATCCACGCCGATGCCGATGGTGGTGTGGGCCTGGGGGTCCAAATCCACCATGAGGGTGCGGTGCCCCAGATAGGCCAGGGCCGCGCTCAAGTTGATGGTAGTGGTGGTTTTCCCGGTGCCCCCTTTTTGATTGATAACCGCCACCACGTAGGAGTTGCTTTTGGAGGCCACAGGCGAGCAGTGGTCGTTTTTGCCTGTCGGCGCGGCACTATGCACGCTGTCCCACCTGTCCCAAAGCTTTTTTTTGGCGCCGACTCGTCCCGGTTGCTCCGTGACAGCCAGTCTGGCGGGCGGCTGCAGGTTATCTTCCGAACAATTCAGGGTGACGCTGCTTTCTTGACAAGTGCCGGTGCGCCCCATAATTTGCCCTCGCAAGCAGGCCAAAGGTGGGAATAAAAAGCATGCCAATTTGCCGGATTGCTACGAGGGCGAGGGCTGCTGCGAAGAGGCGGCGGAGATAGCCGTCAAAATCCACTGCACCAGAAACGTCTCCGCTTCGGCCCCCCTCCGTCAGCAAAAAAGCGGGCGTAAGACTTGTCTGCCCAGGTTATCGCCACCGGATAACCTGTAAACATTGCACCTCCCCCCTTTGTTAATTTGCAAGAGACAGACAGCATTGTCAAGGGAAAAGATTTTAAAAGCTGCATCGTAAAAGAAAAAAATTATTATGCAACACAAGAACGCTTTCCTGTTGTCAGTTGAAATAGCTAATTTGAATTTTTCTCAAACGGTTCCGCCGACCAGTATGCCGTAATAATAACTCCGCCAACGCGTCAATAAAGAGAGCCTGCCGGAGGTGAAATCCTTTGGCCGCGGTGTTCAGGGAGCATAAAACCGGCTTTGAAATGACCTGCAAGTCGTTAAATGGCAGTTTCCGCGGCGCTCCTGGCTCCAAAGGTTGAACCTGGCAGACGCTTGCAGGGCAGGTTTAACTGCCGCTCTTGTCATTCACGGCAAGACATACTAAAATTCACCACATTACTACCGTTTTTGACGATATTTTCTTTAGTTAACCGCATCAAGGCAGCGCCCGGCTTTCATTAAGGGCAGGCTGCGGCGTG
Source organism: Deltaproteobacteria bacterium (assembly GCA_030018495.1). GTDB lineage: Bacteria > Desulfobacterota > Desulfobaccia > Desulfobaccales > 0-14-0-80-60-11 > DTHB01. The sequence continues at coordinate 88,716 of JASEFS010000005.1, read as the reverse complement.
ACAGGTGGGTCGGCATGTCGCCAAAGCTCAAGATTGATAAAATCCTGGTGGCCAACCGGGGAGAAATCGCGGTGCGCATCATGCGTTCCGCTCAGGAACTGGGCCTCAAGGTAGTAGGCATTTACGAGGAGACGGACAAGGAAGCCTATCACATCATGCGGGCCGATGAGGTGGTCTGCGTGGGGCCGGGGCCCCGCCGGGATTATCTCAGCATCGACCGCATCATCGAAGTGGCAAAGCAGACCGGAGCCCAGGCAATCCATCCCGGCTACGGCTTCCTCTCGGAAAATCCCGATTTTCCCGAAGCCTGCACCAATGAAGGCCTGGTATTTGTCGGGCCTCCCCCAGAGGTTATCCGGAATATGGGCAGCAAGGTCATCGCCCGCCGGCTGGCCATGGAGTCAGGGATTCCGGTGATCCCGGCCAGCGCGGTCTTGTCCCCGGGCTCTCAAGGCGATCAGGAAGCCCTGGCCTTCGCGGCGGAGCACGGCTATCCCCTGATGATCAAGGCGGTCTCCGGCGGCGGCGGCCGGGGCATCCGCCAGGTAGAAGATGACAAGATGCTGCTGGCCGGCCTCCAGCAGTCACGCTCCGAAGCCCTCCTCTGCTTCGGGAACGATGAGATTTACCTGGAGAAGTGCATATTCCGCCCTCGCCATATCGAAGTGCAGATACTGGCCGACACCTTCGGCAACGTCGTGCACCTGGGGACGCGCAACTGCTCCATCCAGCGCCGCCACCAAAAGCTCATTGAAATTGCGCCGGGAGGATTGCGGCCCGCGCTCGAGCAGGAGATTTGCCAAGCCGCGGTGCGCCTGGCCCAAACCGCCCGTTACCTCAGCGCCGGCACCGTGGAATTTCTGGTGGGCGCGGACGATTCCATCTATTTCCTGGAGGTCAACACCCGCATCCAGGTGGAGCACACGGTCACCGAAGTGGTGACCGGCATCGACATCATCCGGGAGCAGCTCCGCATCGCCGAAGGCGAGCCCATCAGCTTTTCCCAGGACCAGGTGGCGGAGCGGGGCTTCGCCATCCAGGTGCGCATCAACGCCGAAGACCCCAAAAACAACTTTTTGGCCAATCCCGGCGTCCTCCAGGTGTACCAATCGCCGGGCGGCCCCGGGGTGCGCCTCGACGGGGCCATCTATCAAGGCTACGAAATAACCCCGTACTACGACTCCCTGCTGGTCAAGCTGACGGTTTACGGCTTCACCTGGGCGGAAGCGGTGCAGCGCCTGGCCCGGTCCTTGCGTGGCTTCCTCATCCTGGGCGTGAAGACCACCATCCCGTACTTTCAGCAAATCGTCCGCGACCCTGATTTCATCGCCATGAACTTCGACACCTCCTACATCGACGACCATCCCCAGCTCCTGGACTACCAGGAAACGGAGCGGGAGGTGGACAAAATCGCCCGGCTCATCGCGGAAATCAACGCATTCGGCAAGAACCCCTATGCGTGATGGTTCAAGGTTCAAGGTTCAAGGTTCAAAGTTATGCAGGGCGACAGTGCCCGCCATTAAACCGACTTCCCGCATCCAATCAAGGCGTGAGCGAATATGTTCCTCGTTCCCAAGCTCCTGCTTGGGAACGCTCTTGGGCGCCAAGCTCTGCTTGGCCGGCAAAGCGGAAGCTCTGATCAAAATTTGGGTTCCCAAGCCGGAGCTTGGGAACCAGAATAACGGAGCGGGAGGTGGACAAAATCGCCCGGCTCATCGCGGAAATCAACGCATTCGGGAAGATGGTTCAAGGTTCAAGGTTCAAAGTTATGCAGGGCGGCAGTGCCCGCCATTAAACCGACTTCACGCATCCAATCAAGGCGTGAGCGAATACGTTCCTCGTTCCCAAGCTCCTGCTTGGGAACGCTCTTGGGCGCCAAGCTCTGCTTGGCCGGCAAAGCGGGAGCTTTGATTAAAATTTGGGTTCCCAAGTCGGAGATTGGGAACCAGAATACTATATTCTGAAATAAGTTCCGTAGGGTATTCACATCAATGCCTCGTCATAATTCCACCAAGGTATCCGTTTATAAAACGCCGGACCAGGAATGGCTCACCCTGGACAGCCGCTTTACCTTCCGGTGCCATGCGGGGCTGGCCTGCTTCAACCGATGCTGCCGCACGGCCACCATCATGCTGAGTCCGTACGACCTCCTGCGCTTGGCCCGCGCCCTGGAGATCAACACCGGGGAATTGCTCAAACGCTACACCCGCCGGGAAATGGATGCGCAATCAAACCTTCCCCTGGTTTTCATCGATCTTTCCCGCTCGCCGGGCGGGGGGTGTCCCTTCGCGGGGACGCACGGCTGCCAGGTGTACCACAGTCGGCCGGCGGCCTGTCGCCTCTTTCCCATCACCATGGGGAGCCGGCTCGCTCAGAACGGCATCGAGGATTTTTACTTCTGCCGCCGCCTGGATTATTGCCAGGGATTTGACGCGGACACTGTCTGGACGGTGGCCTCCTGGCGGGCCAACCAGGGTTTCCAGGCGTACGATGAAGCCCGCCGGGAATGGCTGAACCTCATCCTGGCTCAGGGACTGCGGGGGCCGCTTCAGGTTGAAGCCGCGGTACTCGACCTCATGGCCACGATCATGTATGATTTGGATGCCTTCAGGAGCCTGGCAGGTGCGACCGCATTCCGGCAAACCTGCGGCCTGGCCGATGAGACGGCGGCAATCTTGGAACAAAACGATGCGGCGCTCCTCGACTTCAGTTGCCGTTATCTTGCGGATATGCTGTTTACTCCGGGAAAGCTATCCGGAATTTTCGAAAAATTGGCGGATCGCTTTGTCCAGTGCATTTCGGGCGCGCAGAAAAAAAATTGTGCAGGGCGGCCCGCCGTTGATCTGAAAACCAAAAACTAAAAACCAAAAACCAAAATCGGAGCACCCATGAACGACCGCATCACCCGTGATATGAGTCCGGCGGAAATTCTTGCGGCCCTGCGCCGGGCGGAGGGCTATTTCCTGTGCAATAACGAACGGGACGTGTCTCAGTCCGATTTCAAGAACCGCCTGATGCCCATGACCACGGTGCGGGTGGCCCCATACCGGGACGCGGCGGGCTTTTTCTCCGTAGAGGTGAGCGGCGGGGCCTCCATACATCTGGACCTCATGCGCAAGCAGGTGAACCCTTTCGAGCGCCTGCGCATCGCCCGAAAGCACATGCCCCGCACCCTGCTCCAGACCGTGTGCCGCGGGGCCAATCTCTTCGGCTACCGCCATTACCCGGAAAACGTCATCCGCCTGGTGGTGCGGGAATTCGCCAAGTACGTGGATGTCTGGCGGGTCTATGACTTCCTCAACCATGTACCCAACATGGCCGTGGTCTTCGAGGAGGTCAAGCGGGCCGGGCGGCTGCTCATGCCCAGCGTCTGCTTTTCCACCGGCAGGGAGCATACGGATGAGTATTATGTGGGGAAAGTCGGGGAAATTTTGGAGGTCACCGGCCCGGATGTCATTATTTCCATTAAGAACTACGCGGGCCTGGGCACCCCCAAGCGCGTCGGCCAGTTGTTTGAGGCTATTTCCCGGGCCTTCCCCGATATCATCCTGCACTACCACGGCTGCAACACCGACGGCAACGACATCGGCCGCATGACCGCCGCGGTCCTGGCCGGGGCCAAGATCTGCGACGTGGCCGACCACGGCTACGGCGCCATCTACGGCCAGGCCCCGGCGCTGACCCTCATTCAAACTTTGCGGGATTATGACAAGAAAGCCGAAGGCATCAGCATACAGGCGCTGTTGCAGAGTTCCGACATCCTGCGGCGGGAGCGGAAAATCTACGAGGCCTTCGAAAGCCCGTTCAGGGGCCATGACCCCACCGTGACCCACTACAAGCTTACCGGCGGCGCGGTGGTGAGCGCCTTTGAGCAGGCCGACCGGGGCGGCTTCCTGGAAAGAATGCCGGAGATCCTGGAGGAACTGGCCAGGGTCCAGGTGGAGTTGGGCAACTGGTGGTCGGTGACGCCGGGCTCTCAGATCCTCTGGACCACCGCGGTGAGCAATGTCCTGAACGGCCGCTATGAACGGCCTTCCCTGGACCTGCAAAATCTTATCCTGGGCCGCTACGGACCCCTGCCGTTTTACGAGCCTGAAGACTGGATCTGCGAAAAAGTCCTGGAATACCAGCGCCGGGACGGCAAGAAGTGGCACAAGATCATTTACGACGAAGGCGGGCAGATCAAGCCCCACGAACCGGACTTGGAACATGAGCGCCGCCGCCTGCAGGAAGATTTAGGCAGGGCCGTCTCTGATGAAGACTTGGCACTCTTTCTCCAGTTTCCGTTCGACACCCTAAGCTACTTGAAATTTGAAGGTAAATACGGCAAAACCTGGCTCCTGCCGCCGGAAATCTGGTTCCGTCAGGGGGGGTTCGCCCCGGGGGAACGCCTCAAATTTGCCGATGAACGGGGTGTGCCTCATTACATTGACATCCTCTCCACCCGCCGGGAAGGGGCCAACGTGCACACGACCATGTCAGTGGACCACAACATCCAGACCATCAGCATCCAGGTGGAAGGCTGATGCGGTGGTGTCAGGAAGTTGCAAATCAAGGTGGGAATCAGTTAGAGTTTGGAAAAGCACCGAGGTCAGGGAAAAACCTGCCGCGGTTATTAAAAGGAAAATGCGGGTTACCCTGGCATGGCAGAGTTTCGTCACAATCTTTCACCCGTCGAAGTAAAGATCTTCTTAAAAAACGTGGCCGACCTGACGGAAAACCTTCTTGTCCGCTTTTGTTTCAAGGTTCCGGGGCAATGTCCGAACTGCGGCAATGGGCTATTATGCCGCAGCGGCGCGGTCAGCCTGTTCAGCAGCAGCTTTGACAAGCTGACCCATGAAATCACTTTTTGCCTGGAATGCGGCTTCAAAGAGCTGACCACCTGCCTGACTTGCGAAAGCCTTTAAGGGTTGCTGCCGACGCGCCCGGGCGCTGATAACAATCAATCAGGATGACAACTTTAACTCATTAAAGCGCATAAGGCACAAAATATCAGGATCTGCTTCTAAAATCCTTGACCAAATTTGCTCAGATCAATTAAACTTTTTTTTAGAGGACTGTCCTGAATCAGCCGAGAAAGGTATTTCATGACAGAAAAGCCAAACCGGAGTGCCTTGAAGGACCCGGTCTTTTCTTTTTTGCAGGCTTAAAAAACTGAATGAGGCTTAATCGGCATACGCTCCACTGATTCATATATGATGCGGCGAAGGCGTCACAAAGGCGGCCAGTGAGGCCGGCTTCTTGACCGCCGTTCAGCAGGCGTTATAGAAGAATCAAATGGATTGCCGCTTTACCCGGCAGGAATATTCCCTTTGCGGGAGAGCACTTCAGGCATGTCCTCACTTGCCAAATTTTCTCCGGGGCCGTTTAGCCGGGCTTTGCTGGTGGGCCTCCTGGTGTTCGGCGCCGTCGTTGGCCTGGGTTATTCGCATTTTGGCCAGACCCTGGAAAATCTTGCCCTCGATATCGGCTACACGCTGCGTCCTGCCTCGCCTCCCCCCCCGGAATTGCTCATCGTCGGCATCGATGAAGCTTCGTTTCAGGAACTGAAGCGGCCCTGGCCCTGGTCCCGCAAGTTGCATGCCCAACTGGTGCAAAACCTGGTCAAAGCAGGGGCGCGCCTAATCATCTTTGATGTCTTGTTTGCCGATCCGACCACGCCGGAAGCTGATCTCGCCTTTGCCGAAGCCATACAGCGGGCCGGCAACGTCATCCTGGCCTGTACCATCGAAAAATTCGAAAGCCCCAGTATTTACCGCCAGACGCTGGTCGAACCCCTAAAAATGTTCAGCGAAGCGGCCAGCGGCGTGGCGCTGTTTGTGGTCACCCCGGATTCGGACGGCGTGGTGCGGCGTTTCCACCTCCGCCTGGGGGGCCTGGATACCATGCCGGCCTTAGTGGCAAAACTTTGGCGACCCCAGCACGAGCTGCCCGCGGACCTCTCCGGACTCATCAACTTTGTCGGCCCTATGGGTAGCATCGAGACCATCTCCTATTATCAGGTTCTCAACCCCGAATTGATGCCCAAGACCGCCAAAATTAAAGACCGCATTGTCCTTATCGGCCGGATTATGCAGTCCAGCATCGACCCTCTGGCCCATGCCGACAACTTTTACACCCCTTTTGTTGTCGGCTCCAGACAGGCCATGTCCGGGGTGGAGATGCAAGGCCACATCATCTCCACCGTCTTGCGGAAAGCCTGGGGTGAAGAACTGCAATGGCTCCCGAGGCTTATTCTTTCTTTACTGCTGGTGCTCGGCTTCAGCATCCTGGCGGCCCGGCTCTCGCCCCTGCCCGGCTTGGTCGCCCTCCTGGTGTTCCTGGTTATTCTGGGGTTCGTTTCCCTGAGCCTGTTCATCCTCAAGAATTTCTGGATGCCGCCGGTTCTCGCCATGGTCGGCCTGATTGCGGTGTACGCCACCCACTCTTTGAAATATCTGGCCGCGGAAATCCAGGAAAAGCGCTGGCTCAGGCAAGCCTTCAGCCGTTATGTGTCTCCTTCCGTTGTAGAGATCATAGCAGCCGACCCGCAAAAGCTGGAACTCGGGGGCGAGGAGGTGGACGCCACCATCCTTTTTGCCGACCTCACCGACTTCACGGCTTTGTCGGAAAGACTGCCGCCCAAGGAGATTATCACGCTCCTGGATGAATATTTCACGGCCATGACCAGTATAATTCTGGCCCACAAAGGGACGGTGGACAAGTACATCGGAGACGGTATCATGTGTTTCTGGGGTGCGCCTCTGCCCCAGCGCGATCATGCCATTCTGGCGTGCAGCGCGGCCCTGGACATGCAGGAAGCCATGCGCACGTTGAACAAGAACTGGGTGGCGATGGGGCATCCTGACCAGACCCTGCGCATAGGCCTGCATTCAGGCCGGGTAGTGGCCGGCAATGTCGGGTCTCGCGACCGGTTTAACTACACGGTTATGGGGGATCCCGTCAACCTCACCTTTCGCCTTGAGAAGGTAAACAAGTTTTACGGCAGCAAGATTCTTTTAAGCGAAGCCACGTATCAACTGGTTAAAAGAGATTTCATGATGCGCGAACTGGATCGCATCATGGTGAAAGGCAGGACTCAGTCCGTGACGTTATACGAGTTGCTGGGACCCCTGCCCCAAGGGGAGTTTCCTGCGGCATTGAAATTGTTCGCTGATGCCATTGCCGCCTATCGCCGCAAAGATTGGCACCGGGCCACGGAAAAATTTCAGGAGGTCCTGCGTCTTAACCCCGACGATACTACCTCCCAACTTTATTATGAACGCGCCGCGCATTTTTTATCGGACTCAGTATCCCTCATGCCGAATATTCATAAGTTTGAGAAACAGGACTAAGGGCGGCGCCAAATTTCAGCAATCCTGCCTGCGATCTGAACACCCCGGCGCGCTGCCGTCTCAGTGACTCGCCGATCAACCCGTCCCTTCCCATGCCTGCCTGGCGTGCGGTATTTCTTGTCCGCCGGAGTTTCCAAATGGATAAAAATAGCATACAATGCTGAACATTTAACTTAATGGCAGGCATTCAGCCAGCCGGCGAGAGATCCCGCCAGGGCCAATGGGCTGAAGGAGGTTTCCAGGGTGCAGGAAAAGTGGTGTGAGTCATGTTTGATGTCCGGCAAGCGGGTTTCGGCTACCACCCGGAGCATTAACCCCGATTATGCCAAGTACGACCTCTGTGATGAATGCGCGGCAAAATTCGACGCCCTGGAGATTACCGAAGATTATGAAAGCCCGATGAGCGCTGCTCCCAGCTATCCGCGGGGGGGCGGCGGCGGCTCCGCCTCCTTGCCGGGATTCGGCTATCATCAGCGCGAGGAGATGCAGGTCAAGATGGGGGGCAAGCATTTCAAAGGCTGCATCTGCCCCATATGCGGCGGTTTGGACGGCAAACACACGCACTTGTGCGCCTGTCCCTCATGCGGCGGCAAAGGAGGCAGGCATACGCCTTATTGTTTCTGTCCCCAATGCTCCGAACAGGGGGGCAAACACCATCCGTATTGTGAGTGTCCGGTTTGTCACCGGCTGGGCTGAGAACGGTTGGCCTGATCACCTCAGGCATCAATCATTTCATGGGGCAATCAAATACCGTCGCCGAGAGCTTGTCTTCAAATTCAGCAGGGTGTGCACTCGCACTTTCTTTAGCCCTCGATCATCAAGCGCCCGATGGGCAGAAAATAAAATCTTCCGCCGGTAGTCAGAACGGCAAAAAAGACTTATCATGAAGACAACGCGCCTGATGAGTTTATGCCATTCGAAGACGAGGTCTGGAGCAACATGAGATATAAGACTTTGATACTGCTGCCATTGCTGGTTATTTTCCTGGCCTGTGCCGGCCAGGGGGAATATGTCCACCCCGTAGGCGGCCCGCACGATCCCGCCCCTTCCTGGTGGGGCATGGACGCCGTTTGCTCCCCTGGCTGTCCGGTGGGTTCGAGCGCCTGGTAAGGAAAGCCGCTCGCAACCCGCCCCCCATGGCAGACGGCGCCTGTCACCCTCTTTAAGTTTTGCCGGATTAGGCCGAATTGCTTTGATCCGGCTGCCACTCTTCCCCCTGCCCTACTCCTTTAACCGCCTTTTGAACCATCTTCCGTTTGCTTTGGCCGATTCTGAATCAAGTCGAGCGGCATGCCTGGTTTGAACGGCTGAGGCGTTGCAAACGGTACCACTCTTGTGGGCCGGTATTGCAAAACGCATCGGATCAGATAAAATGGAAGAAGCTTGTAATAACGTGAATTTTTTAGTAAAAGGGCAGGGTTATGGCCGCTTGGAGCTTTCATCTCAACATCCGCCAAAAAGTAATCGTGGGTTTCATAGCCAGCATTTTGGTTATCGGTTCCATAGGCGGTTTTTCCTACCACAGTTTACGCTCTATCGAAGTCAAACAGCATTTTGCCGAAGTCGCCAATGACCTCAGGGAAATCATCCTGGAAATGCGGCGCTATGAAAAGAACTATCTCCTCTACGGCTCCCCCGAGGATTTGCAGGAAAATCAGCGCTATTCCAAGCTGGCCCTCCAAGCCCTGGAGGAAATTCTTCCGGAAGGCAAGAACCTCAAGGTCGCGGCTCATCTGGATCGACTGAAGGTTGAGCTGCTGTCTTACCGCAAACTCATGCAATCAATCCAGCCGGGCAAGGTTAGTCCAGGACGGGGGCAGTCGGAAAATATCGTCACCTCTGGCCAGGAAGAAGAAATGCGGGAGAGGGGCAAGCGGCTGGTGGAACTTTCCCAATATCTGGTAACTTTCGAGCGCCAAAGAATCCTGGAGATCATCGGCTCCCTGAAATACCAACTCCTGGTGTCCATGATTCTGTTTATGATCGGCGGCATCTTCCTTACTATCGTAGTCAGCCGGAAAATCATCCGGCCCCTCAGGGTCATTGAAAACACCACTCTGCGCATCGCCCGGGGCGATTTCCGGCCGCTGCCCGTCCTGGAAACCCGGGATGAGACCCAGCAGGTGGTGGAAGCCTTCAACCGCATGGTGGAGGAGTTGGAAAAGCGTCAAGACCAGTTGGTGCAATCCAAGAAGATGTCTTCTTTGGGTATCCTCACCGCGGGCATCGCCCACCAGCTGAATAATCCCCTGAATAATATCTCCACGTCCTGCCAGATTCTGGTGGAGGAATTGGAACAGGGAGACCGGGATTTTATGAAAAAGATGCTGGGCAATATCGACCAGGAGGTTCACCGGGCCCGGGACATCGTCAAGGGACTCCTGGAATTCTCCCGGGTGAGGGACTTTTCTCTTAAGCCCATACCCTTGGAGGACGTGGTCAAGCGCTCCATCAAGCTCATCTCCAGCCAGGTGCCGCCGGGGGTGGATATTGTGGATGAAGTGCCCTGGAATCTGATCATTCATATCGATGCCCAGCGCATGCAGGAGGTGTTCTTGAACCTGCTGATGAACGCGGTCCAGGCCATTTCCGAGCCGCCCGGCCAGATTCGCATCGCCGCCTGGGAAGACAAGGAAAAGCAGCAAGCCGTGATCATCGTGGAAGACACCGGCGTCGGCATTCCCAAGCAGGAATTGGAGCGAATCTTCGACCCCTTCTTCTCCACCAAGGAAGTGGGCGCAGGCACAGGGTTGGGATTGTCCATCGTTTATGGCATCATCGAGAAGCACCGGGGCGCCATCTCCGTGGAAAGCGCTGAAGGCGAAGGCACCCGCTTCACCATTCGCTTGCCTTTACAAGCGCCGCAGAAGATAGAGAGGCAGGCTGCATGAACCCAAGCCGGATCCTGATTGTTGATGATGAACCCATCGCCCGGGAAAACCTGGAATTCATCCTGCGCAAGGAAGGCTATGACACCGTAGCCGTAGAAAGCGGCATGGAGGCTTTCCAGGAACTGGAGAAGGGTGAATTCGATCTGGTGCTCACCGACCTGCGCATGCGCCAAATCGACGGCATGCAGGTCCTGGAGCGCACCAAGGAACTGTACCCGGATACCGAAATCATCGTCATCACCGGCTACGCCACCGTGACCTCAGCCGTGGAGGCCATGCAGAAAGGCGCTTATCACTACCTGGCCAAACCTTACAAGAACGAGGAAGTGCGAATTCTCGTCAAAAAGGCCCTGGAAAAGCGGGAGCTGCGTCTGGAAGTTCAGGAGCTCAAACGGGAGGTCAGGAGCCAAAAAGGCTTTCCTCTGCTCATCGGTAAAAATGCCAGAATCGAAGCCTTGCGCCAGACCATCGCCCAAATCGCACCTTCTGACACGAACGTCTTGATCTTGGGCGAAACCGGCACGGGCAAGGAATTGGTGGCCAAGGCCATCCATCACCTGAGCCCCCGGGCCGACAAGCGCTTCCTGGCCATTAATTGCGGAGCGTTTACTGAAGATTTGCTCGCCAACGAACTTTTCGGCCACGAAAAAGAGGCCTTCACCGGCGCCCGCGGCATTAAAAAAGGACTGTTGGAGGTGGCCCCGGGCGGCACCATCTTTCTTGACGAAATCGGCGACATGCCCCTGTCCATGCAGGTGAAGCTCCTCAGGGTCATCCAGGAAAAAGCCATGATGCGGGTGGGGGGCACCGTGGAAATTCCGGTGGACATCCGCATCCTGGCCGCCACCAACAAGGATTTAAGAAATGAAGTGGAGCGGGGCGCCTTCCGCCAGGACCTCTATTATCGCCTGAACGTGGTGACTTTGGCGGTGCCGCCCTTAGTCGAACGCCGGGATGACATCCCCCTGCTGGCCCAGCATTTTCTGCGCAAGTTCGCCCAGACCCAGTCCAAGCCGGTGGACCAAATCTCCAAGGAAGTCATGGACATCCTCATGAACTACGAGTTTCCGGGCAACGTCCGGGAGCTGGAGAATATCCTGGAGCGGGCCGTGACTTTATGCACCGGCGACACCATCGAGGTAAGACACCTGGCGCCCGACCTCCAGCAGCGCCAGTTCCAGGTGACCCGCCGCCAGCGCCAGGAATTCCTCACCCTGGAAGACCACGAACGGGAGTACATCGACTGGGTGCTGAATCAGGTGGACGGCAACAAAACCCGGGCCGCGGAAATCCTGGGCATCGATCGGGTCTCCCTGTGGCGCAAGCTGAAAAGGTTTGAGACGGGGTAGGATGGTCTGGAGCAGTTATAGAAAATTTTTAGGTTGAGCAAAAATTAAAGATATAGGGCATCTAGCGACTCCCGATATCGGCCTGGAAAGAGTTGAAGGACAGAGGGGCCCCAGGATGGATGAATAATTCCACTCTCCCCCGCCCAATTCAAGGAAGGTCAGGTATGGCTTCGGAACCAAGTGGCCAAGAGTTAGTCAGATCACTGAGACCAAAACTACTCTTGCCTGCGCCTGGGGGCGGCGGTTTATTCGCTTAGAACAGGTGTCTGCTCCCCCCCGCCATGGTTTAACCGCCTCAGCACACAGATACTGATTCACCTCCGCACTGTTCAATCCCAGAAATGTAAAGACCGGCAAATAGAAATCTGCACCTGGGGTAACTTTTCTTGTAGAATGGCTGTCCAACAGGTAACTTCACCTCACGGGAGGCATCCATGCCGGTTATCTTCGCCCTTGCCCTGGCGCTCTTGTGGGCCGCTCCGGTCCTGGCTCAGACCCAACTGACCATTTACAATCAGAATTTCGCCACCGTGAAGGAAACGCGCATTCTGGAGCTGAAGAAGGGAGAAACCGAGGTGCGAATAAGCGACATCACCGCGCACCTGGAGCCGGACTCCGTGGTGCTGAGAGACCTCAAGAAGCCCGACGCCATCCGCATCCTCGAGCAAAACTACGAAAGCGACCCCTTGAGCGAGGGCCTGCTGTTGCGCAAGTCGGAGGGCAAGGTCCTGGATTTCGAGGTCACCCTGCCCCAGACCGGCGAGAAGAAAATCGTCAAAGGCAAGATCCTGCGCAGCGGCTACACGCCCCACACCAGCGCCTTCCAGCGCTACAGCCAGCAATATGCCGTGCGGCAGATGATTTACAGTCAGCCCCAGGGCGGCGGCCAGCCCATCGTGGAGGTGGACGGCAAAATCCAGTTCGGCCTGCCGGGCAAGCCGATTTTCGACGCGCTCGACCCCAAGGCTTTTTTGAAGCCCACCCTGCTGTGGCGGCTGTGGACCGCGGCGCCGGGCCCTCACGACGTGGAGTTCTCGTATCTCACCGGCGGCATGCGCTGGGAAGCCAATTACAACGCCATCGCGCCGGAGAAGGGCGATAAATTTGACATCGTCGGCTGGGTCACGCTGGAGAATATGAGCGGCAAGGATTTCGAAAACGCCAGCGTCAAGCTCATGGCCGGCGACGTGGCCCGGGCCCGGCCGGAGGCGGCGCGGCTACAGGACCTCGGCGCGGCGGCAGAGGCTAAAATGGCGGAGCCGCCGGGGGTTACGGAACGGGCCTTTGAAGAATATCACCTCTACTCGCTGCCCCGGCCCACTACGGTGCTGGACCGTGAGATCAAGCAGGTGGAGTTTGTGCGCGCCGCCAACGTCCCCGCTAAACGCCTTTACGTTTACGACGGGTTCAGACCGGACCAGCGCTATCGCGCCTGGGATGTCCACAGCCTCCGAACCAGGCCTGAGTACGGCACCCAATCAAACCCGAAAGTATGGGTGATGCTGGAGTTTGACAACGCAGAAAAAGCCGGCCTGGGAATGCCGCTGCCCAGAGGCAAAGTCAAATTATACCGGCGCGACGCGGACGGCAGAAATGAATTCATCGGGGAAGACGCCATCGACCATACCCCCAGGGATGAGACGGTCCGGCTTTACACCGGTAATGCCTTCGATTTGGTAGGCGAGCGGCGCCAGACGAACTTTCAGTTGGATACCGGGGGCCACTGGGCCGATGAAACATTCGAAATCAAAGTGCGCAATCACAAAAAGGAAGCCGCTCAAGTGCGCATCGTGGAGCACCTTTACCGCTGGATTCAGTGGAAGGTCACCGCGAATTCCATGGACTTCGTCAAAACTGACGCCCGCACCATCGAATTTCGGCCGACCGTTCCGGCCGACGGTGAGGCGGTTATTACTTACACGGTCCACTATACCTGGTGATCCGGCTCTCCCAGGATTGGCCGAGTTATAGCCCTGTAGGGGAATTTATTTGAACTGAATTTTATCGGTGTTTATCAGGAAGGAGGCAAGGTCTCTTTTTTGCCGATAGGAAACTCCCACCAATAAAGGCCCGCAGCCAACAAAACCAGCAGCGCGTCCTCCATTATGGGCACTAACCCTACTTCCCGTTGAAAAAAGAGACCGCAGCCGCAGTCAATTTTCAAACCCCTGAGCAGGGTCACGATGAGCACGCTGGTGAACATTATTGACTGTCCCAGGATGAGGAGAAGACAGCTCCGGCGTTTCAGCCCGTCCACCAGGTAAGCCCTGGAAGCCCAGCCCCGTTTCGTGGCCAGGCGGTCCAGCCCGCCCAAAATATATCCCAGCACCAGCAGGGAACCTGAAATGAACTCCACCAGGGGTAAAATCGCAACCCCGAAACCCACCCAAATCTGAGGGAAAAGCTCGTAATCCAGCACAAACTGCGCGAACTCAAAGGGGTGCAGGTATTTCTTGCCCCCCGCATATAAAAAAAGCAGCCCCAAGCCCGACCCTGCAATAGCCATAAAAAGCGGCACAATAAAGCTATGCCGCCACCTTTTTTTTAATTCGGTGGCGCTGAGACAGCATGGCATGCTGATACTGGACATTTATTTTTTCCCGGCCATTTGAAGGCTAAGGCCGGCCTGCTTGGGATAGCCGGCTTTTTCCCATTCCCGGAATCCGCCCAAGTAGGCCATAACTTGAGTAAACCCTTGTGCTTGAAGGATCTTCGCCATTTCGAGGTGAGCGTAGCAGGCTTCTCGAATGCAGTAGGTTACAATGAGCCGATCCTTGGGAATGTAAGGTAATGGGGTGTTTTTGTTCTTCTTCCAGTCATCCAATGGCAGGCTGACCGCCCCCGGAATATGCTCTTCTTCGTATTGATAAGGCTTGCGGACATCCACGAACAGGGCTTGGCCCTGGTTGAAAAGAGCATAGGCCTGGTCCAGGTTAATGATCTTAATGCCCGCATATTCCGACCGGCGCTTTTCCTGGCGCAGGTTGAACAGGTAAGAAGGCAGTTCCCCTTGGTGGGCCACTCCTATCAGGGGCCAAAAGATCCAAAGCCCGAAAAGGACGGCAGGCGCCATGAGCAAGAGCGCCCAAGCACAATCACGGAGCAGGACGCTTCGCCTCATAGGAGCTTTTTCTCTTTTGTACCATGATCCTGTAAGGAAAGATCGTCTGATGTTACTTTACTTCTTCCAACCTTGCGAAAATAGGCAGGATGCCTTGAACGGACTTCTGCCTGCAAATTGGCATAAAGTGACAAACTTCTCAATAGAGCAAAGTTCACCTTTTAAATGAGTATTTTTATCCAGCCGGCTTCCTTTTCAGGAGATTAAGGGCGAGGAGGACTCTGTTTGATGGGCTCTGCGGCAGGATGATCTGGCTTTGGAAAACCGGCCGGTTAGCCGGTTATCAATGGCTGAGGCATTTTTTTCTTTTGGCCGCCGTTATTGCGGCTCGGCCAGCAAAACTTTATCCACTATCTGCCCCACCTCTTCAGCCATAATTATCTCCAGGCCTTCCTTTACTTCATCCCCCAGACTTCTGACGTCCACTTCGTTGCCCTGGGGCAAAATCACCGTGGTGACGCCGGCGCGTTGGGCGGCCAGGAGCTTTTCCCGGATGCCGGAGACCGGCAGAAGCCGGCCGTTCAGAGTCATTTCCCCGGACAAGGCCGCGGCGCGGCGGGCCGGGCGGCCGGTCAGGAGGGAGATAAGGGCCATGGCTATGGTCACCCCGGCGGAGGGGCCTTCCTTGGGAATAGCTCCGGAAGGGATATGTATGTGAATATCGCTTTCCTTGAAAAAATCTGGATCGATCCCCAATTCCCTGGCGTGGCTGCGCACATAGCTCAGCGCGGTCTGGGCCGATTCCCGGAGCACGTCCCCCAAAGAGCCGGTCAGAATCAACTGGCGCACACCTTTCATGCGGGTCGCTTCCACAAAGATGATTTCCCCGCCGAATTCCGTCCAGACCAGCCCCGTGGCCACCCCTACCCGGTTTTCGCCTTCCGCGGCTTCATGAGTGAACTTGCGGGGTCCAAGGAGCTTCTCAACCATCAATTCGTCCACTGCCAGCGACCCTGCCGCGCTTTTGTTCTGGAGCGCCAGCCGGGCGAGCTTGCGGCAGATGGTGGCCAGCTCTCTTTCCAGCTGGCGCAGACCCGCCTCCCGAGTGTAATCCCGGATCACCTTGACGACCGCGTCGTCGGCAACCTCCACCGCCAGGTTGGCCAGGCCGTGCGTGCGAAGCTGCTTGGGAAGCAGGAACTTTTTGGCGATTTCCTTTTTTTCGTGCTCGGTATAACCCGAAAACTGGATGACTTCCAACCGGTCCAGCAAGGGGGCGGGCAGGGTTTCCACTATATTGGCGGTGGCGATGAACATCACCCGGGACAGGTCAAAGGGCACGTCCAGGTAGTGGTCCACAAAATGGCGGTTTTGCTCCGGGTCCAGGATTTCCAGCAGGACGGAGGCCGGATCACCCCGGAAGTCCTGGCCGATCTTGTCGATTTCGTCCAGCATGAACACCGGGTTGTTGACCTCCAGGCGCCGCAGTTCGTTTATGATGCGGCCGGGCATGGCCCCCACATAGGTGCGCCGATGGCCTCTCAGCTCGGCTTCGTCCCTGAGCCCCGCCAATGACAGGCGCACGAACTTGCGGCCCAGGGCTTCGGCCACGGCCTGGCCGATGGAAGTCTTGCCGGTGCCCGGCGGCCCGGCAAAGCACAGGACAGGACCCTGGGAAAGCTGAAAATGGCGCTTTTTGTCGATGATCTCACGTACGCTGCTGCGCAGTTCATCCAGGTTGATGGGTTTGGAGAGGTAATGGGCCGCACCTTTGCGCAAGGCGTCCACCGCGGTGGCCACGGTGGCATAGCCCGTAATCATAATGATGTCCGTGGCCGGCGCGGTCTGCTTGACGCTTTCCAACAACTGCAGGCCGTCCATTTTTTCCATCTTCAGGTCGGTCAGGACCAAATCGAAATCCTGCTCTTTGAGGCGGTCCAGGGCCTCCAGGCCGCTGGCCGCAGTCGCCACCTGATAGCCGTCTTTCCTCAGGATGTATTCCAAATTGGTGCGCGCGATCTCTTCGTCATCCACCACCAGGACCCGGGAGGCCTGGAGGCTGCATAAGGTGCGCCCGGCCAGGAATTCCAAAACCCGCTCCTTGACCGGCCTGAGTCCATAGTGACGCCGCTCCAGGATTATTTCGGCATTGCCCAGGTCCAGGTTGTCATCGGTGGAGCGGTTCCAGGGCAGTCCCAGCAGGAACTCGAGATAATTGAGACCGATGCTGTATTCGGCCACGCTGGGGTCGGTTTTTTCCAGGCGTTCCAGCTCTTTTTTGGCCACCGCGGCTACTGCTTCGGGCAGATTCGCCTTGGCCAGGGCGGCGCGCAGCTCTTGCAGTTCGGGGCTGAGCTTGGCCGGTTCTTCTTCGGTTTTGCGGAAAAACATCGGGTTGCCTTTCATTATAGGGCGCGCCTTAAGCTTCAGCTTGAAGCTTTATCTCCAGGGTGGATGAATTCAGCACGCCATCATAAAAGAATTATAGGGGAAATTCTCCATCAGGGCAAGGCGGCCTTGAGTAAAAAATATAAAGGATTTCAATAAGTTTTTTTCATACCCAGCAACCTTGGCGGAGAGGCTCTTCGATATTGCAGATTGCAACACGAGGGTTACTTCCTATGCAACATTATATAAACTATTGGTTTTATTATTAAATTAATTTTTTAGGGAAATACTGTTGCATTCAGCAACAGGCCTGCACCAGCCAGCATACCGTTATCTAACTTAATTTTTATTAAATTTCAAATAGTTATCCTTTTGGCCAGCAATGGCACACCCCTTGTATTATGTCTTTTCAAGTCCACATTAAAGCTTAATGAATTTGCAACATCGCCTTTGAGGCGATTCATCCCGGAGTTCATTATGGGAAAAAATGGCACAAGACGGATTGAGGCAGGGGGAAAAGGGCCCCTAATAGGAGCAGGTCCAGACCCGCCTTCCGAGCCGGGTCTTAACCACAGCACGGGCCGGTCCCCGGAAGGCCAAGCAGGTGCAGGGCTTGCTGTTAAAAGCGAAAACCGCAAAATCCTGGTGGTCGGCAAAGAAGCCGGCTTCAGCGAAGCAGTGATGGATTATGCGGTGAACCTGGCGGAACGGCTGGGCTACGACCTCATAACCATGGTGGTGGGGCCGGAGGCCGCGCCGGGAGGGATGTTCAATTCTCCCTACCGCCGGTACTTGCAGGAAAAATTTAAGAAGCAGGCCAAGGCCGCGGCCCGGCTCATAGAGCCTCGGGTGCGGCAAAAAGGCCTGGGCTTTGAGCATCTGGTGCGGTTCGGCGACCTCGGCCGGGCCGTGGAGACTCTGAACCACGAGAAACGCAGGATTGAATTTGTCATTAACGCCTCGGAAATGAGCGAGGCGGAGATGGCCGGGGGAGTGACGCTCCCTGTGTTTACCATCAAAGGAGACCAAGGAGAGAGACTTATGGCACATGAACCGAAAAGGAATTACAACCTCGCCGCCAAAACCGCCGGCTTGGGCCTGGCCACCGCGGCGCTTTACGCCGCGGTCTTCCTGAATACCGGCACGGTGATGAAATACTTCACCTTAGGCGGCTGGTACGCGGCGCTGCCCATAGCCACCGTGTTTATTTTTTCCTTTGTGCATGGAGCTTTTTCCCACCATGTGTGGGAAGTCCTGGGTATTCAGGCTCCCAAGAAGGCCGTTCAGCCCAGACCTGCGGCGGCCAAACGCCCGGCCAAGCGGCAGCGGCCCCGGCCTCGTCTGCGCCTGAATGTCTAGCCACGCGAATTATCCCATCGGTTTAAATATGCAAGGAGGAAACCAAGCATGACTGATGTAGCCCATGAGGTAGTGCAATTCATCGACTTGAATGCCACCGCGGTGATGTTCTTATTCATCGTCGGTTTTATCGGCGGACTGGTGAGCGGCTTTATCGGCTCCGGCGGCGCGTTTGTGCTCACCCCGGGCATGATGAGCCTGGGGGTGCCCGGGGCCGTGGCCGTGGCCAGCAATATGTGCCACAAATTCCCCAAAGCCCTGGTGGGCGCTTACAAGCGTTACAAGTACGGCCAGGTGGACTTGAAGCTCGGTTTGGTGATGGCCGCTTCCGCGGGGGTCGGCGTGCAGGTGGGCATCAAAATTCAGGAGTATATCCTCAACCGCTGGGGGCAGGCCGGCTCCAATCTCTATGTCAGCGTGTCGTTTGTGGTCATCCTGGTGGTGGTCGGCGGCTATGTCTTCTATGACGCCTGGAAGATAGCCCGGTCCGGCGGCGGCGAGCAGGTTTCCAAACTGGCGCTATGGCTGCAGCAAATAAAACTGCCGCCCATGGTGCACTTCAAAACCGCCAACGTCACCATCTCCCTGTGGTTCACCATTCCCATCGGCTTCGCTACGGGCATGCTGGCCGCGACCATCGCGGTGGGCGGCTTTATCGGCGTGCCCGGCATGATCTATGTCATCGGCGCCTCAGGTTTGGTCTCTTCGGCCACCGAGCTGGTCATCGCCTTTGTCATGGGCTTCGGCGGCTCCGTCAAGTGGGCTGTAACCGGCATGATCGACATCCGCCTGACCCTGATCATCCTGGCCGGGTCCCTGCTGGGGGTGCAATTGGGGGCTATCGGCACCACCTATGTCAAAGAACACATGATCAAAATCGTCATGGGCACCATCATGCTCATCGTGGCGGTGAGCCGGGGTCTGGCCATTCCCAAGTACTTGGTTAATCTCAACGTGATAACCATGCCCCAAAACACTATCGACCTGCTTATGACCGCCAGCTTTGTCAGCATGTGCATCGCCCTGGGAGTCGGGTCAGCGATCATCTTGGGCGCCATGTGGCGGGCCAAGCGGGCTGAAACCAAAAAAGCCATGGAATTGGCCGTCGAGGAGGCATGATGGCTTGGTATCAGAATATCCTGGTGGCCGTGGACGGCTCCGAAGAGAGCCTCCACGCCCTCCGGGAGGCTTTCAAGCTTGCCGACGCTCGAAGCTTCCTGGCGGTGTCGGTGGCTCCCCCCTATGAGGGCGACCTCCGGTCGGTGGGGGTGAATGATATTAAGACCCTGATTCGCCAGCCATGCGACACGGCGCTGGCCGCAGCCCAGAAAATTGCCGATGAAGCCGGGGTGCCTCTCAAAACCGCTTGTGTTTTTGACGAGCCGCACGCCGGCATCGTCAATGTGGCGGAATCCGAAAATTGCGACCTTATCGTCATCGGCGCCAAGGGACGCGGCTTGCTGGAACGCCTTCTGGTGGGCAGCGTCGCCCGGCGGGTCATCGGCTTCACCAAGCGGGACGTGCTGGTGGTGCCGTTCAAGGGCTCACTGGCTCTAAACAAAATCATGCTGGCCACCGACGGCTCCGAAAACAGCCAACCCGCAGGCAATCGGGCTCTGGAGCTGGCCCAGGCTTACGGGGCTGAACTCAAGGTGCTGTCGGTCCTGGAACTGCCCTCCCCCATCGGCGGCAACGTCCGCGAAGTGTTGGCGGATCTTGAAAAGAGCCGGAAAAATGTGCTGACCGATATCCGGGCCCAAGCCGAGGCGCTGGGGCTCACCACCGAGTGCTTCACGAGCCAGGGTCCCCCCGCCAGAACTATTGTGGCGGAGGCCCAAAAACAAGGCGTGAACTTAATCGTCATGGGCTCCCACGGACGCACCGGCCTGTCCCGGCTGCTCATGGGCAGCGTCACCGAGCGGGTCATCGGCCTGTCTCCCTGCCCGGTCCTGGTGGTGAAAGTTTAAATCCGGCAATCAGGTTTAAATTATTCAATTTTTTGATTAAAATAAAGGTATCGTCGCGAGAAGCTTCTTATCCAAAGTGAGGAAGCTTCTTTGCGCTTTTATTCAAAATGGGCCAGGCGAAGGCTGACCATGTTCAAATTCTTACGGCGGTTCCTGAAGGAGGAAGAGGACCCTCACACCAGGCTGATGAAGAAATTCGCCAGCTTCCGGGAACTGTTGGAGAACAACAACCAGGCGCTGGTCTCCATGGCGGACATGGAGGAGAAGGCCTCGGAAGAATTTGTCTTTGATATGGGCTACCTGCACCAGCAGGTCGACCATTTGGAAGCATGCCTTGCCAAAATAGTGGCGGCCTTGAACCGCCTCACCCAGAACCGTTACCAGGAGCTTTTCCCTATCCTGGAGGCCATCCGGGAAGATATCCGCCGGGAGATAGCCGCGGTCCCCGCCATCCCCGAGGCCCCCTACATCCTGCCCTTGCAGGCCCTAACCAGAGAAAAAGCTGCAATCGTGGGCAGCAAAATGGCCAACCTGGGAGAAATCAAAAACAAGCTGGGTCTGGAGGTGCCCCGCGGGTTTGCCATTACTGCCTCCGCGTACCAGGCTTTTATCAATAAAAGCGGCTTGGCGGAGGAGATCGAGGTCCGGCTCCAGCAGGCCGACATTGACGACCTGAAAACCCTGCAAGCCGTCAGCCGGGAAATTCAGACCCTGGTGGAGGCCGCCCCCCTGCCCCCCGACCTGGAGCAGATTCTCCGCTTGGCGGCCGAGGCCCTGCCTACCGACCGCCTGGCGGTGCGCTCCAGCGCGGTGGGGGAGGACACCGAATTCTCCTTTGCCGGCCAGTTCGCCACCCTGCTCAATGTACCGGTGCAGGATCTGCCCGTCTATTACAAGAAAATTGTGGCCAGCAAATTCACCACCCGGGCCATTTTTTACTGGAAGCATTACAACTTTTCCGTGCAGTCCCTGCCTATGGCGGTGGGGGTCCTGGCCATGGTGCCGGCCGCGGCCAGCGGCGTGATGTTTTCCACAGACCCCCAGGACCCGGAAAGCGACCGGGTGCTCATCAACGCGGTTTGGGGATTGGGAAAATATGCCGTGGACGGGACCATCACTCCGGACCATTTCAGCGCCGCGCGGAGCGAACCGCACCAATTGCTGGAGCAAAAAATCGCCCAAAAACCTCTGGCCCTCAGGTGCGACCCTGAAGGGGGCTGTGCTGAATCAGCCCTCCCCCCGGAAGAAGCCGGAGCTCCCTGTCTCACCCCGGACCAGGTCAAATCTCTGGCCCATATCGCCGCGCTCCTGGAGAAGCATTTCGGCTGCCCCCAGGACATCGAGTGGGCCGTGGACGAGCGCGGCCGGATTGTCATATTGCAATCACGCCCTTTGCGCCTCAGCGCACCGCCTGGGCGCAAGCCCGAAACGGCCAAAGCCGCCCCTGGTCCCCGGCGCCAGCCTCTCATCCAACACGGCGTGCGAGCCGTAGGAGGGGTGGCCGCGGGTGTAGTCCACATCCTTAAAAGCGATAAGGAACTGGAAGACATCCCCGAAGGCGCGGTGGTGGTGGCCCGCCAGCCTTCCGCCCGCCTGGTGTTGGTCATGGACCGCATCAACGCGGTTATCACCGAGGTGGGAAGCCCCACCGACCACATGACCATCCTGACCCGGGAATTCCGGCTGCCCACTCTGGTGGACGTCGGGGGCGCCACCGAAATCCTGCAGCCGGGCCAGCTTGTTACCGTGGACGCCGACAATGCCCGGATTTATCCCGGTCTGGTGCTGGAACTGCTGGAGCGCCGCGCGGAGCGGCCCGCGCATTGGCGGGACAACCTGGTTTTCTTGAAGCTCAAGGAGATTTTGAAAAAGATTGCGCCCCTTTATCTCATCGACCCGGAGAGTCCGGAATTCAAGGCGGAAAACTGCCGCACCCTGCACGACATCACCCGGTTCAGCCATGAAAAGGCCATGGACGCGATGTTTGCCCTGGACGTGGAGGAGGCGGTCACGGCCAGCGGCGTCTGCCGCCTGAAAACCGACCTGCCCTTGAACCTCTTTGTCCTTGACTTGGGCGGGGGCTTGGCGGTATCAGGGCAACCTGAAGTAGAGGAAAAGGATGTGGTCAGCCGCCCCTTCAAGGCTGTGCTCAGGGGCTTCCATCACCCCGAAGTCAGTTGGGCCGGCTCGGTGGCCCCGGACCTGAAAGGCTTCATTTCGGTCTTCGCCAACACGATGTATGATATGAACAAGGCCGACCGGGGGCTGGGGGGCAAAAGCTTCGCCATCATCACGGACAGCTACCTCAATTTCAACTCCCGCCTGGGCTACCATTTCGGTTTGGTGGACACCTACCTCTCCGAAGAGGTAAACGACAACTACATCAGCTTCCAGTTCAAGGGCGGCGCGGCCAGCATCGACCGGCGCGAGCGCCGGGTGCGTCTGCTGAGCCGGATTCTGGACGAATTGGGCTTCAAAGTCCGGGTTATAGGAGATTTGGTCCAGGGCCGCATGGTCAAATTTTCTCTCCTGCAATCCGAGCAAACCCTGGAAATGGTGGCCCTGCTGATGGCCTTCTGCCGCCAACTGGACCTGGCCCTGGCTTCTGAAGCTGTCATGGACCGCTGCCTCCAGGCTTTCCGCCGCAAGGATTACAGCCTGACCTGCCTGCGCTCGGCCTGAACCCCCTATTCACCCCCTTTAGAAAACACGGACGCCCTCCTGCTTTAGCAACTTACGGAAATCCGCCAATTGCGGTCATACCCGGGTCAGAGAGGCATTTTTGATGTAGGGGCGTGATTCATCACGCCCTTAAAAACGCAATAAATTGCGCCGCTCCATCATGCTGATTTTGCTTTATGCATACTCCGGTTATCGCCCTCCATGCAGAGCACTGGAATTCCCAATGAAAACATGGGGCCCTTGACAGGGCAAAAAGCGTGTCTAATTTATGGAAAACATTTTTCCTCTGATAATTATTATTAGATTTTTATGACAACGCCGCAGAACCGCCTGACTCAGATGGTGGACAGGCTTAAGGCCAAGGGGCTGCGCCTTACCCCGCAACGGCTGGCCATACTGCGCCTCCTGGCTGCCGGCGACGGACACCCGAGCATTGAAGCAATTTATGACCGCATGAAGGCGGATTTCCCCACCATGAGCATTGCCACCGTTTACAAGACCATGGCTCTTTTAAAAGAATTAGGAGAGGTCCTGGAATTGGCCTTCCCCGGAGGAGTCAGCCGCTACGACGGCAGGAAGCCTTTCCCCCATCCCCACTTGATCTGTCTGAGGTGCAAGAAAATCATGGACCCGGAGCTGGGCAGCCTGGAGCATTTGACCGAAGCCGCAGGCAAGGAGACCGGTTTTCGAATTCTCAGTCATCGCCTGGATTTCTTCGGCCTCTGTCCCGAGTGCACGGCAGAAATTGACTTGGCGAGAACCATCAGCAATGAATAAAAACCTTAACTACGGCTTTCAGGATACGGCTGAGTATGACCGGAATAGTTATGAGACGGGAGAGCGCAGGCCCGGCCTTATTTCCTGAAACATAATAAGATCAGCCAATAAGGAGGAAACTTTGTGAAAGAAGATATCAAGTGTCCGATAACAGGCAAAGCCAATAAACCAATGGCCCGGCTAGGCAGGTCGAACCGTGAATGGTGGCCGAACCAGCTGAACCTCAAGCTTCTTCATCAGAATTCTCACCTGTGCAATCCCCTGGGCGAGAAATTCAACTATGCGGAGGAATTTAAGAAACTCGACCTCAAGGCCCTTAAAAACGACCTCTACGCGCTGATGACCGACTCCCAGGACTGGTGGCCGGCCGACTACGGTCACTACGGGCCGCTCTTCATCCGGATGGCGTGGCACAGCGCGGGCACCTACCGCATGGGCGACG
This sequence comes from Deltaproteobacteria bacterium, assembly GCA_030018495.1. Classification (GTDB taxonomy): domain Bacteria; phylum Desulfobacterota; class Desulfobaccia; order Desulfobaccales; family 0-14-0-80-60-11; genus DTHB01. The sequence continues at coordinate 64,466 of JASEFS010000005.1, read as the reverse complement.
GCCGCGGCGGCGCGGGGTCCGGCTCCCAGCGCTTGGCCCCCCTCAACAGTTGGCCCGATAACGTCAACCTCGACAAGGCCCGCCGTCTGCTCTGGCCCATAAAGCAGAAATACGGCAGCAAGATTTCCTGGGCCGATCTCATGATCCTCGCGGGCAACTGCGCCCTTGAATCGATGGGGTTTCAGACCTTCGGCTTCGGCGGCGGACGCCAGGACGTCTGGGAGCCGGAGGACATTTACTGGGGCTCCGAGGACGAGTGGCTTGGCGACCAGCGCTACTCCGGCGACCGGGATCTCGAGAATCCGCTCGCGGCCGTGCAGATGGGCCTGATCTACGTCAACCCCGAGGGGCCGAACGGCAATCCGGACCCGGTTGCCTCCGGCCGGGACGTGCGCGAGACCTTTGCGCGCATGGCCATGAACGACGAAGAGACCGTTGCGCTTGTCGCCGGCGGCCACACCTTCGGCAAATGCCACGGCGCCGGCCCTGCGTCTTATGTGGGGCCTGAGCCGGAAGCCGCCCCCATCGAGGAACAGGGTCTCGGCTGGAAGTGCAGTTTCGGCAGCGGCAAAGGCGGCGATACCATCGGCAGCGGCATCGAAGGCGCCTGGAAGCCGAACCCGACCAAATGGGACATGGGCTATCTGAACACCCTGTTCAAGTACGAATGGGAGCTGGTCAAGAGCCCGGCCGGCGCGCATCAGTGGCTGGCCAAGGACGTGGCCGAAGAGGACATGGTGGTGGACGCGCACGACCCGTCCAAGAAGCACCGGCCGATGATGACCACGGCGGACCTTTCCCTGCGCTATGACCCGATTTACGAGCCCATCGCGCGGCGCTACCAGCAGAACCCAGAGGAGTTCGCGGACGCCTTCGCCCGGGCCTGGTTCAAATTGACCCACCGTGACATGGGTCCCCGCTCCCGCTATCTCGGCCCTGAAGTCCCGGCAGAGGAACTGCTCTGGCAAGACCCGGTGCCAGCAGTCGATCATGAACTGACCGATGTGCAGGATATCGCCGCCTTGAAGAGCAAGATCGTGGCCTCGGGCCTGTCAATCTCCGAGCTTATCTCCACCGCCTGGGCGTCGGCCTCCACCTTCCGCGGCTCCGACAAGCGCGGCGGTGCGAACGGGGCGCGCATCCGTCTGGCCCCACAAAAGGATTGGGAAGTCAACCAGCCGGCCCAACTGGCCAAGGTCCTTAATGTCTTAGAGGGCATCCAACAGGAGTTCAACCGCGCCCAGTCCGGCGGCAAAAAGGTGTCGCTTGCTGACCTGATCATTCTGGGCGGTTGCGCCGGTATCGAGAAGGCCGCAAAAAATGCCGGTCATAATGTGACCGTACCCTTCACGCCGGGACGCACGGATGCCTCGCAGGAGCAGACCGACGCGGCATCATTCGCCGTACTCGAACCGGCTGCCGACGGATTCCGTAACTACCAGAAAAAGAAATTTGCCGTATCGGCAGAAGAACTGCTGCTTGATCGGGCGCAACTGCTGACGCTGACCGCTCCTGAGATGACGGTTCTGATTGGTGGTATGCGCGTCTTGAACGCCAACTTCGGACAGTCCCGGCACGGCGTCTTCACCAAGCGGCCGGAGACGCTCACCAATGACTTCTTCGTGAATCTGCTGGACATGAGCACGACTTGGAAGCCAACTTCGGATGAAAACGTGTTCGAGGGTTATGATCGCGCCACCGGCGAACTCAAGTGGACCGGCACCCGGGTCGATCTCATCTTTGGCCACAACTCCCAACTGCGGGCCATCGCGGAGGTATACGCCTGCGATGACTCCCAGGAGAAGTTCGTGCAAGACTTTATCGCGGCGTGGGACAAGGTAATGAACCTTGACCGCTTCGATCTCATCTGATCGCGGCATAAAAAGTCTCCGAGAGCTTTTAAATGCGTATTCTGTAGTTGCGCGGAGAGAAGGGTCTGGGGGGTTCAATCGGAAATACCGGCTCCCCCCTCTCTCCCAATGCCACACCTGTTTGGACGGAGAGAAGGTTAACAGGCGTTCGGAGAGTCAGGCAACACTTACGGTTCAGGGAGCCAACGTGAGGGGACTATATTAAAGCCGCTTTTGCACAAACATGGCCAGAGATGAGGGCTTGGTCATAAAAAGTTTTTTGACTTCCTGAACGAATGCCCTATAATTGAGAAAATTTTCGCAAAGGAGGTGATTCCAGGTGCGCCGGCCCGTGCTCATTGTTCGCAGAAAATCCTGAGGCCCGGGAGTTTTGAGAGCCTTGGCAAGGTTCTCAACCGAAATCGGCTGGCTGAGCCGGGGACGGAGCGCCTGGGATAAGCTCAGGTCCGGATAGTATCCGGAAGCCCCACCAGACCCTCCGCCCACCCTCCTCGGGAAAGAATTCCCCGCAATTCTCGCCTGCCAGTCATATTTCGGACCTCGCCTGGGAAAAGGTGATGGACCGCCTGCGCCCTCGTCCAGGCCGCAAGTACACCGCTCAACGTCGAGCCCCAAGCTTGGCAGAGGCCTGAACTTCAGCCCCTGCCCAAGGTTGCCGCCGCGTTGGGGCTGAAGCAGGATTGCTGCCTTAAGTACTTGGGTGTTCAGGCAATTCCAGGACCAGACTTTCGAAGTGCAAGCAGCCATTGGCTAGAGAGAATGGAGGATATGGTGACATGTCTCGTGTAAAGGAATTCTTTGCCTCCCGAACCGGGATCATCAGTGTGGGACTCTTCATCGGCGTTTTGGCGGCGCTGCTGCAGAAGTGGGGCAACCCCGGCAACATGGGCATATGCGTCGCCTGCTTCGAGCGGGACATCACCGGCGCGCTCGGCATGCACCGGGCCGCGGTGGTGCAGTATCTGCGGCCGGAGATCTTGGGGTTCGTTCTGGGAGCCTTGATTTCCGCTTATGTGTTCAAAGAATTTCGGCCGCGGGCCGGGTCGGCCCCCATCGTGCGCTTTATCCTGGGAATGATTGCCATGATCGGGGCCCTGGTTTTTCTGGGGTGCCCCTGGCGCGCCCTGCTTCGCCTGGGCGGCGGAGACGGCAACGCCATCTTCGGCCTGCTGGGTCTGGCCGCGGGCATCGGCGTCGGCGCCCTCTTCTTCAAAGCCGGCTACAACCTGGGACGGACCCAAAAAGCCTATCCCTCGGTAGGCTGGCTCTTTCCCCTGGTAATCCTCGGCCTGCTGGCTTTGCGATTACTCTATCCGCAAATTCCCGACCAGGACAAAAGCGGCATCCTGTTTTACAGCCTCAAGGGTCCGGGGGCCATGCACGCGCCTCTGGCCGTTTCCCTTATAGCCGGTCTGGCCATCGGCATGGCGGCCCAACGCAGCCGTTTTTGCACCATGGGGGCTTTCCGGGATTTGTTCCTGTTCCGGCAGACGCACCTGCTGTCCGGATTGATCGCCTTGCTGGTCGCGGCTTTTGTGGCCAACCTGGCCTTGGGGCAGTTTAAGCCGGGGTTTGCCGGCCAGCCGGTGGCCCATACCATGCAGTTGTGGAACTTCCTGGGCATGGCGGTGGCGGGCCTGGCCTTCGCCTTGGCGGGCGGCTGTCCGGGGAGGCAGCTTTTCATGGCCGGCGAGGGCGACGGGGACGCCGCGGTTTTTGCTTTGGGCATGATTATCGGCGCGGCGGTGTCCCACAATTTCGGCTTGGCCAGCTCCCCCCAGGGGATCGGCCCCCACGGGGTGGCGGCGGTGTTGATAAGCCTGATCGTTCTGGTTTTCATCGGCCTTACCATGCGGCAAAAAGCCTGAACAAGTTTCAAAAGCAAACGGAGGAACCCATGTCTGAACAAATTGATGCCCGGGGACTTTCCTGCCCCCAGCCGGTGTTGCTGACCATGGAAAAGTTGAAAACGCTTAATCAGGAAGAACTGGTGGTTTTGGTGGACACGGACACGTCCCGGGAAAATGTCAGCCGGGCGGCGGCCAGTTTGGGTTGGCAGGTGAAGGAAGTGCAGTCCGAAGGCGAAGAGTACCGGATTACCCTGCAAAAAAGTTGATCGGGCGCCAGCGCCGAACTTTGACGGCAGGGGTGCTCTCAATCAAAGCCCCTGTGGTTGCCCGCAAAGGAGTAATCATGGCCTGGTGGCCTTTCAGCAAACGCCGCGAACCTCAACTTGCCGCCCATCCCACCGGCGATCGGGGCATGTTGGTGTTTTCCCACACCAGCGAGGTCATTCGAGCGGAAAAAGTCCTCAAAGAAGCGGGGCGGCCCGTGCGCGTCATGGGGCCGCCCCCCGAAATTCAGAGCGGCTGCGATCTGGTCATCGAGATCCCCATTATCGAGGAATTGAACATTCTCAAAGTGCTTGAGCAGGCTCGCTTGGCCCCTCTTGAAGTGGTGCCGGTGAGCGGTCCGCTGCTCAAGCCGGTGGACCTCTGCCACGTGAAGGATTTCGGCCGCTTTCTCATGGTGCGGGCCGCCAACATGAAGCTGACGGTGGACAAGGAAACCCGGACCATCGTCAACGTCTCCGGGGGCGGCTGCCCTGATGTGCCGTATTTGGCCCGGGAGCTGGTGGGCCGACCCCTGGATGGGGCTCCCCGGCCCCGGGACCTGGGCCATACCCTGTGCGGCTATGCCTTGGAACTGGCCTTTCAGGAAATGGTGCGCCGATGCTCTTAGTGGTGGGCACGGTCCCGGACGCGGCCTTTCCCGTGGTCGAGGGCAAGGCCGAATTGGCGGGAGGCCGGCTTTTAGTGGCCGGGAGGGATATCCCGGTGAACCGGGGCACCGCCGCGCTCCTGGCCGCGGCCGCCGCGACCTTGAAATACTGCCGCCGGCCCTCCCCCGTCGCCTGCCTGGCCGGAGACATCGGCACGGGCCAAGGCAGCCGCCGTCTTTACGAGTACCTGGTCAATACCCTTCCTGACCGCAAGTTCGGGGTGATTTGTTTCCATTATCTCCAGCCTGACGTGGATTGGCACAACCGGGTCCTGTTCGCGGTCCAGGAGATGCAGCCCCGGCCCCTGCTCATTGCTGATGCAGGCTTCATGTATGTGGCCAAAATGAGCGGCCAGGCCGCGGAATATGATCTTTTTACTCCTGATGCCGGGGAGTTGGCCTTCCTGGCGGATGAAACCGCGCCCCACCCCTTTTACACCCGGGGCTTCATCCTGCACGACGACAACAAGGTCCCCGACTTGATTGCCAGGACCTTTGAGCATCACAACGCGTCCCGCTATATTTTGGCCAAAGGCGAAACCGACTTCCTGGCCGACTCGGGTGGCATTCTGGCCACCGTGGCCGAGCCCCGCATCGACGCCCTGGAGGCCATCGGCGGCACCGGCGACACCCTGACCGGCATCACGGCCGGACTCCTGGCCGCGGGTCTGGACCTCAAAGCCGCCGCGGTTCTGGCAGCCAGGGCCAACCGTCTGGCCGGTCTCCTGGCCCATCCTACCCCTGCCACCCAGGTGGGGGAAATTATTGCGCACCTCCCCCGGGCCCTGGAGGAATTGCGTATTTCCAACTAGAAGTCACCGTTTCTTGAGACTCAGGCTGATCCCGATCGACCGCATTTCCAAACCGATTGTCTCCAGGTTTTGGTCGGTTGTGATTGCTTTGATGAAATCCGGAAAAAGAGAAGGCTTGTTGGCACTATCGGCCAAAATCAGGCCTCCGGGGCGGACCTTAGGCAGGAGCTTGTTCAAGTAATCGAAATAACCTGATTTTTCGGCGTCTATAAAAAGTATGTCGATGGGCCCCTCAACAGCGGTGATCGTCTGGTGGGCATCGCCCACCACTACCGTGACGATATCCTCCACTCCCGCCCTCTCGAAATTCGACCTGGCTGTAGCTGCCCGGTCGGGCATGATTTCGTGGGTGATCAGCTTGCCGCCGGTAGCCCGGAGGCCCAGGGAAATCCATAAAGCGGAGTAACCGTTGGAAGTGCCGATCTCCACCACATTCTTGGCGTTTACTGCCTCTACGAGGATTCTCAGAAACCTCCCCAGCAGAGGGTCCGCCTGTCCAGGACTATGAATGTCGTGGAGGACGCTTAAGATTCGCTTTTCTGCCCCGGTCTCGGCCAAGGACGGTTTTGGGAGAGAGGCATAATCCTTGGAGCGTATCCAGCCGAAGTAACCCTTATAGCCAAACCCCCAGCCCAGAGCAAAACAAAATGCCGATATGGCTATAACTAAAAGGAAGACGGCTAAGTATTTGATCAACTTCATGTTTCCCATCCTGTTCTTTGATCACAAAGAATCTTTGGCCGGTCGATATCCATTGTGAGGGATACCCGGTTCAGGGGAAAAGCCTTTATGGCTCATTAAGTAAATGCTCATTTATATTATATTCATTAAAGGCAGGAGGGAAACGACAATGGCAATTGTTCACATAAAAGTAGCCCTGAGAGAAGGCAACCATGAGGCGAGACGGCGAAGGCATGCTGGCGCATGCTTTCCGGACACCAGGCCATTGCAGAGCGGATGTATGAGTCGGGATTGTATGGTGTGCCCTGGAAATGTTCTCAAAAAAGAAAGGTTAGGCCGCCTGACCTAACCCTTTAAAATCCCTTGGTGGAGCTGAGGGGAGTTGAACCCCTGACCTCTTGAATGCCATTCAAGCGCTCTTCCAACTGAGCTACAGCCCCGACTTTTTAAGATTATCCAAAGCACTTGAGCCTGTCAAGCCATCCCGCAACAAAATTCCTGCCAGGGGTAATAAGTTAGCCTGCATTTTTGGTATAATGTGGTCTGCCTGGAGATGAAGCAATCTTTATAGACGAGCAAGCAATTGGATAAAATTCTTTTTTTCACCGGTAATCGAAAACCGCAGACCGGAAAGCGCCTTAGAGTGCTCCATCTCCTGGACAGCCTGCCGGTGGGGGGTGCTGAAGCACTGGTGGCCGCGGTGGTCAGAGGTCTTGACGCCGGGCGTTTTGATGTTCAGGCCGCTACTATCGGGCCCGCCGGAGTCATCGGGGAGGAGCTGCGCCGGGCCGGCTACCCGGTCCACGCTTTAGGACTGAGCCTAAAGAAAGACCCGGATCTTAAAATCATACACCGGATACGGCAGCTCCTAAAGCATCTCAGGCCGGATATTTTGCATACCCACCTTTATCATCCCAACTACTATGGCCGCCTGGCCGCTCTGGGCATGGGCCTCAAAGGCGTGGTGGCGTCCATCCACAACGTTTATACCAGGCGAAAATTCCATCGGCGGTTGTGGAACTTTCTCCTGAGTTGGACCACCGACCGCATTGTGGCTGTAAGTCCTCAGGTCCGGCGCGATGTCCTGGTCTACGACGCGGTGCCCCCCTCCCGTCTTGATCTCCTGCCCAACGGCATCAACCTGGCGGCTTTGGATATCCAGGTCAGCCGGGAGGCAGCCAAAGCTCAACTGGGGGTCAACGGGTTATGCCTGGGCGCGGTGGGCCGCCTGGAAGAACAAAAAGGACATGCCCTCCTTTTGGAGGCCTTCCCGGCTGTCATCGCAGAAGTGGGGGATATCACGTTGCTTTTGGCGGGAGACGGCAAGCTTAGGCCCAACCTGGAGCGTCAGGCGGAAGACCTTGGCATAACTGGCCGCGTCAAGTTTCTGGGTACCAGACGGGACATGCCTCTGGTTTATCGGGCTATGGATATTATGGCGCTGCCCTCCCTTTGGGAGGGCCTGCCGCTGGCCTTGCTGGAAGCCATGGGCGCGGGTTTGCCGGTGGTGGCCTCGCGGGTGGGCGGCGTCAAGGATGTGATCAGTGACGGTATAAACGGACGGCTGATTCCGGCCGGTGATCCCCAGGCATTGGCGGCCGCCATTGTGGAACTGAGCCGCCGCCCCGACCGGCGCACGGCCATGGGGAACGCGGCTCAGGAAACGATTAAAAAGAGATTTTCCCAGGAAGTCATGCTCCAAAAGCTGGCGGAGCTCTATCAAGAACTTGCCGAAGGGCGCAACAGCTCTCAGGAGAAAGCTACCCCCTGAACCCCACCCTCGACCATTTGGGAGGGGAATCAACAACTTCACAACTAAAAGCATCTTGGAGCGCAAGATTTATACTATCCTCCATACCGAATCATCTCGCGGCTGGGGCGGGCAAGAGAGACGCATCATCCTTGAGGGCGGGGCCATGCGGGAGCGGGGCCATCGCGTCCTCATCGCCTGCGACCCTGAGGGGGAATTGTATGAACGTGCCCGAGGTACAGGTTTTCCGGTGCACGCCCTCCCCTTCGGCGGCCTGATACAGAATTTCAAATCCTGGCAGGACTTGCGCCGGATATCGGTTCAAGAAAGGGTAGACATTCTCAACACCCACAGCTCACTGGATTCCTGGGCCGGCGTGCTGGCCTGGCGGACTATGAAGAATCATCCGGCCCTGGTGCGCACCCGCCATCTCTCCACCCCGGTGAGGCAATCCTGGCCCACCCGCTGGCTGTATAACCAGCCGGCGGCCACCATTACCACCGGCGTGAACATCGCGGACTTGCTCCATGAACGCCTGGGAATCCCCCAATCCCGCCTTTTCGCCATACCTACGGGGGTGCCTTTGACGGAATTTACGCCGCGGCCCGCGCCCCCTGAACTGCGGGCGGGCCTCAATCTGCCGCCTGAAGCCTTTATATTCGGCACCCTGTCGGTGCTGCGCTCCTGGAAGGGGCACCTCTTTGCTTTGGAGGCCCTGAAAAAGGTGGCGGCAAACCATAATTGTTATCTGCTCATCGTCGGCGAAGGTCCCTACCGGCCGGTCATCGAAGAGCGCCTGGCCGCCTTGAATCTGAAGCCGCGCGTCCGCCTGGCGGGCCACCAGGAGCGCGCCGCCGACTGGCTGGCCCTTATGGATGCCCTGGTCATGCCTTCTTATGCCCATGAAGGGGTGCCCCAGGCCGTGCTCCAGGCCATGGCCATGGCCAAACCGGTGGTCGCCAGCAGCATAGGGGGCATTCCGGAAGCGGTCACACCCGGGAGCACCGGCCTGCTGGTGCCGCCCAAGGATGCCGATGCTTTGGCCCAGGCTATGACCATGGTGCTCACCGATGAGGCCCTTAGAAACAAAATGGCCCAGCAGGGAAGAGCAAAGGTGATGCAGCAGTTTTCGCTCGAACGCATGGCGGAGCAGGTGGAGGCGGTGTATGATAAAGTGGCGGGCGCGGACCTGCGGCGATTGGAAACTCGCAAGCACCGATTGATCCGGCGCGTTTGAGGGCACTTCCATGGGTGCAAAAGGATGGCTCATCCTGGTGTTGGCCCTGTCTCTGGCGGCATTCTCCTGCACATTGAAATCTGTTTCACTGTCTCCGGACAAGGGCAAAGGGAAGGTGGTGGTCAAATCCCCTTCCGCCCCAGCCAAACCTTCGGGGGCTAAAGCGAAAAAGCGTTAACTCGATTAAGAGACCTCCGCCAAAGTGGCAAACGCTGCTGAGCCGCTTTAGAGAATGCCAAGGTTCTCTTATAAAAGCATATTGATTGTTCGAGGTTTTTTGTAGCGAATTATTGCGCCCAAAGGGCTTGATGAATCAGGCCCCTACAGGATCTTAATGAAGTTGTCAAGGATGGTACAGAAAGCCGCGGCCTTGCTGATCGACTTCCTGGCGGATTTATGGTACCGCTTGGACCGGCGCCACCGGGAGATTGCCCGGCGTAATCTGGCCTTTGCCTATGGTGCGGAGCTGAGCCCCGAAGAACGCGAACGGCTTGCCCGGAACGTCTTTCGCCACTTTCTGCGCTTTGTCTGGGAAATGGCCGAGCTCATGTTCGCTCCTTTGTCGCACCTGAAGAAAAAAGTCATAATCGTGGGAAATGAGCATTACGAAGAGGCCCTGGCGAAAGGCCGAGGCTTGATCGCCATCGCGGCGCATGCCGGCAACTGGGAATACACGGTCATGGGCTACGGCCTGCAATACCGCCCGGTGGCGGTGGTGGCCCGGGAGCTGGACCAGCCGCTGGCCCGGGGCCTGGCCCGGTATCTCCGGCAACGGGGCGGCAACTGGATGATCAACAAGCAAAAAGGGTTGAAAGACATTTTGGCGCATCTCAGGCAGAACCGCGTCGTCGGCATCGTCATCGACCAGAACACCACCTCCGAAGGGGGCTTGCTGGTGGATTTCTTCGGCAAGCCGGCCCGCACCACACCGGTGGCCGCGATTCTGGCCCGCCGCCGGGATATTCCGGTATTGCCGTCTTTTTCCCGCCGCCTGCCGGACGGCCGGCATTTGATGATCTTTTTTCCGCCCATCCCTATGCGCAAAACCAGCGACCCGGAGGCGGATATCCGGCGCCACCTCCAGGAACAGAGTCTGGCCGTGGAGGCCTGGGTGCGGGCCGAGCCCTCCCAGTGGCTTTGGCTCCATCGGCGCTGGAAAAATCAATATCCGGAATTATACGAAGGACTGTAATGCAGTTTTCAGTTTTCCGTTTTCAGTTTTCAGTTTAACGCAATGTAGTTAGCTTTGTGTCTTTGTGGTGAATTAATCCGAGGGAAAAGGAAAGATGACGTGAAGGAAGGAAAGGAATTTCTGGAGAAATTGCGGCAGCGGGCCGCGGCCCAAAAAATCGCCGAGCGCTTCGGCATCGTCCTGGAGGAGGTGGATGCCGGCTATGCCAAAGCCAGCATGGTTTGCCGGGAGGATATGAACAATATTATGGGGATGATCCACGGCACCGCGCTGTTCGCCCTGATGGACGAGGTTTTTCAGGCCGCGGTCAACTCCCACGGCACGGTGGCGGTTGCCCTGAATATGAGCCTGACCTTTCATCAGGCCCCCAAGCTGGGGGAGCGCCTTACCGCCACGGCCAGGGAAATCCATACCAGCCGCCGCCTGGCCACCTGTCACATCGAAGCCACCGACGCCAGCGGCGCCCTGGTGGCCTCTTGCCAGGCCCTGGCCTACCGGAAGGGCCAACCCCACGAATTTTGACCCGCAAGGGGAGGTCTCCCGCCCTCCCCTCTTCCCAATCAGCTGCTGGTATGGCGAAGCTCGTTCACCCTGGTGCGCAGACGCTGCACCAAGTCCGCATAGGACCCCTGGCTGAGCATGCGGCGGAATTGGGAGCGGTAATTGTTCACCTGACTCACCCCTTCAATCACCACATCATAGATTACCCAGTTGGACTTATCGATGAGCTTGTAATTTATCGGGATACGGTCATTGCGGCGGACCAGCATGGTGCGGACTTCGGCGTATTTGCCGTCCTGGTTTTCGCCCACATAGCTGACGGTCTCCCCTGAGTATTTTTCGATTTTGTCGGAATAGGAAGCTTCCAACAATTCCGCGAACAACTCCGTGAACTCCTGACGCTGGGAGGCGCTCAGTTTATTCCAGGTAGGGCCCAAACTGCGTTGGGCCATTTCAGCGTAATCAAAGCGGCGGTCCACCACCGCTTTCACCCGCCGGCGCACCTGGCGCCGCTCAGAAGGGTTCTCAAGGTTGGCATTGCTGAGAATCCGCACTACTTCGTCCACGATGCTCCTGACAGCTTCAGTGGGCGCGCCGGCCCTGGCCTCGCCCGCAGCCCAAATCAGTGATAGACAAAGCATTATAAGGACTGCCCTGACGGTTCGTTGCATAAAAAGCTCCTTGTGGCATGTCAGATAAAATCTCAGGCTGAGTTCAGCCTGAAATTTTCCCCTGTTTATCCAAATAAGGTTTTAAACCGGAAAGTCAATGGCTGCTGGTTTGACTGCCTTTGGCCACGAAAAATTAGATTGTTGTCTTGTGGCAAAGAGCAACCTCGCCCATTACAGGCTCAAATGATCCAGCCTGCTAAATCTGGCCGTGCACGAATTTGCTGACGAGCTCCTCCAATTCGATGACTGACTCGGTTTCCCTGATTACTCCTCCAGGGGCAATTTTGTTTTCTCCGTAGCCGGGGGAGATCTTCACAAATTTATCGCCGATGATGCCTTTGGTGCGGACAGAGGCGATGGCATCCTCGTGCAAGACGATATCCTTTTGAATGGTCATGGTCAGCTTGGCCCGGTAATCATCCGTCACCTGGATCCTTTCCACCTTGCCCACTTCAACCCCGGCGACCTCCACCGCAGAGCCCTCTTTGAGCCCGGAGATATTATCGAAGTAGGCGTATACCTTATAGCCCCGTCCCAGCATATCCCAGGCTCCCAGATGGACCGCCAGATAGGTGAGGCAGGCAATGCCCACCAGGACAAAGATCCCCACGCCGATTTCCATGTTAGCCTTTTTCATGTCAGTGCTCTTGCTTGAGTAGAGTCTTCCTTAATTGAAAGCCCTTACGCCTCCATATAGTCTATCTCGCCATGGATAAAATCTTGCACCACGGGGTCGGGGAAGCGCTGAATTTCCTCAGGAGTGCCGACCGCAATGATGCGGCCGCGATGCAGCATGGCTACCTGATCGGCTATTTGAAACACCTCCGGAATATCATGGCTCACCACCACGCCGGTGTAACCGATTTCCTCGTGAGTCTTGCTGATGAGATGAAAAACGGTGTTGGTCATAGGCGGGTCAAGACCCGTGACCGGCTCGTCGAAAAGGAGAATGGCCGGCTCCTGAATCAGGGCCCGGGCCAAGGCCACCCTTTTTTTCATACCGCCGCTCAACTCGTCAGGAAATTTTTCCTCCACTTCCGGCGGCAGGGCAACCTGGTCCAGACGCTCCCTGACCCTTTTCCTAATTTCCTCTTCGCTGAGGCGGGTTTTTTCCCTCAGAGGAAAAGCCACATTCTCAAAGACGGTAAGGGAGTCGAACAAGGCCCCGCCTTGAAACAGAATGCCGAAACGTTTCTTGAATTCCTGCAATTCCCGCCCTGTGGCTTGGGTGATATCAAAGCCGTCGATGATGATCTGGCCGGAATCAGGTTTGATCAGGCCGGCGATATGCTTCAGCAGAACGCTCTTGCCGGCTCCGCTTTTGCCCATAATTACGGTGATTTTGCCTTTGGGCACTTCGAGGTCGACTCCGTCCAGCACTCTTTGACCATTGAAGCTGCGGGTAACCTTGATAAGCTTGATCATGGCTACATGAAAAAAGACGTGAGAATGTAGTCCCAGGCCAGGACCAATACCGCGGAGGTCACCACGGTTTCCGTGGTGGCCTTGCTGACACCTTCGGCCCCCCGCCCGGTGTAATAGCCCTTATAACAAGCCACCAGGATGATGAGGAGGCCAAAAACTATGGATTTAACGATGCCGCCGTTGATGTCCAGAGGAACCACGCTTTGCACCATGCCGGAGAAGTAGGCCCCTGAACTGACTCCCAAAATCATCACCCCCACCGCATAGCCTCCCAGGATGCCGACAACGTCGAACATGGCGGTGAGCAGCGGCACTGAAATAAGCCCGGCCAGCAGCTTGGGCATAATGACGTACTGCATGGGGTTTACCGCCATGGTATCCAGCGCGTCCAGTTGTTCGGTGATGCGCATTATGCCCACTTCCGCAGTGATGGCCGAGCCGGCGCGGCCGGAGACCATAAGCGCGGTAAGCACCGGCCCTAGTTCCCGGATGAGGCTTAAAGCCACCGCGGAGCCCAAGGCGCTTTCGGAGCCGTACTGCTTCAAGGTGTAGTAGCCCTGCAATCCCAAGACCATGCCGGTGAAGGAGGCCGTGAGCAGAATGATGACGCTGGATTTGAAGCCGATGAAAAAGACTTCCCGCAAAATGCGCCGGAACCGAAACGGAGGCACAAAGGCCAGATACAGCCCCTCCAAAAGGAACAGCGTCACATGGCCGACGCCTTGCAGGAACTCAAGAACGCCCTGACCGAGTAACCGTAAAAAAGCGATCATTTCAAAAGATTTTCGGTTTTCTGATTCAGAAAGTTAAAATTTTTATATTAAAATATGAAATTGCTAAATACGCAATACTAAGGCTTAAGCTTCTGCGCCAATACAAAATTCCTGATAAAAAAACCGGAAAGGGAAAAGCCCCCGCCCCCGGATAAAACCGTTGACGCTCTAAATATATACGATTAACATAAACTTGTGTAAACAATGGTCAATAAACTGCTTTGGCATTGAGGCGGAAGCAAGGAGGTCAAATGCCCGTTAAAGTGGCGATCAATGGTTTCGGGCGCATCGGGCGGTGCCTGGCCCGCATCATATTCACCCAGGATATCGACGTGGAGCTGGTGGCCATCAACAGCCGCGCCCCTGCCGAGATCCATGCTCATCTGCTGAAATATGATTCCGTACACGGGACCTTTCCTCTCAGCGTGGAAGTCAAAAACGAAAACCTGGTAGTGGCCGGCAAGGAGATACATCTTCTCCGGGTGGACGACCTCCCGGAAAAACTCCCCTGGCGTGAGTTCGGCATTCAGGTGGTCCTGGAGTCCACCGGCGCGTTTCGGGACAAGGCCAGCGTGGAGGGGCATATCCGGGCCGGGGCCAAAAAAGTGGTGCTTTCCGCCCCCGGCAAGAAATTGGACGGCACCTTTGTCATGGGCGTCAATCACCACCTGTATGACCCGGCCAAACACGACGTGATCTCCAACGCCTCCTGCACCACCAACTGTCTGGCCCCGGTTGTTAAAGTTCTCCACCAGAACTTCGGCATCGAGCACGGGCTTATGACCACCACCCACTCCTATACCATGGACCAGCGCCTGCTGGACGGCTCTCACAGCGACCTCAGGCGGGCCCGGGCTGCGGCCATGTCCATGGTCCCCACTTCCACCGGCGCGGCCCGGGCCGTGACGGAGGTAATTCCGGAGCTCAAAGGGCGCCTTGACGGCGTCGCGGTCAGGGTCCCCACCCCCAATGTCTCCATCATCGATTTTACCGCGCTGGTTAAAAAATCGACCTCCATAGACGAAGTTAACCAGGCCTTCGCGGCCGCGGCCGCGGGTGACTTGAAAGGCATCCTGGCCGTCTCCAATGAGCCCCTGGTCTCCATTGATTACAACAGCACCTTCTATTCAGCCACTGTAGATGCGGAGTTGACCAATGTCATGGGCGGCAACCTGGTCAAAGTCATGGCATGGTATGACAATGAAATGGGCTTTTCCCACCGCATGGTGGACCTGGCGGTGTATCTCGCCCGAATGCTCTGAACGCGGGCGCGGTTCTTCCTGATATTGAACATCACTGAGGTATCGCTGATTTTGTCTGTTTTTCCATCGAAAACCGGAAACTGGAAACTGAAAACCGCCTTTAAAGGAGGTCCCTTTGAAATACATTAATGAAGTGGATATCAAAGGAAAGACCCTGTTCATCCGGGTGGACTTCAATGTGCCTCTGGACCGTCACCGCAACATCACCGACGACACCCGTATCCGGGCTGTCCTGCCCACCCTGAACTACTGCCTGGAAGAGGGAGCCAAAGTGATCATCGCCTCTCACCTGGGGCGGCCCGAAGGCAAGCGGGTGGAGGAATTCTCCATGGCCCCTGTAGCCCGCCGCCTGGCTTACCGGCTGCACCGCAAAGTCAAGCTGGCGCCGGACGTAGTGGGCCCCGAAGTCGATAAACTGAAAAAGGGGATGAAGGCCAGGGATGTTATTCTCCTGGAAAACCTTCGCTTTCACCCCGGTGAAACCAAAAACGACCCGGAATTCGCCAAGGAATTGATGAAAGGCATTGACGTTTACGTGAACGACGCCTTTGCCGTGGCGCACCGGGCCCATGCCTCGGTGGATGCCGTGACCCGCTATGCGCCGGTTTGTGTGGCGGGCTTTCTGATGCGGGACGAAGTGCTCTACTTCCACAAGTCCATGGAGGACCCGGCCCGGCCGTTGGCCGCGCTCATCGGCGGAGCGAAGATCTCCAGCAAACTGGGCGCCCTGGTCAACCTGATGAAGCACGTGGACAAGCTCATCATCGGCGGGGCCATGGCCAACACCTTTCTCAAGGCCCAAGGCTACAGCGTGGGCAAATCCCTGGTGGACGACAGTCTTATCGATACTGCCAAGGAACTCATGTCCGAGGCGTTGAAAAAAGGGGTGAAGTTTTACCTGCCCGTTGATGTGGTGGTCGCGGACCGCTTGGATCCACGGGCCGAAACCAAGATATGCCCGGTGCAGGAAGTGCCTGATTATTGGGTCATTGCAGACATCGGCCCGGCTACGGTGACCTTGTTCGGCGAAGCCCTGCAAAACGCCAAGACCATTGTCTGGAACGGCCCCATGGGGGCCTTTGAATATGATGCTTTCAGCCGGGGCACCATGGCCATGGTGCACAAGGTGGCGGATATGTACGCCTTGACCATCGTCGGCGGCGGCGACACCGACGTCGCTTTGCATAAGGCCGGAGAATTTCAGAAATTTTCCTATGTCTCCACCGGCGGCGGCGCGTTTATCGAACTTCTCGAAGGGAAAAAGCTGCCGGGCATCGAGGCCCTGGAAAACTGGGCCAGCAGGAAGAAATCATGACCAAGGCATTGACTCCCCTGATCGCCGGAAACTGGAAAATGAATAAAACCGTGCCTGAAGCGCGGGCCCTGGCCAGGGAGATCCGCCAGGGTCTGAGCCCTTCCCGGGGTGTGGAAGTGGCCGTGGCGCCGCCCTACACGGCCTTGGCCGCGGTGGCTGATGAAATCGCCGGCTCGCCCATAAAACTTGCGGCCCAGGAGGTCTTTTGGGAAAAGCAGGGAGCCTATACCGGAGCCATTTCGCCGCTCATGCTGACCGATGTGGGCTGCCACTACGTCATTATCGGCCATTCCGAGCGGCGCCAGTATTTCGGTGAGACCGACGAGACCGTAAACCGCAAGGTCAAGGCGGCCCTGGAAGCCGGCCTTTTTCCCATTGTCTGTGTCGGGGAGACCTTGGAGCAGCGGGAGCAGGGCCGCACCTTTGCCGTTGTTGAAAAACAAATCCGCCAGGGCTTGGCCGCCCTCGCCCCCGGGCAGGGCGAGCGCCTGGTGATCGCCTATGAGCCCGTATGGGCCATCGGCACCGGCAAAACCGCGACCCCGGACCAGGCCCAGGAGGTGCATAAGCTCATCCGGGGCCTGCTGCCGGAGGTGGCCGGCGCGGCCGACCTGCGCATCCTTTACGGCGGCAGCGTCACCCCGGATAATGCCGGGGAACTCATGGGGCAACCCGACATCAACGGCGCCCTGGTGGGCGGCGCCTCCTTGAAAGCCGCGTCTTTTTTGGGAATCATCAACGCCGCCGGCTGAGCGGCGGCTATCAGGCCTTTGAAAGGCATCAGTTTTCAGATGGAGCTTGCCCGGATTGCAGGCGAAAAACCCTTGCTTACCTCTGATCACTAATTTATATTTATAATGTTATGGCTACCGCAGTTATCATAGTACACATTATCGTCTGTCTTGCCCTGATTTTTATCGTGCTCCTCCAGCACGGCAAAGGGGCCGGCATCGGCGCGGCCTTCGGGGGCTCCAGCCAGACGGTATTCGGCAGCACCGGCGCCGCCCCGTTTTTGGCCAAACTCACAGCCGCCGCGGCGATTTTGTTTATGTGCACGTCTCTGGCTCTGACCTTTTTCACCAAGCAGAAAGAGACGTCCATTATGCGGGACGCAGGCCGAAGACCGGCGGCCCAGCAGACTGCGCCCGCCGCTCCGGAAAAGCCGGCAGCCCCGCAACAACCGGCGGCTCCCGCCCCGGCTCCGGCTGCGCCGGCCCCATCCAAATGAGCGCTCCTATGCCGAAGTGGTGGAACCTGGTAGACACGCCATCTTGAGGGGGTGGTGGGGAGACCCGTGCGGGTTCAAATCCCGCCTTCGGCACCATGATTGCTTAACCAAGCGTAATCATTAAGATTACGCTTTTTCTTTGGCCGTTAGATAGCCAAAGTTGCATCATCGCTGCAAACGGATTCCTCCCCAGGGGCAGCCCAAGAGCCGCTTCCCTCTCCCGTATCCAGCCGGGCAAACTCGCTCTTCCGGGCCTCATGCAGCCGGTTAAGACCAGACGTGGGATGACCGGGATGATATATCAAACCCTGGCGAATTTCGTCATAATAGCCCACTTTGCTTTTGTTCTCTTCGTAATCTTCGGAGGGGTCCTGGTGCTCAAGTGGCGCAGCTTGGCCTGGATCCATATACCGGCCTTCTTATGGGGGGCGCTCGCCGAACTTGCCGGCTGGGTGTGCCCGCTCACTCCTCTTGAAATCTGGCTGCGGGAGAAAGGTGGGGGGCTTGCTTATCGAACCGACTTCATCGAGTATTATGTCCTTCCACTATTGTATCCCGCTGCCCTCACACGCAACTTGCAGATCTTTCTTGGCTTTCTGGTGCTGAGCGTGAACCTGGGCCTCTATGCCTGGACATTATGGAAAACTGAACAGCATAAACGGAGGGGGAAGCCGATTCCCCCTGGATAGCCTTTGCAGCTTGCTTGGTTATTCAAACATTTTGACTTTACAGTGTTGAAGTAAACTGGGAAAGATCATAGATGCCGAGCTTCTTTTCCAACCCGGCCACTTGATTAACCATCTTTTCAAAGCCTTCTTCGCCAAACAGTTCGTGTTCCTTATTCTCAAATTTTTCTCCCAGTGCCGCGAATTCCTTAGGAGACACCAGGGAACGGAAGGCCGGGAAAAGCACGGTATCCTCGCGGGCCGCGTGAGGTCGGTATATCCTGGTGAATCGGCGCAAGGCCTCACCCAGCCGACGTCGGGATTCGGCATTTGCCAAGGCGGCCGGAGTCGAAGACGTCAAGACCACTTCCGTGAGGCCCCGGCTGGCGCGGTGCTGTGCATAAAGCACCTTCACCAGTTCAACCAATTTCCCGGCTTTTTCTAACCTGGGGAAGATTTCCTGTTCTTCATTCTTTTCGTGGTAATCTTCCACAAAACGCCGGATCACACCGGCCGCGTCCGCCACCACCCCCGGCGGCAGGTCTTTGCCTGCATCGAGGCGCCGAATCACTTCATCATAAATAAGCAATACGCGGCGCAAAACTCCGTGCTCCCGCATAAGGTCTTCAACCGGGCCTATCCCTTCTCTTGTTTTTTCTTCCTTTGACGCGGCCAGAGCAAAACGCACCGGCTCCACCAGCAGGAGACCGACACCCGCTGCACCGGCGGCAATTAAACTGCGGCGCGTTTGACACGTATCCCGAGACATAAAAGCCTCCTTGGCAAATACTGCTGACATTTTATGGCTGTTCCTGCTCATAGCGCTTGGTGTAGGACAACCTTTAAGCTGGACGATCTTTTTGACCAAAAAGCAAGAGAAAGCTGCTCTCTAAAAACATAAGCTCCAGGAAGAGCAAATCAATGGAAACAAAGCCAAGGTATTTTTCTCTACCCGAAAATGGTACTTTCATTCCTTGTTTTTTTCTCCGGCTTTGAATTATTTTAAATTCATTATTGGCCTTGTAATCCTTTTCAGGTAATTGCCCAACCAAACCTCATAACTGGCGCCTTTCGGGTGCATCATGTACCGCGCGTAATGAAACTCGTGCCCGCCGGACTTCTCCGGTCGGACACCAGACCGGATTTTTACCGCCGCAACAATTGATCGTGATTAAATTCAGGTCACTTCAATATGGTCCAGGCAACCCATGAAAAGGTGCGGGGCTATAGGTTGTTCACTTGGAAGGTTTTCTTACGCGAACGTAAAAGGGTTCTGGCGTGGAAGTAGAATACGAAGACCACGTTAGCTCAACTTTTGCCTGGCACGCCGTAATCCGGCGCCTGCATCCCAGATAAGGATTTCTCATGCTGAAATTGGATATCATTCCGCGGTTCGCGCTGCCTTATTCCCCCGGCGATTTCGTGGCGGCATTGGGAGCGCTCTGTCGGAGGCGGATCGTCTCCCCGGCTCCTTTCGATGCGCTGTTCGGCGCAGGCGAAAAATTTTGGGCCGGCAGCGGGCGACAAGCATTATGGCTGGTCTTGAAGGCGTTGAGGCTGCCGCCTGGAAGCGGCGTGGCCATACCCCTGTATAATGACCTTTCCGTCTCTACGGCTGTGGTGAAAGCCGGCTATCGTCCTGTGTTCATCGACGTCAGCGAAAGCTCCATCACCATGGCTCCGGCCTCTTTGGCAGCCGCCGCCGGCAGGTTCTCCGCAGTCATTGCCGTTCATCTGTTCGGCAATGTGGCCGATATCAGGGCTATTTGCCAGGCTGCCGGTCAGGTTCCGCTGATTGAGGACACGGTTCACGCCCCGCTGTCGCGGCTGGATAATCAGGAACTGGGTTCATTCGGCATCGCCAGCTTCCACAGCTTCGGGTCCACGAAATACTGGCCCGCGGGTGGAGGAGGCCTGCTGGTTGTGCGTGACGCCGAGGTCGCCGCGCAGGTGGCTGCCGAAGCCAAATCGCTGCAGCGCTGGTCCGCGTTCAGCGAATGGAGAAATCTGGCGCTTCAAGCGGCAAAGACGATCACTTTCAGAAGGCGTCTATACGGCATTATTGGGGTGCCGAACCGGGGTTGGGCAGAAAAAAAAGCGATCCTGGAGCCTGAGCTGAACCACCACGGGATTCAGCGGCATCATGCGGCGGTGGCCGTCCGGCAGGCGGCGCGGTTCCGCCGGCGCGTCGCCAGCCAGCGCCAGAACAGTTTGTACCTGCTTTCCCTGCTGCAGGACTTGGAAAATGTCGTCCTGCCAGCGGAATGGCCGGGGGCCGAATACAATTACCACATATTCCCGGTGCTCGTGGCCGATGCTGAGGAGCGCGCCAAGATCAGGGCGGCAATGCTGGCGCGAGGAGTGGACACCTCTCAGCTATACTCCGATGTGATTGAGCACAGCCGGAAACTGGGCTACCAAGGCGGCTGTCCTGTTTCCGAATCGGTGGCGGACCGTCTGATCACCCTGCCCAATTATGCTGCGCTGTCAAAGGCCGACATTGAGCGCGTGGCTTTGGCGTTCCGGGATGCGCTGCGCCTCTGCCGTCAAAGGCGGCAGACAAGCGACTCGCTGCTGTTGGCGGCCGGGTAGGCTCCCGGTTTTCAGCTTGCTTCACCGAAGCGTCAATCTTTTACTCATCGGGCTTGTCTTTTGCCGTTTCCACCTAAGTTATTCTGATTCGCATATCTTTAAACTGTAAAAATCTGCCTTCTTCCGGGAGTGCACAAGCTAGTGCACTTGCACCCTGTCAAAAAAATGATTAGCATTAAAACCCAAGCCAGCCGGTGAGGCGCATATGGCGCAGGAAAGCAGCAGTTCACCGGCGTCCAGGTAATGGAGCTCCTGGGCGCCGAACCCGGACTTTGTGCCAAGTCCAGGCGCGGGAACATCTTGACCGCGGCAGTGCGAGTGACCTGGCGGTTCCTGAGAAAACATCCTTCTTCGCCATTTTTCTCCGGCAATCCCGGAACCTTCTTGTTCTTACACTGATCGCCGCCGCCGTGCCGGAAATAACCAAGTGGAAGATGCGCCGACCCGGCAGACGTCCGGTCTCCGTTATTTTCAGCGTAAGACGGGGAGGTAACATGACATGATGAAAATGCGACAACCATGGCTGGGGTCAGCCTTGATTATTATCGGCTTGATTATGGGCTGTGCCCCAAGTTACGAAGTCAGGGAAATTCGCCGCGAAAACCAAATTCATTGGCAGGAATTGACTTGGCAAAATCCTGAGACTGATTATGAGCGGCAGATGAGGATATGGCGGATGGAAAAGAACCGCTGAGAAAATTCGAGAAAGGAATAAAATGCCTGACCGCATGGAACCCGTCGTCTTGGAAGTGCCGAGCCAAACGGAGAGAACCTGGACCTACCCCTGGATAGGTCTTTTGGCAGGAGTGGGTCTGGGCGTGCTGACGGGCCATCCCCTGGCCATGGTGGTTTACAATCTTCATGAGTATGTTTATGGCAATGCTTCCCTGGACGTCTGGGGGTCCCTCATCCATAGCTTTCACCTGCACATGTGGCCCATGATTATACCTTATGTCGTGCTGGGAGGACTTGTCGGGGCTCTGGTGGGCCGGATTTTCCAACTGGTGAGGCAAAATCGCCTGCGCCTGGACACCCTGCACCAGGAATTTGAATTTCAGGTCGCCACGCTAAGACATCATTACAAGAATCTGGCCATAGGCATACACGGGTTCTCCGGCCGCATCCGGCGCAAATTGGCCGTCCTGGAGGAAGAATTTCGCCGTTGCGCCGAAGCGGACTGCCCCACATACAACCGTTTCGGAAAGGAGTATGAGCCGTTGGCCCGGAATGCAGCAACCCTGGAAGAGGCCTCCCAGCGCCTCACCCACGTCCTGGGGCAGGAACTCCTGTTTCTGAAAGCCCTCACCAGCGATACCATGGTCAGGACCCCCAGGGACTTATACCCTTTGCTGATCCACAGCATCGAGGACCTTCTGGGCATGCGGTTTCGGGAGAAAGAGATCAAGGTGGAAATCGACGGCCAGCCTTTTGAGAAATGCCGGGGCAGTTTGGTGTTTCCTTTTGAGCCTTACACCATGGAGGTCATATTACAAAATATCTTGAGCAATGCCCTGAGGTACGGCGACTTGGTTCAGATAAAGGTCAGTGACTCAGATGATCGGGTGCGGGTGGAAATTAAAGACAACGGCCCGGGCCTCGAATTGGAAACATTGAAAAGCCTTCTCCAAGTCCCGCCGGCGCGGCGGGAGGCGGAAAGCTCGCATCTTGGGTTGAAAGTGAGTATTCACCTCCTGGAAAAAGCCGGCGGGCGCCTCCTGGCCTGGAGCAAACCCGGAGCCGGAGCCGTTTTTATCGTGGAAGTGCCCAAGCAGCCTTAGACTCCGAAATATCAAAACATGCGCTGGGGTTAAGAAACCAAAAATTCGGTTCATTCCTTTTGAGGCTCATTTTGGAATTTGGCTGATGTCTACCTGTAAAAGCTGGCTGAAATATTCCTGGGAGGGGCGCCATTGCGAAGACGACTCATGGGAGGCTGACCCGGAGGGGTTGTGCATCCTGCATTCCCTGAAAACGGAGAAGGATAGTCTTCTCTTCGAGAAAACCCTCAAAGACAAACTGGCGCGGCAGGATTTTGATTTCCGTGAGGTCTTCTTCCCCGGCCCGGTCTCCTTTGCTCAGCAACATTTTAAAGAAGCGGCAAATTTTCAAAGAGCTCATTTCGCCGGATGGGCTGATTTTCACGAAGCCGAGTTTGCTGCTCCGGCAGACTTTTCCTACGCCAAATTCTCTCAGGCCGCCGACTTTAACAAAACAAAATTTGACGGCCCGGTTCAGTTTGTCAGGACCGAAATTCTCGGGGAAGCTGATTTCCGCGGATCCGTCTTTAATAAGGTGGGCCTGTTCCAGCAAGTAAACGGCTCCTCACCAACTCCTTTTGAGGTTTTGTTTCAGGAGGTAAAATTCGGCCCCGGCGGGCGTCTTATCTTCCAAGACCAGTCTCTGGAACGGGCGAGATTTTTAGGCACTGATGTGCGCCGGTTGCAGTTTGACAACGTGCGCTGGCCTGTCCTCCACGGCCGCCAGATCATTTTCGATGAAATGCTCTTGCACAGAAAGGAAGGGCCGCATCTTTTCTCTTTGTCATCACGGCCCGAATACGGGTTCAGGTATGAAGATATCTGCGCAGGGTTAGAGAAGCTTTACCGGTATTTGAAACTCAATTATGAACAGGAGGGGGATTTGAAGCAGGCGGGGGATTTTCATTACGGGGAACTGGAGATGCACCGCCGGGCCAACCCCTGGCGCCGCCGTTTCCCTCTTTCCTGGTACAACATGTATTGGGCTTTGAGCGGCTATGGAGAACGGCCGCTCCGGGCCCTGGCCTGGCTCTTGGGCTTGTTGTGCGGCATGGGCCTCCTGATGTCCTCCCTGGGATTGGAAAATGCTTCCGGAGAAAGGGTCGGCTTTGGCTCCTCCCTGATTTTCCTCCTGGAGCAGGCTACCTTATTGCGCCCTGCCTGGGCGGCCCCGGCGACCGCGGGAGCCCATGTAGTGAGCGCCGTCAGCCGCATCATGCTGCCGGCGCAAGCCGCCCTGTTCATCCTGGCCCTGCGCAACCGCCTGGGACGGCGCCGGTGATCCGAGCCGCACCTGCTAAAGCAGGGGGAGGGAATGCCCCTCCCCCTCAGAGATCGTCAAAATCACTCAAGCAACCGCATCACTTGCCGCGGCGCACACACCACACATAGTAGTCTTGGCTCTTATGGTCATAAGCCATGAAGCCGTCATCGAAACGTACAGGCCAGGCGTGAAGGTCGGGAGAAGAGGCGTAGCTGGTTGAAGACCAGTATCGGGACATCACCCCGACGAATGGATGATCCGCGGGCATGGCGGGATGTTCTGCGCCGAAATCGATCAGGCTCTGCAACTCCCTAACATTGGGCAAACGCCAGTCTCCTGCCTTGGAACCGTCCATCAGGCCGTATCGGCCATCCTGCAAGTGGGCGGCCGCATCGAGGGCATCGTACCAGTTCATCATGCCTAATGCCTCAGCGTCTCTCATCCAGATCAGGCCGGTCAAATTATCCGTCACCGTGCCGTCGCCATTGTCGGTGAAACGCTGGCCACCGGCATAAACGGCGCCCATATGCCAATCACCATCATCACCTTCAGCATAACTGGCCGTCTGTCCGGTGGCGTGCACCTGGGCCATGCCGATTTTGCCGTTGCGATTTTGCGTGCTCCGCTGGCGACCGGCATAAGCGCCCCTTTGCAGATTATGCCGGTCCTCTCCGGCATAGTTCGAGGTTTGCCCTGTCCCTTGCATCATGCCGATAGTTCGGTAAGTGCCCAGGGACATTTGCGCCCAAGCCGCCGTCCCCAGGAGTAAATACCATGCCGCACCAAACAACAGCGCTACAACCCAAGGTCTTTTCATTTTTTTCCTCCATTGTTCATCCCCGGCATATGCGTGGATGAATCCTTTTATCTGTCGGCCCGAAGCGCTTAGCGTCCGTGTTGATGGTCATGAGTGGTTCCCGGCTTAGGAGCGGCCGCCGCCTGTCCCCGTCCAGGGGGAACGTCGGCGGCCTTCGGCGACCATTCGGCTTGCGGAGCCGCAGAAACATGCGGCGGCTCGCCAAGTTCTTCGGGGGCGGATCCCGGATGCCCTTGGGTCATGTGGCCAAAGTCTCCCTGCCCATGGCCCAAGCCGCCCGGGCACGTGGAACTGTGGTCCATGGGCCCGTGGCCCATGGAGCCGCCGCAGGCATAAGCGGCTGCGGCTGCGGAAAGAGCCAGGGCGCCCAGAATAAAAGTGCCGCATATTGTCAGTGTTAACTTCATCTTCATCGCAAATTTCCTTCTGGCGTGGGGGGCGGCAGGAACACCGGTGCCATCCGAGAAAGGCCGGTAATGGGCCGGCGCGTGTCACCGGATGCCGCCGCGCCTGGTTATCGATTTTTTGGCTAGGGAAAATTACTGCTAGGGAAAATTAAGACCGGGGCGGGTGGAAGATTCCGGGGGGGATAAGCTCTAAAATGGGCTGGGTCCAAAAGAAGCGATATGGCAAAATTAGGAAACTCTGCTGAAAGGGTCTTTCGGCAGCCAGAAAGAGAGCGCCGCAACACTCACATTTCCCGGTGGCTTGGCCACAAGGTCCGTGGCTTGGGCACTGAACCGCGCTCAGGACCTCCTGGCATTGAGGGGCGACTAGGTTATCCTGGCAGCATGGACTGGGCGCGCCGTGGCAGAGGCCCAGGGGCTGGCCCGACACGGTCAGGAGAAAAACCCAGGCCATGATGGCCTGAAAAATCGGCCGGCTTTTCATCCCCATGGTTTTTTCTATACATTTTTATTTTCCGAATAACAAGCATTAAAATTCTCCGCCCATTCCGGAGAAAGCATGTCCCCGACCAAGAAGCAGGCTCTCCCGGCTAAGCTCCCTTCCTCTTGAAGGTCGAACCATCTTTTACTAAAATAAGGCAATTTATATTTATGGAAAAGGTCATGCATGGAAGGGTAAATGCCAAAACGGGGTCTCATGCCAGGTGCAGAAGGCGGAGCCAGAGTCGCAAACCTCCTTCCCCGGCCGCTCTTTTGGAGCAAAACGCCATCATTCTGGACAGCATTGCCGAAGGGGTGTTCACGGTGGACCCCGATTGGCGCATCACCTTCATGAATCGGGCCGCACAGGAGATCACCGGCATCCCGGCGGCTGAAGCTCTGGGAAGGCCCTGCTGCGAGGTCTTCCAGGCCAATATCTGCGAAACCACCTGCATCCTGGGACTCACCCTGGAGACCGGCGAATCGGTGGACAGCGACGCGGTGGAGATTCTTCGGGTCGATGGCCGGGAGATTCCCATCAGCGTCAGCACCGCCATTCTCAGGGACAAGGAAGGCCAGGTCATCGGCGGGGTCCAAATCTTTCGGGACCTGAGCCTGGTGGAGGAGCTCCGCCGCCAAGTGAAGCGCCAGTACCGCCTGGGTGATATCATTTCCAAATCGCCCCTGATGCAGAAGGTTTTCGATCTCCTGCCGGCCATCGCCCGCACCGACAGCACCGTTTTGATTCAAGGGGAAAGCGGCACCGGCAAGGAACTGGTGGCCCGGGCTTTGCACCACCTCAGCCCCCGAGCCCAAGGTCCTTTTGTAGCGGTGAATTGTGGGGCGCTGCCCGACACCCTGCTGGAATCGGAACTCTTCGGCCACACCGCCGGCGCCTTTACCGACGCCCGCCGGGACCGCCAGGGCCGCTTCGCCATGGCCGAAGGCGGCACTTTGTTCCTGGACGAAATCGGCGATATTTCCCCGGCCCTGCAGGTGCGCCTGCTGCGCGTCCTGGAGGAGCGGGCCTATACCCCTCTCGGGGCCTCCAACCCGGTCAAGGCCGACGTGCGCATCGTCACCGCCACCCATGTGGACCTGGACCAGCGGGTGGCCGCAGGCAGCTTCCGCAAGGACCTCTATTACCGCATCAACGTGGTCAAACTGCGGCTGCCGCGGCTGGCCGAGCGCAAGGAAGATATCCCGCTGCTGGCCGAGCATTTCATCGACAGCTTCAATAAATTGCAGAACAAGAGAATCACCGGACTGAGCCACGACACCCTGGCCATTTTCATGCATCATGACTGGCCCGGCAACGTCCGGGAGTTGGAAAACGCCATTGAACACGCCTTCATCCTTTGTCCCCAGGGACCCATCCTGCCGGAGCACCTCCCTGACCATTTTCAGCCCGAACCCCGGACCGAAGGCGGCGGGTCCCCGGCGGCCTCCAGCCTGAGCTTGAAAGAGCGGGAGAAGCGACTCCTCCTGGAAACCCTGGAGCGCCACGGCTGGCGCCGCCTGGCCACCGCTCGCGAACTTGGGATCGACAAAAATACCCTCCGCCGCAAGATCCAACGCTTCGGCTTGGTGCCGCCGAAGACCGCCGGCGATGCGGCGGAAAGGGCCTGATCCGTCCTCAGGTCTGTCACGGACCGTCTCGCTAGCGCCCTGACGGCTAAAAATTAGGGAACAATTTAACCCCATTGCCGGATGAAAATGGGGTCATATTGTTCCCTTTTTTTCGTCAGGGAAGGGCTCCAATTTTAATTTTTCATTAATTACAAATGCTTATAAAACAGTCTAACCTGGCATGATGATTGGAAAGGAAAGGTTGGCTCTCTTCGCGTGCGCCTGAGTGCAAGCCGGAGGCGGACCTTATGTCCGGGAAAAAGGAGAATCAGCTTAGGCTTGGCAATTAATATGTTTTCCGGCGGCCCGTCTGGCCGCTCCCCGGGTGAGCCGGCAAAAGGTCAGGCCTGGGGATATTTGACTTTGCCCCCTAGAAAAACACGCCTGCGGACATCAGCCATATTCTCGACATTCGGTTACCGGCCGCCGCCTTGACCCGCGTCAGAGGCTCCGGGCCGCAAGTGGTAGAGTCTCTCTTTGATTTTCTTTAAGAGAGGCCAGGCGCAGGACTGACTGCCCGCAGTGCGGGACAGGGTATTGGATATGCTTTTGGGGGACCTGAAACGGTTTCTCGTCCCTTTGGTTTCAAGGTGAATATCGTGAAGGAAAATAACGTCAGTCCGGATTTGTACGGCGAGCTCAAAAGGCTTGGGGCCAGGGATATGGAAGTCTGCATGCAATGCGGCAACTGCGCCTCTGCTTGTCCTTTGTCAGCCGGAGAGAACACCTTTCCTCGCAGAATTTACCGCTATCTTCAGCTCGGCCTGAGGGACAAGCTGCTGGAATCTCCGGAACCCTGGCTGTGCTATTATTGCGGCGACTGCAACACCGACTGCCCTCGGGGCGCGGAGCCCGCCGAAACCATGATGGCGACCCGGCGCTGGCTGATAACCCAGTACGACTGGACGGGGCTTGCCTGGCGGTTTTATACGTCGCCCAAAACTGAATTGGCCGCCTTTCTCGGCATTGCCCTGTTCGTTGTCCTGCTTTTCCTGGTCTTTCACGGGCCGGTCGTTACCGACCGCGTGGAACTCACCACCTTCGCTCCGGTTCATTGGGTCCATCTCGGCGACCGGATCATGATGGGATTCGTGTTTGTGATGCTGTTCTCCAATGCGGCCCACATGCATTACCGAATTATGAAAGGCACAAAGATACCCCTTTATCTTTATGTGACCCAGGCGCCCGTGTTCTTTATCAATTACCTCACCCAAAAACGGTGGGGGAAATGTGGGACAGGTCCGGGCAGCGCCTGGTGGAGGCATCTCTTCCTGTTCTCCGGCTGGGTGTCGATGGAGATCCTCGTTATGGGGTATCTCTCCTCCTTCCAGACCGACATGGTTCAGCCGGTCTGGCATTGGACCCGGCTGTTGGGCTACTACGCCACCATCGCCCTGATGGTCGCCTCCACAAGCATGCTTTACAGCCGCTGGTTCAAAAAAGAGGCCAAACCTCACCGGTATTCGGATTTTACGGACGTGTTCTTCCTGGTGTTGATCATCAGCATTGCCACGACCGGCATCATGGTGCACCTCTTTCGGCTTGCCGGCTTGCCGCTTATGACTTACAGCATCTATGTGATCCATGTCGCCATCTGCGTGGGCATGCTCTGCCTGATGCTGCCTTTCGGCAAGCTTTCCCACCTGATGTACAGGCCTTTGGCCATCTTCCTGACCACCCTGAAGGCAAAGGCCCGGCGCGACTCTCAGGCCGACCTTGCGACAATCCGTCTGGAAGCGGATGAGACCTTCCAGAGCTGCATGCAGTGCGGCGCCTGCACCGGGGTTTGCCCCTGGGGGGAAGTTACGAGCTACAGTCCCCGGAAGATCCTCCGGGATATCTCCCTGGACATTTCCACCAACGTTTCTGTGGATGAGGCCTCGTGGACCTGCGCCACCTGCAACAGTTGCGTCGCCCACTGTCCCCGGGGCATCGGTTTGACTGAGCTGGTAAAATCCGTCCGCCGTCAGATCGTGGACGCGGGATTGCTGCCGGTGTTTTTTAACGCCGCGGTGGCGAATTTGCAGAAAGACGGCAATCCTTGGGGAGGAAAACGGGAAGATCGCCTGGATTGGGCCAAGGGCGCAAGCCTGCCAACTTACACAAAAGAACATGAGTATTGCTTGTTCACCTGCTGTGCCATGGCCTACGACACCGATAACGGCAAAGGCAGCCAAAATGCAGGCCTCGCTCTCCTGCGCCTGCTCGAACATGCCGGCGTTTCCTATGGAACTCTGGGAACAAGGGAGAATTGTTGCGGCGACTTGGCGGAAAAGATCGGAGCTGCGGAAGTTGCCGCAGACTTGGCCCGGAAGAACACCCAACTGTTTCTGGAGGCAGGGGTTTCCAAAATCCTTACCCTTTCCCCTCACTGTCTGAATTCCTTCCAAAGAACTTATGAAGGTTTGAAGAATGTAGCTGTTGTTCACTCTTCCGAGCTTCTGAGTGAACTCGTCCAAAAGGGCTCCATCAGACCCGTCCACAGACTTGACCTCAAAGTTACTTATCATGATCCCTGCTACCTCGGCAGACATTCTGCCGTTTACGAAGCCCCCCGCAGAATCCTGGAATCCAACCCGGGGGTGACCCTGATTGAAATGCAGAACAGCCGGGAACGGAGCTTCTGTTGCGGCGGCGGCAGCGGCGGGCCCTGGAAAAACGGCGCCGGAAAAGAAAACCTTGCAGGGATACGGATCAAGGAGGCCATAGGGACCGGGGCCGAAGTGATCGCCACGGCCTGCCCTTACTGCATCCGCATGCTCAACGAGTCCATCACCCGAATGAATGCCGGAGACAGGCTGAAGGTCCTGGATATCTCGGAGCTGCTTCTGCAGTCGGTTGATTTGTCGGATGCCATGGTAAAAACCGGAAAGAAAGACAGCGGGGCGTTATTGGGGTTTTCTCAGGAGGAGCTTCATGTCTGAGCGGATCGGGTTTTTCATCTGCCACTGTGGGATCAACATCGCCTATCGTGTCAGAGTGGAGGAGGTGGTGCAATATGCGGCCGCCTTCCCCGGCGTCGTAGTCTCCAAGGATTATCTGTTCATGTGCTCGGACCCGGGACAGGACCTCATTGAGAAGGAAATAAAGCATCAAAATCTGACCCGGGTGGTGGTGGCCTCCTGCTCGCCCCGCATGCATGAAAAAACCTTCCGCGCCGCCTGCCAAAGGGCGGGGTTGAATCCCTATCGCGGCTTTCATATGGTCTGTGTTCGTGAACACGGCTCCTGGGTCTCAGAGACCGAAGATGAGGCTACGGCAAAGGCCATCGTCCTGGTCAGGGCCGGTCTGATGCGGGTCACGCATCAAAGCGCCCTCTACCCCAGCAAATTTTCGGTCAATCCCAATACCCTGGTGGTCGGCGGCGGCATCGCCGGCATGCAGGCGGCTCTGGATATCGCCAGTTCCGGCAACAAGGTTTATCTGGTGGAACGGCAGCCCACTGTCGGGGGTCACATGCTCCAGTATGACAAGACCTTCCCGACCCTGGACTGTGCGGCCTGCATCGGCACCCCGAAGATGGTGGCTGTCGGCCAGAACAAGAATATTCAATTGCTGACCAATACGGAAGTAGAGAGCGTCAGCGGCTTTGTGGGCAACTTCAAAGTCAAAGTCAACCAGCGCTCCCGTTATGTGAGGACGAACTGCACCGGTTGCGGCGACTGTGCCAAGGTCTGCCCCATCGAGGCCCCCAACGAATGGGATGTCGGGACCAAGATGCGCAAGGCCATCTATATCTCCTTCCCTCAGGCTGTGCCGGTGCGCTATGCCATTGATAAAAAAGACCGGGCTCCCTGCGTGCAGACCTGTCCGGCCGGCATCAACATCCAGGGGTTTGTCGCCCTGATCAGAGTGGGGAAGTACCGGGAGGCTCTCGACCTGATCATGGAAAAAATGCCGCTTCCCGGCTCTCTTGGCCGCATCTGCCCCGCCCCCTGTGAGACCAAGTGCCGACGGCAGGAGGTTGATGCCCCGCTGGCGATTTCCAAATTGAAACGCTTCGCGGCGGACCAGGTTGATTGGGACACCTTGCCGGTGCCGACCATTGAGAAAAAGCCTGACACCGAAAAGGTGGCCATCATCGGTGCCGGTCCGGCAGGGCTTTCCGCCGCCTATTTCCTGGCCAAAAAGGGGTACCATCCGACGATTTTCGAAAAGGCGCCCCAAGCCGGAGGGGTCCTGCGCTACGGCATCCCTGACTACCGGCTGCCGCCTGCAATCCTGGAGCAGGAGGTCAACTACATCAGGAAGTTGGGCGTGGATTTCCAGATGAACGTCTCCATCGGCAAGAACCGTCCGGTCGGCGGACTCTTCAAGGAGGGATTTAAGGCCATCTATTTGGCAACCGGCGCGCCCAAAAGCGTGAAGCTGAATATCCGGAACGAGGATGCCGCAGGCGTCATACCCGGCATCGATTATCTGAACCTGCTCAATTACAAACAGCCGGTCAAGACCGGCAGGAAGGTAGTGGTGGTCGGCGGCGGCGACGTGGCCATTGACACCAGCCGGGAAGCCATCAGGCAGGGCGCCTCCGAGGTGATGATACTCTACCGCCGGAGCAGGGCGGAGATGCCGGCAGTGAAAAGTGAGATCCTGGCCGCGGAGGAAGAAGGCGTCAAGCTCGAACTGCTGGTGAATCCGATTGAGATCCTGGCTGAAGATGGAAAGGTTTGCGGCATCCGCTGCATCAGGATGGAGCTCGGCGAACCCGACGAATCCGGCAGGCGGCGGCCGGTCCCGGTGGCCGGTTCCGAATTTGAAATTGACTGCGACATGGTTATCCCGGCCATCGGTCAACAGGTCAACCCCAAATTCCTGGAAGGCACCGAAGGCGTCGAAATGACCCCCTGGGGCACAGTCGCCGCGGACCCGGTGACTTATCAGACCAGCTTCCCGGGCATCTTCGCAGGCGGCGACCTGTTTACCGGTCCGTCCAACGCCGTCGAAGCCGTGGCCGCGGGACAGCAGGCGGCTATTTCCATAGAAAAATACCTGCTGGAAGAGGAACTGGCGGAAAAAAGACCCGGCAAGCCCACCGGGAGCAACTGGAGGGGGATTCCCAAAAATATCGTGCGCCTGCCGCGGGCGAAGATGCCCGTCTTGCCCGCGGCAGAGCGCATCCACAACTATAATGAAGTCGAACTGGGCTTCAGCGAGGAGCAGGCCAGGACCGAGGCGGGCCGCTGCGTGCTTTGCGGCAGCTGCTGCGAATGCAAACTATGTGTCAACGAGTGCAAGGCCGGCGCCATTGACCACGACATGACTGATACGCAGGAAACCATCGAGGTCGGCTCCATCATCATTGCCACCGGTTTTGATCCCATGAACCCGGCCGGGATGACTCAGTACGGCTACGGCAAGTACCGGAACGTCTTCACCAATATTGAATTCGAGCGTCTTTCCAACGCCACCGGCCCGACTGCCGGCAAACTCCTCAAACGCGATCTGAAAGACCCCCTGAAGTTCACCGACCCGCCGAAAAGCGTGGCCATTCTCCATTGCGTGGGCAGCCGCGACAAAAACTACCATGAATACTGCTCCCGCACCTGCTGCATGTACGCCCTCAAGTACGCCCACCTGCTGAAGGATAAATGCGGGCATGACACCGAGGTCTACAACTTCTATATCGACATGCGCTGTTTCGGCAAGGGCTACGAGGAATTCTACAAAAAGGTGCAGGCCGAAGGGGTCAAGATGATCCGCGGCAAGGCCGGCTCCATCACCGAGGACGAGAACGGCATTCTTACCGTTAAGGGAGAGGATACGCTTTCCAACCGCCTCATCGAAGTCAAGGTGGACATGGTCATTCTCTGCACCGCCATGGAGGCCAGGCCGGATGCTCCGGAGGTCATGCGGAAGTTCGGCATAGGCATCGGTCCGGACGGATTCTTTCAGGAACAACACCCGAAGCTGGCCCCCGTCTCCACCCCCACGAGCGGCGTCTTTCTGGCCGGGGCCTGCCAGGGGCCGAAGGACATCCCGGACACGGTGGCCCAGGCCAAGGGAGCCGCGGCGGAATGCCTGGCATTGAGCTCCGCGGGTCAGGTTGAGATCCCGCCCATGATATCCAGTATCGACCCTGACATCTGCGTCGGCTGCCAGCTTTGTCTCGGGCTCTGTTCCTATTCGGCCATTGAATTCAACAAGTTTGCCGGAGTCAGCGAAGTCAACAGCGCCATCTGCAAAGGCTGCGGAAGCTGCTCCGGCGCTTGCCCGAGCGGCGCCGCCAAGGTGAGACACTTTACCGATAAACAGATCTTTGCTGAAATAGACGGCCTTTTACTTAACTGAGGAGTTAACCATGAGCGAGTTTGAACCCAAAATAGTGGCGTTTTTTTGCAACTGGTGCACCTTCACCGCCGCAGACCTCGCCGGAACTTCACGTCTTTCCTACCCGCCCAACCTCAAAATCATCAGGGTTATGTGCAGCGGCATGGTGGATCCGAAGTATGTCATCAAGGCTTTCCTGAACGGCGCGGACGGCGTCCTGATCGGCGGCTGCTGGCCCGGGGACTGCCATTACATCAACGGCAATCTGAAGGCGCGGCGCCGGGTGGCGCTCCTCACCGAGGTCCTGAAGCAGTACGGCATCGGCGAAGAGCGCTTCTGGCTCAGGTGGATCGCCGCCAGTGAGGGAACCATGCTGAGGGAAGTGGCAGTGCAAATGACGGCGAAACTGAAAGAGCTCGGGCCGAGCCCCCTTAAGAACATGGGCCAAATGGCGATATAAGGCACGGAGATGGCAGAAAATGGCTGAATATGCAAAGTTGTCTTTTCAAAAAGGCGGACTGAATAAGGAACTTGCCGCGTTTTTCCGAGGCCTGCTGGAAAATGGGGCGGTTGATGGCGTCCTTGTGCCGATGGCTCAAAACCACAAATGGGTCCGGCTGACACTCGTAACCTCTGCCTCACATACTGCCGGGGTCGATCCTTTTGCCCCGGTCGCGGCCGTTAGCGGCGCAAAAATCGCCTCTTCACTTACCTCGCGGCCATCCGGACGAACCATTGCCATGGTCCTGCGGCCCTGTGAAATTCGAGCCGTGGTTGAACTCGCCAAGCTGAAGCAGGTGAATCTGGATGATGTCCTGCTGATCGGCATGGATTGTCTCGGCCGCTATGAAAATACCGATTTCGTCAAATTCCAGGAGCAGGGAGGCACATCCGAGGCTTTCCTGGAGAACGCCCTGGCCGGCAAGACCTCCGGGCCGGACTTCGATATCGTCGGCGCCTGCAAGATATGTGAATTCCCGACGGCTGCCAATGCCGATTTAAGCCTGTGTGCCATAGGCGGGGGAAACGGCGCCGTCTTCATCGAAGCCCTAACCGAAAAAGGCGGGCAGACTCTGGAAAAATCGGGCATGAAGCCGAGTGAGGCCCCTGCCGGCAGGAATGAGGCGGTGAAGAAACTGGCGGCGGCGCGCCTGGAGGCCAGGGATAAGAAGTTTGCCGAATTCCGGGCTGAAGTCAACAGCTTCGAGGCTCTGGCAGACAAACTGGCCGGCTGCGTCAACTGCTACAACTGCCGGGTTGCCTGCCCGGTCTGCTATTGCAAGGAATGCGTCTTCATCACGGACACCTTCCGGCACACCGGCGAGCAGTTCATGATGTGGGCGGAACAAAGCGGCATGCTGAAAATGCCCACCGACACCATGTTCTACCACCTGACCCGCCTGACCCACATGAGCCTTTTCTGCGTCGGCTGCGGCCAGTGCACCAGCGCCTGCCCGAACGGCCTTGACCTGATGCCGCTGTTCAGGACATGCGCCGAGAAGACCCAGGCCCGATTCGACTATCAGGCGGGACGATCCCTGGAAGAAGAACAGCCCATGGCCGGCTTCGCAACGGATGAGCTGATTGAAGTGACCGGCCAGGTCAAATAGGAGCGGCATTATGGCTGAAGAGAAGCCCACAGGCACAGTCCTGGTGGTCGGCGCCGGCATTTCCGGGATCAAGGCGGCCATAGAGTTGGCCGAATCAGGCTATAAGGTAATACTCACCGATGAATCCCCGCAGATGGGGGGCATCCTGGCCAAACTTGATTACCAGTTCCCGACGGACCATTGCGGCATGTGCAGAATGCTGCCCCTGGTGGGCCGCGAGTATGCTTCGCAGTACTGCATGCGAAAAAGCCTGTTCCATGAAAACATCGAGATCCTGCCGTTTACAGGGATTGACTCGGTGCAGGGCAACGGGGGGAATTACCGGGTGGACCTGCGGAAGAGGGCCCGCTTCATCGACCCGGCAATCTGCAACGAATTGGGAAAGTGCATCGACGTCTGTCCCGTCGAAGTCGAGGACGAGTTCAACCACGGGCTGACCAGGCGGAAGGCGGTCTACCAAGCGGTGCCTCACAATAACCCGAGGATGCTGCTCATCGACAAGCAGGCCTGCACCCGCTGCGGTGAATGCCTGAAGGTCTGTCCCACCGGTGCCATCAATCTGGATGCCCAGGACGAAGTGGAGACCAGGGAGGTTCACGCCGTCATCCTGGCTTCCGGGGTGCAACTCTATAATACTCGTGATTTCGAGGATGCCAGGTCCTACGCGGTGTCGCCGGATGTGGTCACCTCCCTTGCCTTTGAGCGGGTGCTGAGCAGTTCCGGCACGTATCAGGGCGGCGCGATCAGGCGGCCGTCCGACGCCAGGCCGGCTAAAAAGATTGCCTGGATCCAATGCATGGGATCACGGAACAGGCGCCAGCATAGAGACTACTGTTCCTCCATATGCTGCATGTTCGCGCTCAAGGAGGCCGTCCTGGCCAAACAGAAAGGCGGACCTGAAGTTGAGGCCACCATTTTTTACATGGATATGCGAACGTTCGGCAAAGGCTTTCAACAGTACCGGGACAAGGCCGTCGAGGAGCATGGGGTCAAGCTTATCCGCTGCCGGGTGCAGGGGGTTATGCTCAAGCCGGACGGCAGTCTTATGATGCGTTATCACGATCCCGAGACTAATGAGTTCTTTGAGAAGGATTTCGATCTGGTGGTACTGTCAACAGGCCAGATACCTTTTGAGGCCCACAGGAGATGGGCCGATTTGCTGAAGGCGCCGCTGGATGAGCGCGGCCTGCTTGCGACAGAACAGCCCGGCATGGTGAGGGTCGCCGGCAAACCCGGCCTGTTTCTCTGCGGTTCCCTGACGGGGCTCACCGATATCAGCGAGGCCATAATCAGCGGCATTGCCGCGGCAGGGGAGGCAGCCAAATTTCTGACTGCCTTGGGCGTTGACACCGTTAAGAAGGAGGATATCCCCGAGCCGGCCTCTAAGGCCCGGGAACTGCCCCTGGTGGCGGTGGCCCTCTGCAGATGCGGGGAAAAGACAGGTGCAGCCGGACTTGATTATGAGCTTTTCCGCGCCGAACTAACGCGCTACCCGTCAGTGGGCGCGGTCCAGGTCATAGATTCCATCTGCAAGGCGGACGGAGAGGCGGCCCTGCTTGACAGCCTCGCCAAAACAGCCTGCAACCGTTTGCTGATCGGGGCCTGCCAGCCTTTCATATACCGGCGGAAGCTGAAGGATGTCGCCCGAAAGGCTGGGTTCAACTCCGCCATGGTGGAGATATTTGATCTGTTCGGAGTAGCCCGGCGAGGCATGGCCGAACCTTCCGCCGCGGACTGGACCTTGCGGGCGGCGGGGGAAATCAAGG
The DNA here is from genome assembly GCA_030018495.1 of Deltaproteobacteria bacterium. Taxonomy (GTDB): domain Bacteria; phylum Desulfobacterota; class Desulfobaccia; order Desulfobaccales; family 0-14-0-80-60-11; genus DTHB01. The sequence continues at coordinate 27,710 of JASEFS010000005.1, read as the reverse complement.
CAGATATCCACAGCCTCAAGTATAAACCGGCCCTGCAGGTGAACACCTTGCCCATCAATCAGACCGCCCTGGTGATCGGCGGCGGTATCGGCGGCATGACGGCCGCCCTGTCCCTGGCCGACCGGGGCGTGCCGGTGCATCTGGTGGAAAAGGAAGGCCATCTGGGCGGTTATCTCGGCACCCGGGTGGAACATACCATTGACGGGCTGGCCCCGGTGGCCCTGGCCGCGGACTTGAGGCAGAAAGTGCTCGCGCACAAGCACATAACGGTCCATCTGAACTGTGAAGTTGAGAAAAGCCTCGGCACCCTGGGCCGCTTTGAGTCCCAGTTGCGTTTTAAAAATAACGGTGAAAACAAGTACTTACACCATGGCGCGATGATCATTGCCACAGGCGGGCGCGAAGGAGCCACTACCGAATACGGCTACGGGACCTCGGAGAAGGTGCTGACCCAGGCGGAATTGAAGAGAGGATTAACCGACGGCAACGTTGACGTCAGTGAAGTCGAAAATGTCGTGATGATTCAGTGTGCGGGCTCGCGGCAGAAGGAGGGGCGCCGTTACTGCAGCCGCATCTGCTGCCTGGGGGCCATCGGCAATGCCCTGGAGATCAAAGAAAAAAATCCCGATGCCCGGGTCTTTATTCTCTACCGCGATGTCATGACCTACGGCTTTTACGAGCAGTACTATACGAAGGCGCGGGCAGCCGGGATTATCTTCGTGAATTACAGCCCGGATGCCAAGCCTCGGGTGGAGATGGCGGAGGGCCGGCCGGTCGTCAAGTTTACGGACCCGGTCCTGAAAGAAGAGATGGAGCTGCCCGCGGACCTGCTGGTCCTTTCCACGGGCGTGGACCCGGGAGAGTCGAACCAGGGGCTTGCCGATGCCTTAAATCTTTCCTTGACCGAGGACGGCTTTTTGGCCGAAGCGGATTCCAAATGGCGCCCCATCGAATTTCAGAAAGTGGGAATTTATCTTGCTGGTACGGCCCACTCGCCGATGCCTTTGAAGAATGTGCTTCTGCAGGCCGAAGCCGCGGCCCAGAAGGCTTATACTTATTTGTCCGGCAGGGAGTTGCCCACGGCCGCGGTCACTTCCATGGTGAAAGACGCCTTGTGCGCGCGCTGCCGGAGATGCGTCAACATCTGTCCGTACGGCGCCAGATCCTATAATGAGGCGGACAAATGTATTGATATTGATGCCGCCGCGTGCCAGGCATGCGGCCTGTGCGCGGTTGAATGCCAGAACAATGCGGCTGAGGTCAGGGGCTGGGGCGACAAGCAGTTGATGGCCGCCATTGATGCCAAGCTTATGGACCGTCCGCTTGCGTCGGCCGGGTGATAAGAGGCGGTGACTATGGACTTGCAAGAAGTATCGGTCAAAGACCTGTGGCAAGATGTTTACAGTGCAGGCAATCTCCACTATTGTTTCAACTGCAGCACCTGCATATCCGGATGTCCCGCCTCCCATGGAGACCCGCCCCTTCTGGTCAGAAACCTGGCCCGCAAGCTGATCCTGGGACTTGAGGAGGAACTCCTCGACGATGACACCCCATGGGCCTGCGTCTCCTGTTCAAGATGCGAAGAGATGTGCCCCATGAATGTCATGCCCTTTGAGATGATTCTCTTTATTCGGCAATGGCAGTGCCGAAACGATGAGACCCGGGTGCCCACGGCCATCGTCGAGATCTACAAGCGGGGTTATACCCAGGCTGTGGGCGTGAACACGGAACTGCGGGAGTCTTTGGGTTTGCCCCGATTGAACACCATAACCAACAACCCGGAGCAACTGGAACTGTTCCGTGCAATGCTCATGAAGACCCGGATAGTCAGCGAAAACGACTACATGTTCGGCGGATAAGGGCCGCTGCTTGAGCCGTCTTCTTGCATATGAAGGAAAAAGAGATGCAATTATGTTTCTTCCCGGGCTGTAACACCCCTGCCATCCGGCCTGATGTGGAGCGGGCCATAAGGGCGTCCATGCCTGTTCTTGGCATTGAGCTGGTGGATGCCGACAATTACGTCTGCTGTCCGGCCTTCGGCTCCTTTCCGTCCGCGGATGAGGAGGCCTGGATGGCGACCAGCGGCTGGAACCTCTCCATTGCCGAGGAAAAGGGGTGCGATTTCGTCGTCCAGTGCGGCTCCTGTTACAGCTCCCTGTGCATGGGTCGGGAGCATCTGCTGCATGATGCCGAAAAACTGACGCGCGTCAACGAACTGCTGGAGCCCGCCGGCCGCCAGGTCACGGGTAAATCCAGGGTGCGCCACGTGTCGGAGGTCCTCTTTAAGGAAATCGGCCCGGAGAAGATTGCCGCGCATCGCAAAAAAAGTCTGAAGGGACTCCATGGCGTCGTCCAATATCCCTGCCATACCCTGTTCCCGAGCGAAGTCGTGGGCTTTGAAGAATCCCCCCGGGCGCCGCAGGGCTTGCGGCGGCTGGTGGAGGCGCTGGGCGCCGCGGTGGACGGCTACAGCCGTGAACTGCAATGCTGCGGCGGCGCCGGCGGCTTCATGAAAAGCACTCCGGAGCAGGCTGTCGCATTCGCCAAAGCCAAGTTCGATGCCATACTTGCTGAAACCAAGGCCGATTTCATCGCGGTCTCCTGCATTACCTGCCTGATGCACATGGAGCGGGTTCAGAATACCCTTAATGAGCAGATTGGCGAAGAGCGATATAGAATCCCGGTCTTTGATTACAACCAGCTCCTCGCCCTTTGTCTGGGATTTGATCCGAAGCAGGTCTCCGCCATATGTAGCGTTCCCCGGGACTCCGTCATCAGCCGCATGACGGACGTCAACCCGAATACCTGACGGAACCTCGGCGACAAGATGTGAATTGGGATTTAGGAGGGCAACTTGGCATAAATCCTGAATTCGTAAGGCGGGAAAGCGAAGCGCATCCCGCCTTGTCATTAAAATGGCGCAGGTGAGTACACCTGTTCGCCAATCCTTTTCATGGCAGCTTCAGAACTTGCCGCACGGGCTGGCAAAAGCGGATGGGCGTCACGGAAAGTTGATTCAAAATGCGTGGGTAAATTAATTAACCAGCAGGTTGGGCGGCAGTTTGTTGAATTGGCTGCGGTAGCGAATCTGGCTGGCCGCGGACAGGATGGAAAAAATATTGTGGTCGTCGCTCACCGGCTTCACGTCTTTTAGCATCTCCCGGTTAACCAGCCTGGCAGCTTTCAAAGTTTTATAGTCTTTCGGCGGCATCGGCTGGCTGTCGGCCAGTTTTATCGCCACCTCGGGAGACAGCGGGAAATCCGCCGCCACCATGCAGGCGCTGCTTACCAGACCCTCAGAAGAGGGTGAGCGCAATTCCAAGACATAAGGGAAAGCCGCGCTGACTGTTGCCAGAATGGTTTCGTTGACCGTCTCATTGTTCGGATCAAAATAGGTGTTGATGATCACCACGCCGCCGGTCCGCAAACAGGCGTGCACTTCCCCGAAAAACTCGACGGTCATCAGGTAGTCCGGGGTGCAATCACCCTGGAAGAGATCCACAACTATAAGGTCGTAGGCCTTTTTGTGGCGGCGCACGAAGGTCCGGGCGTCTTCCAGATATACTTCAATTCCCTGCGGATCGAAGTCAAAAAACTCCGTAGCCGCGCGCAATGAGTCGGGATTAATCTCCACCGCTGTAACTTTATGCCCTTTACGCTGGAGATTGCGCGGTATCATGCTGGCTGCCATTCCCAGAACCAGCGAGTTTTGCGCCCCTGGAGCATAGGCTTCGATTAACCGCACTATAAAAGCGGTGTGATCCACCACTATGCCATCTGAGGTCACCATATTTTGAATAATGCCGTCCTGCAAGTAAGCGCGTGCGGGTTTTATGCCTTCCACCTCCGGATGCACCGCCAGGACTTTAATATTGCCGAAAACCGAGGTGTATTCCGCCAGTAACTCAAGATTTTTGCCGATGTCGCTGAGGCCGGCGAGATATCTGAAGTAAGTGCGCTGCCCTGCCAGTAAACCGCCGCTCAACAAGACTATAACCAGACAACCGCAAATCAGGCGCTTTTTACGGCTTCCGGCAATCTCCTGATTGAGGGATGACAGCACGCCAACTATTAACCCCAACCCCAGACTCATCCACAACAAGGCGCGAAAGTTGGTCAGATAGGGAATCACCAGGAAAGCGGTAAGCAGTACCCCCGCCACTGATCCCACCGTGCTTATAAAAAAAATCTTGCCCGCGCCGCCGTCGCCTGTCGGGCTGGCATCCCTGGCCAGCGCGATGAGCAAAGGGTTCATGGCCGATAAAACCACCAGCGGCAGCGCCAGTAGAATGGTGCCGCCCAGGAAACTGGCAATAATCAGATTTATGGTGGCCAGAAAAGGAAATACGATCGGGTAAACTGCCGCAGCCAACACAATGGACAGCGCGGCCCACAAAGGGGCGGCAAGCAAGGTCAGCTGCAAGGCGCTCTTGTCCCGCCGTTGGGAAACCTGCCCGCCCAACTGATAGCCCAGCGCTAAAAAAATCAGGGTGATGGAGAGGATGCCGGCCCAGATATAGAGACTTACGCCAAAATAAGGGGTCATAATCCTCGAAGCCAGCACCTCCAGCGACAGGGTTGCCGCACCGGTGATAAAGATCAGCGCCTCGTATTGCCTGAATCGCCGGGGCCTCGCGTTTTCCGGGGTAACTTTCTTTTTCTTCACGGTCTTTATCCAGGGATGAGTTAGGCTCCTGGAATCATAGCAGACCAGAATTGATTTGGGCAAGCAGTTTGAGGAGGCTTTTCGCCCCGGCTTGGTCCCGCCACCGGAGGCACTGGCAGATCTGATCTCTTGGAGACGGGGCATTGCATAAGGGCTTGGGCGGCATGTCTCCGCTTATAGATAAGACCGCTTTTTACCTGATGAAATCAAGGGGAAGACTTGCATCCGGCGCCGCCCCGATTATTTAAGCATTAATCAAGTCAAAGGAGAATGCTATGCGCCACTCAAGGAAAACCTTGTCAGCTTCAACCATCATGGATTTTAATGTGGAAAACCCGGCGGGAGACAATCTCGGCAGCATCGAAGATATAATGATCGATGTTGACGGGTGCGTCGCTTATGCCGTGCTTAGCTCCGGCGGCGTGCTGGGAATGGGAGGAAAACTTTTCGCGGTCCCCTGGGATAGGCTTTCACCCTCCGACAAGGATAAGACTTTTATCCTCAATGTGCCGAAGGAGAGCTTGCAGGATGTGAGAAGTTTCGACCGGGACAACTGGCCGGACTTCTCAGATCCAGGCTGGCGCCAGGAGGTTTACGATTACTATGACGCCCTTATCGGTGACCAATAAGGGGGCTGATTTACCTTAATGGCCGCGGCGGGCCAAATCCCATGTCCTGAAGAGACTTGTAGAGCATGATCGGGAAAAGGAGGAGGCCTTCCGGCCGCGGAAGGCCGCGGCGAACGAATTTTGCTGATTAACCGGCTTTAGGTCGCTTAACGTGAATTCGGCGTCTCACGCCAGGATTTGATTTGATGATTGTAAAAATTCGCAGGCGATATTGCTTCCGGTTCTCTTGGCCTTGGCAAAATAAGGCCCTGTTTTGGGAACTCGGCTTCAAAGCGTCTAATCTACTTCCTCAAAAGCCTCCATTCATTCAAAGATAAATCTTTTCTCAGCCTTTCCATCAGTAGGTCGTATAATCGGCTTTCCTCAACCGGCTCGCCTTTTTCCTGTAGAATTTTTATTACAGTTTCGTCTACAACTCTATGGCTGATACAATGCTCCAATATATAGCTCACAGCGAAACTTGCCTGGTCATTGATTTTTTTAAGCATATGTATAACAAACTCCTGAAAATCCGGAGCTGGAATATGTTTTTTCCTTATCTCTGCTTCTCGTGCCTGCTTAATTTTTCTTTTTCGCTCTTCAAAATCAATAACTTGAGCCATTTGACTTCCTCTTTCCTGGTGCAATGAATTAGGACGAAAACAAGAGGCTCATCTTATACCATCATTTCCTTACGTCTTCAATCCCTTTGGGGTAATTATTTGGAGGCCGGGTCCGTCGCCGGATGGACCTTTTCCCGCTTGTTCATAAAGGCCGGGACAATGGCTCTGTTTTCGAGAAAGTTGCCGGCAGTTCCGGTGAAGCCGCTTTATTGGAGAGGGGCGCCCCGGTAGAATACGAGGCCGCGCAGAAAAGAAAAAATCCCCGCCCAGGATTGGCCTGAACAGGGACAACTAGGCCAGATAGATAAATCTTGAAGAAAAAGAAGAGGTTGAGTTGGCGTACCTTCATAGAAGATTTTCGAACCTTTTGCCTTACCGCGCTGGATAAAGCAAGTATCCCTCCCCCCTTGGCGAACGCATTTTTGGGGTAGCTTTAAGCCGCGGGATTGCGGCCTTCCTGTTCTATGACTTTCTGGGCGGCTCGGGTAAGAAAAGAAGAACGACTCAAGCCCCGGCGTTTCGCCGCCGCGTCCACCCGGCGCAGGGTCTCCTCAGGCATGGTAATATTGATTCTCTTCGCCTTCCCCTGGCCATCGGGCACTGAAACCACCAGAAAGGCCACGGCATCGGCATTCTCGGGATCGGCGATAATGTCTTCCAGATTCGAGGGGGCAGGCAGTTGTTCCCCATCTTCCCACAGGCCCTCCACATGAAGGAGCAGCGCCTCATAGGCCAGGTCCTTGGCCTCGTCGATGGTCTTACCAGCGGTGATGCAACCGGGGAAGTCGGGGAACGACACCCCGTAATCGCTGGCAGGTTCCTTGTGGACTACGGCGATGTAATTGGGCATGTCCTCCTCCTATCTGAACCTGACGCCCGACTGCCGTTCAATGCTCTTAAGCGTCTTGGCGGGAATATCCTTTTCCGGGTGGGGAACCGTCACCCGACCAGGCTTCGACGGATGCTTGAATTGCACATGAGAGCCGCGTTGCCCCACCGGATACCAGCCGTCCGCCTCCAAGCGACGGATGATTTCCCGACTGTCCATGTGTAATTATACACACCATAAACCTAGCATGTCAACCTGCGAATAGTGTCCCGAAACCATCATCATCAAATTCTGAAAAGGAATTCCAGCCTAAAGCCAGAGGAAGCGCCAAAGAAAAAAACCTCTTGAAAATTCAAGAGGTTGCAATATCGTGGCGTCCCCAACCGGATTTGAACCGGTGTTGCCGGCGTGAAAGGCCGGTGTCCTGGACCAGGCTAGACGATGGGGACGTCTTTTTAGTGGTGGGCCGTGTTGGATTCGAACCAACGACTCTCTGCTTAAAAGGCAGATACTCTACCGACTGAGTTAACGGCCCGAATCGCTATTATTTAACCCTCCGCCTCATGTTTGTCAAGCGCTTCAGACTGAATCCCAGGCGAGAATCTTCCGGCGCATCACGGCATGAGCCACGCCGACCTAGCTGCCAAGCCCATAGCCTCAGCGGCCTTTAACGACAGCCTCAGCCATGCGGCGGAGTGAATAGGGCTACCTCGACGGGCGTTTCCCAGGTGAGCCAGGGGTATTGCTCCTCCAGGTTTCTGATACGTTTTTCCAGGTGCCTTACCCGGGCTTGAGAGCGCTCACTCCGGGGATCTTCCCTGAGGGCCTCCTGGCTATTTTTCAACATCACCCGAAGTTCCAGATATTCTTTCTCCAGGCTGCTGAACTTTTTCTTGACGCTCTTGTATTCTTCCATCTCACCGGCTTCGTCGAAAAACCACATGCTCATAATGCCCTCCACTAATTTCCTGATTCCTGCAAGGCCTTCAGAGTAATCGTCAATATCTTATCATGAATTTCCCGCGGCGCTTCGGCCGCATCCAGGTGATGCATATGCGGCGCCTGAAAAGTCCGGTAAATAGCCGCCACTTTCTCCAAATATGCCGGCGATTCGCTCACCTGCCTTGCCTTGTTCCCCTGCCGGGCCAGAGCCATTGTGGGGGGGAGGCTGAAAAAAAATACCAAATCAGGCCGCGGCGCCTTAAACTTCTCGTGCTCCGCCATTATCCATTGCGGGTCCAGCCCCAGGGCCCCCTGGTAGGCCGCGGAAGAAAAATAATACCGGTCGCTTATAACGACCCGCCCCTGCTCCAAGGCCGGCCGGATAACGGCATCCACGTGCTCCCGCCGGTCAGCCATAAATAACGCCAGCTCTTGATCGGCGGTCAAATACCTAATGGGTCCCTTGAGATAGTTCCTGATTTTTTCGCCAGCAGGCCCGTCCGAAGGCTCCCGGGTCAACACCACCTGGTGGCCTCGGGTCCGCAAGGCCTCAGCCAGAAGGCCGGCCTGGGTGGTTTTGCCGGTCCCGTCTATCCCTTCCAGGACGATGAAAAACCCCCGCCCCATTTTAGGCGCTACCACACCTCAGGGAAGGCCGCGTTATCGTAGAGGTATTCCACTTTCTCTTTGTGGCTCAATTCCACCTCGGCCATCTTTTCCAGGAAATCTCTGGCTTCCCCCGGCGGCTGCAAGCTGGCTAAGTGTTTGTAGAAGTTGTGAGAGCCCTCCTCCCGTTTCATAGCCACTATCAACGCTTCCTTGGGGCCGAGGTCTTCCGAAATGGCAGGCGCCGCCATTATTTCCGCCAGTTTCGCGTCCGTGGCCTTGCCCGCCAAGGGGCATCCCGCGGGTGTCAGACACTTCTGGAGAAAGGCCTTGTGGTCCAGCTCCTCATGGGCCAGATACTCAAAGGTCTCCCTGGTTTCCTGGTGACTGACCAGTTCGGCCATGCGTTTGTAAAACGCGTGGGACAACTCCTCCTGGGCGATGGCCTGCTCGATCAGGGCCTGCAATTCCTGGTTCATGAAATTTACCCCTTCTCTCCGGTTGAGAGCTTCAACCATTAAATTTTAGCATCCGGGTCCGAAAACACCAAGCAGAGAAGCAGATTTTGTCCTCTCTGGTCAAAAAGACCCCTAGAGTTCCCACCCGACTGAATGGGTGCGGTTTGGAAGCGAAACAGGGATTGATGAATTCAATAACCGTAAACGAACAGGGGCGGGAAGCCCCGCCCCTTCTATGAGATTAACTCAGAATTCGACCGTTAGCCGGTCTTAACCTCGATGGCCTTGGGCTTGACCTCCTCCTTCTTGGGGCAGGTTATGGTCAACACCCCATTCTTGTACTTTGCTTCAATCTTATCGGGGTCCACCGGCGCCGGCATCCGGATGGAACGGATAAATGAGCCGTAGCTCCGTTCCACCAGGTGATAATTCTCTTCTTTTTCCTCCCGCTCGGCTTTCTTTTCACCTTTAATGGTAAGAGTGTCCCCTGCCAGGGAGATTTCGATGTCTTTGGCTTCCATGCCAGGGACTTCCGCCTTCACGGTCACCTTGTCCCCGCTTTCGGAGACATCCACCGCCGGCATCCAGGCTTCGGTGATGGGCTCGAAGGCCCGCCGGCTCGGACCGAAAAAGTCTTCCCACAAGCGGTCGATTTCCCGGCGCAACCGGGAGACTTCGCGAAACGGTTCCCATTTCATCAATTCTCTGGCCATATTTAAGACACCTCCATAAAAGGATATGATACTGATATTTTTTAAGAATCAGATAATGCTCAGGCTTGGGCTTGTCAAGGTGGCCCGACAAATTTCCGGATATTCTCCCTTGAATTTGCGGTTTTAAATATGATACATAAAAGACGATGCGAAGGTTGCCTTCCATGCGTCAGGCCAGAAATGGCATCTGGTGAAACCTCCTTCCGGCCAGGAGGTTTTTTTTTGTCGTTTTGGGGGACCAAAAGATTTTTACTTATTGATACCGGAGATGGAAACCGCCTATGGAACTACGGCGTAAGGACTTGCTGGGCATAGCTGATCTTACCCGGGAGGAGATTGCCCTCATCCTGGATAATGCCGCGATCCTGAAGGAGATCTCCACCCGCTCCATTAAAAAGGTGCCTACTTTGAGAGGCAGAACCGTGGTGACTTTGTTTTATGAGCCCAGCACCCGCACCCGTATGTCCTTTGAGATCGCGGCCAAGCGCCTTAGCGCCGACACCGTCAGTTTGACGGTCGCGGCCTCCAGCGCGGTCAAGGGGGAGACCCTGGCGGACACCGCGGCCAACCTGGAGGCCATGCGCCCTGATCTTTTGATCATCCGGCATCAGGCCTCGGGCGCCCCCCATTTTCTGGCCAAGCGCCTGAAATGTGGCGTCATTAATGCGGGCGACGGCCTCCACGAGCATCCCACCCAGGCGCTTCTGGACATGCTCACGGTTAAGGAGGCCAAGGGCCGCCTGCACGGCCTTAAGGTTGCCATTGTCGGCGACATACTGCATTCCCGGGTGGCCCGCTCCAATATTCACGGCTTTACCAAAATGGGCTCGGAAGTCACCGTGGCCGGCCCGGCCACCCTGCTGCCGCCATATCTCGACACTCTGGGAGTAAAAATTGCGCCTTCACTGGAGGAGGCCGTGGCCGGGGCTGACGTTATCATGATGCTGCGCATTCAACTGGAGCGCATGGGCCAGATGTTTTTTTCCACCCTGCGGGAATACAGCAAGCAGTTCGGACTGGCCCTCCGGCACCTGGACCTGGCTAAAAAAGACGTGATTATCATGCATCCCGGCCCCATGAACCGGGGCGTGGAGATATCGCCGGAAGTGGCCGACGGCCCCCATTCCGTCATCTTGGACCAGGTGACCAACGGCGTGGCCGTGCGCATGGCCGTCATGCTGCTCCTCATGGGCGACAAGGCCTGAGGTTTTCAGCAGGCGTCTCCGCACCAAAAGCCATGGCTTGAATTATCGACTTTTAATTTAAATTAAGATTTTAAGTGGCACAGGCTTTCCAGCCTGTGCAGGCCCAGGCTGAAGCCTGCGGCTACAGCAGTTCTTTTATAATGGTGGGCTGCCATTCCCAACCTTGAACTTTGAACCTTGAACCCTTCGGAATGCCAACATGACCCTCTTAATAACAAGCGGCCTTATCATCGACCCGGCCCGGAATCTGGAAGAACCCCGCGACCTCTTGCTTGAGAAGGGCAAAGTCGCGGCCCTGGAGCCTGCGGGCGTCATCCCCAAAGAAGGACGGAAGGTCATCGACGCCCAAGGCCTTGTCGTGGCCCCCGGCCTCATCGACATGCACGTGCACCTCAGGGAGCCGGGCGAAGAGTACAAGGAGACCATCGAGACCGGCACCCGGGCCGCGGCTAAAGGCGGCTTCACGGGGGTGGCCTGCATGCCCAACACCAGGCCGGTGAACGACAACGCCTCCATCACCCGCTATATCCTGGATCAGGCCAAAGCCGTTGGCAGCGCCAGGGTTTATCCCGTAGGAGCCATCTCCATGGGCTCCAAGGGTGAGGCCCTGAGCGAATACGCGGACCAGAAAGCCGCGGGCGCGGTGGCCTTCTCCGATGACGGCTGGCCGGTGATGAACGCCCTCCTCATGCGACGGGCCCTGGAGTACGCCAAAACCTTCGATATGCCCGTCATTTCCCACGCCGAAGACCTCGCGCTCCGGGCCGACGGCGTCATGCACGAAGGCAAGGTTTCCGTGCGCCTGGGGCTAAAAGGCATCCCCGCCGCGGCCGAAGAGGTCATGGTGTACCGGGACGTCCGCCTGGCCAGACTCACCGGCGCCCGATTGCACATCGCCCATGTCTCCACCGCGGGCGCGGTGGCCATTATCCGGGAGGCCAAGGCGGCAGGGGTGAACGTCACCGCGGAAACCGCGCCTCATTACTTCACCCTTACCGATGAGGCTGTGGTCGGCTTCGACACCAACGCCAAGGTGAATCCTCCCCTGCGCTCGGAGTGGGACCGGCTGGCGGTCATCGAAGGCCTGGCCGACGGCACGCTGGACGCCGTCGCCAGCGACCACGCGCCGCACAGCGTCCTGGAAAAAGATTTGGAATTCGCGGCCGCGGCCTTCGGGCTGATCGGCCTCGAAACCTCCCTGGGCCTGACCCTGCGTCTGGTGCACGCCGGTGAAATTACCCTTCGCCGGGCCATCGCCCTGCTGAGCGCCAACCCGGCCGCAATCCTGCGCGTCCCCGGCGGCACGCTCGCCCCCGGCTCCCCCGCGGACGTCACCCTGATCGACCTGAACCGGGAATGGACTGTGGACACCGCCGCCTTCGCGTCCAGGAGCAGAAACTGCCCCTTCCACGGCTGGACCTTGAAGGGCAAGGCGGTGATGACTATTCTAGGCGGGAAGGTGGTGTTCAAGGAAACCAATTGACAAGATAGATTTCTAGGACGAGCCGCATAAATTATAAATCTATTGATGGACTCTAAATAAAAAAGATTTCTCCGAGATAAGACTCTGAAAAACCATGCAGAACAGCCGCCCTCTGCGAGTTATCGCCGGCGAGGGCGCCGGCGCTACAACATATGGGGTGAATTAGAAGAACTTTTGGGTTCGGGCAGGCTTCTCGCTAGGTCTCAAGATAAAGGTAAAACAACCCTCTTCCCCGTTGGGGGAGAGGGAGTTTGAACAAATGCTCATTTTTGCAGTTTCTATGCGATATAGGCTAATATGAGCAGCACAATTCAGGAACAATGACCATGTCCTGACTGTCAACTGACCACTGACCACTGACCACTGACCACTGTCTTTTAGAGGTGACCCTATGCCCAGCACCGTTTATTTCATGGACCTGCGCGCGTCGCTCAAAGAGACCAACTTCCAGAAGTTCCAAAAGCTTTTAAAGGCCCTGGACGTGAAAAAAATCGTGCAGCGCAAAAAGAAGCGGCCCCTGATCGCCATCAAGATACACTTCGGGGAAAAAGGCAACACCAGCTACATCCGCCCCAATTTCGTGCGCCTGGTGGTGGACGCCCTCTGGGAGAGCGGCGCCAACCCCTTCCTCACCGACAGCAACACCCTGTACCTGGGGACCCGCCTGGAAGCGGTGAGTCACCTCATCACGGCCATTGAAAACGGCTTTGCCTACGCGGTCACCCGGGCCCCCATCATCATTGCGGACGGCCTCACCGGCAAAAACGAAGTGGAAGTGGAGATCAATAAAGAGCAGTTCGACCGGGTCTACCTGGCCCAGGCCCTTTACGAAGCCGAAGGCATGGTGGTCATGAGCCACTTCAAGTGCCATGAAATGACCGGCTTCGGCGGCGCCTTGAAAAACATGGGCATGGGCGGCGCCTCCCGCAAAGGCAAGCTGGCCCAGCACAGCAACATCAGCCCCGTGATCACCGAAAAGAAATGCACCGGCTGCGGCGACTGCGTGGCCGTCTGCGCCTCGGAAGCCATCCACATCAACCCGGAGACGGAGAAGGCCGTCATCGACCCCAAAAAATGCGTGGGTTGCGCCGAATGCATCGCCACCTGCCCTTACGGCAACATCCAGATTCAATGGAACGAAGCCATCCCCGTGTTTCTGAAAAAGATGATGGAATACGCCTACGCGGTCATGCTCAACAAAAAGGACCGGTCCCTGTTCATCAATTTCATCACCCAGGTGTCCCCGGCCTGCGACTGCTACGGTTTCAACGACTTCCCCATCGTCGGCGACATCGGCATCATGGCCTCCGCCGACCCGGTGGCCATCGACCAGGCCTGCGCCGATATGGTGATCCAGAGCCCCGGACTCCCCGGTTCGGAACTGAAAGACCTCACTCCCGGCAGCGACAAGTTCAAGGACCTCTACCCTCAGATCGACTGGCCCATCCAGTTGGAGTACGCCGAGCGCCTGGGCTTGGGCACTCGTGAATATGAATTGGTGAAAATCTGAAAACTTGCCTGACCGCGTTTTGGGATTATGTTTTAACGAACAGCAGTCACGGAGGTTGCCATGCTCCCCATCGGCCCCCTGATGATCGAACACCGCCTCATCGAACGCATGATCGCCCTCATTCAGCAGGAGCTCACGCGCATTCAGGACAATATCCAGGTGGACCCGGAGTTCGCCTTTGTGGACCCCGTTTTCATCGACACCGCGGTGGATTTTCTGCGCACCTATGCCGACCGTTGTCATCACGGCAAAGAAGAGGACATTCTTTTTGTGGACCTGGACAAGAAAGAACTCTCAACGGAGCACCGGCGCATCATGGATGAGCTTATCGAAGAGCACAAGGTCAGCCGCGCCACCACCGATGCGCTCATCAAAGCCAAGGAGAATCATCTGCGCCAGGAGCCGGAGGCCCTGGAGCACATTATCATGCACATGCGCACCCTGGCCGAACTCTATCCCAGGCACATCGAAAAAGAGGACAAGCACTTTTTCATTCCCTGCATGGAGTATTTCAGCCAAGAGGAAAAGGATGACATGCTGGCCCGCATGCACGAATTCGACCGCCAGATGATCCACGAAAAATACCGCGTCACCGTGGAGGGCATCGAAAACCGCCGCTCATGTAAGCTTTAAGCTATAAGCTATAAGCTTTAAGCGAACTGCTGACTGCTGACTGCTGGCTGCTGACCGCTGACTGATGACTGCTCACTGCTTACTGCTCAGCAAGCTCATATACATTCCCCTGGAAAACCGGTCCTCCGGCAGGCGGGCCTTGACCCAGGCCACCAGTTCGGCAAAGGTTCTGGCCCAGGCCGCAGTGTGGTCCTGGCCGGTCATGAGGTGGGCCAGCTCGTGGCACAGCGTGGCGAGCCGCAGGCCCGGCGGATAAAGGGTGATGGCTTTGGCCCGGTGATCTGCTTCGGCCATCAGCAGTTTGGTCTCCTGAAGAAAATCAAAAGGCCCGGGGGGCGGCCCCGCGTCACCCTTGAGCAAGGCGATGGTCTCGCAGCCAAAAGCCTCACAGAGCCGCCTCCCCCATTCCTGAAGCTCGCGGAATGCCCGCGGCTCAAGGAGTCTCCGGTCATACAGGCGGCAGCCGTCGCAGTAAACCCGCCCGTCACAGACCAGTCGGCCGTGATCGGCCGGATCGAGGATTTTGCCGCAGTCGGGACAAATGAGGGCTTGCATGGTCTTGTGTAGGGGCGCAATTTATTGCGCCCTTTCTTTGACAGCCAAAGTTGAAATTACCTTTTAGGGCTTGATGAATCAAGCCCCTACACTTCCTTTGGGAAGATTTTAGCCCGTTAATCTGCTATAACAGTATCCATGCAAAAAGGCAAAGTGTACCTGGTGGGCGCGGGCCCCGGCGACCCCGGGCTCATCACCGTCAAGGGCCGCAAGGTCCTGAGCCGGGCCGACGTCGTCGTTTATGACCAGTTGGCGAGCCCGGAGCTCCTGCGGGAGGCCAGGCCCGAGGCCGAACTCATTTACGTGGGCAAGAAAGCCGGCGAGCACGCCCTGCCCCAGAGCGGCATCAACCGGCTTTTGGTGGACAAGGCCGGGGAAGGCAAGACCGTGGTGCGCCTCAAAGGCGGCGACCCCTTTGTCTTCGGCCGGGGGGGCGAAGAAGCCGAAGCACTGGCCGCAGCCGGCATCACCTTTGAAGTGGTGCCGGGCGTCAGCGCCGCGGTGGCCGTGCCCGCGTACGCCGGCATCCCCGTCACCCACCGGGGTCTGGCTTCCCTGGTCACCTTTATCACCGGCCATGAAGACCCCGCCAAGCCGGAGAGCGACATTCCCTGGGATATCCTGGCCAAAACCCGGGGCACCCTGGTATTTCTCATGGGGGTGAAAAACCTGGCGGAAAACTGCCGCCGGCTGGTGGCAGGCGGCAGACCTGCCGACACCCCCGCGGCGGTGATCCAGTCCGGCACCCTGCCCACCCAGCGCACCGTCACCGGCGTCTTGGGCGATATTGCCGAGCTGGCCAAAGCAGCCGACATCCGTCCCCCCGCAGTCCTGGTGGTGGGCGAAGTCGCGGCCCTGCGGGACCGCCTGGCCTGGTGGGAGGCCCGGCCCCTATGGGGCAAAGTCGCGGTGGTCACCCGCACCCGGGAGCAGGCCAGCGCCCTGGTGGAGCTTCTCTCCGATGCCGGGGCGCGCTGCCTGGAGGTGCCCACCCTGGAAGTCCTCCCCCCGGACGACTTCGGTCCCTTGGACAACGCCCTGAAAAATCTGTCCGCCTACCACTGGCTTATCTTCACCAGCGCCAACGGGGTCATCGCCTTTATGAGGCGCCTGTTCGAACACCACCTGGATATCCGGGCCCTGGGGCATCTTAAACTCGCGGCCATCGGCCCGGCCACCGCCGAGGCCCTGCGGGGCTACGCCCTGGTCGCGGACGTGGTGCCGGCCCGCTTTGTCGCGGAAGACCTGGCCGCGGCCCTGCTGCCCCACCTTAAACCCGGAGAAAAGGTCCTTTTGGCCCGGGCCGCCAAAGCCCGGGAGGTGCTGCCGGAAACCCTGGCTCAGCATGTCGCTTCAGTTGACGTGGTCCCCGTTTACCAGACCATGATTCCCGTGGCCGTCCCCCCCGAGGCCATGGCTTATCTGGACGCCGGCCAGGTGGATATCCTGACCTTCACCAGTTCGGCCACGGTGCACAATTTCGCGGTCCTCATGGGAAAAAAGATTTTCCAGGCCCTGGCCCGAAAGGCCGTGGTCGCCGCCATCGGCCCCATCACCGCGGCCACGCTTGCCGAATACGGCGTAACCGCGCAGGTTCAGCCGCAAGATTACACCATCCCGGCCCTGGTAGAAGCCATAAAGGGGTATTTCGCGGCCAAGAGAGGATGAGTTTTCCTACCGGGGGTAGTATGAAGCCCCTGTCTCCTTCGGACTCGGTGGCGCAGGCTTTCCAGCCTGTGCAAACATTTTTTTTCGCATACCTGATTGCCGCGGCCGCATAACGCACCGGCGAGACGCCTGTGCCGCTGCGGGCGGGCGGGCACTGCCCGCCGATTAAAACCCTTTGCCAGCCCTTAAAGGATTACCGCCCATGCGTGTCCTTCTCATCAACCCCGCCTCTCCCACCGGCACCTACTGGAGCATGACCGACCTGTGCCGGTTTATCGGCGCCCGCACCCTGGTCCCGCCGCTGGGCCTTCTCACGGTGGCCGCGCTCCTGCCTGCCTCCTGGGAATTCCGCTTAAAGGATCTGAATGCCCGCCGGCTCGACGAAGACGACTGGCGCTGGGCCGACCTGGTCATGGTCTCCGGCATGCTGGTCCAGCGCGACAATCTCTTGTCGGTGGTGCGCGGGGCCAAGGCCCGGGGCAAACCTGTGGCCGCGGGCGGCCCCTATCCCACTTCCCTGCCGGAAGAGGTCCTGGCCGCGGGCTGCGATTTTTTGGTCAGAGGCGAAGGCGAAAACGCCATTCCCCTTTTCCTTGAAGCCCTTAAGAAAGGCGAACGCCGCGGCGTCATCGAGGTTCCGGAGAAGCCCGACCTTGCCATCTCCCCTGTCCCCCGCTTCGATCTACTTAATCTTAGAGATTATGCCATCATGCCCATCCAGACCTCCCGGGGCTGTCCTTTTGACTGCGAATTTTGCGACGTGGTCAGCCTTTATGGGCGCAAACCCCGCTATAAGGCGGCCTCCCAGGTAATCGCCGAGCTCGAGGCCCTGCATCGCCTGGGCTGGCAAAAGGAAGTCTTTATTTGCGACGACAACTTTGTGGGCCATAAAAGCCATGCCAAGGCCATTCTGCACAAATTAATCGACTGGCGGGAGAATTCCGGCAGGGGCTTCGGTTACTGGACTCAAACCTCCGTGGATGTGGGCCAGGATGAGGAGCTCATGGACTTAATGGTTCGGGCCCGGTTCCGCAACCTGTTCATCGGCCTGGAGAGCCCCGATGCCGAGGTCCTGGCCGGCGCCGGCAAATTCCAGAACGTGCGCCATCCTCTGTTCGAATCGCTCCATAATCTGAAAGCCAAGGGGCTCATTGTGGTGGGCAGCTTCATCATAGGGTTTGATCATGAAAAACCGGGTGCGGGCCGGCGCATCGCGGCCTTCGCCGAGGCCGCCGACCTGCCCCTGGTCATGCTGAACCTGTTGAACCCCCTCCCCCACACCCGGCTCTGGCGGCGCCTGGAGCAGGAAGGGCGCCTCCACCCCGGCGCCGCGGACCAGGATTCCTTCGACTACATGAAAAACACCCTCACCTACGACCCCGAGCGGCCCGACCGCGATATCGTCGCCGAACACCGGCAGGCCTGGGATTATCTTTATGAACCCGGCCGCTTTCTCTCCCGCTGCCACCGCTACTTTTTGGAGCTGGGGTCCCAAAGGCCTGCCTCGGGCCGCAATCCCGCCAGGCCCCCTGCCCTTCTGCCCCGAAACCTGGGCTCCCTGCTCAATCAGGCCCGCGACCTGCTCACCCTGCTGCGCGTCTCCTGGACCCAGGGTGTGTGCTCGCCCCACCGCGGCCGGTATTGGCGCCAGTTTGTCGATATTTATCGCCGCCGGCCCGGCAATTTCCCCAAATACATTGAAACCCTGGTCATCGGCGAAGACATGTTCCGCCTGCGTAACAGCTTCCGCCTGCGGGAACCTTAGGGCGGCCCCGCCTCGCTCCCAAGCTCCCGCGGAAGCCAAAGCCGGTTATCATCTTTTCTGGGGAAACCCGGACAACCTCAGCCGCCCATTCCCTTTTATGCCAGGTGGCACAGGCGTCCCGCCTGTGCTTTTTTATCTTCTCTGGTTCCCAAGCTCCTGCTTGGGAACCCATTTTGATGCAAAGCTCCGCTTTTTTTATCTCGTTCCCAAGCTCCTGCTTGGGAACGCACATGGGCGCCAGGCTCTGTGGCAAAAGGAACTTTGCCACAAGTATTGTCTGTTTTTAGCAAAACAGAGCTTTGAGCCAAAGCGTGTTTCCCAAGTGGA
>JASEFS010000005.1:0-9019 GCA_030018495.1 Deltaproteobacteria bacterium | reverse complement strand
GAGCTTTGAGCCAAAGCGTGTTTCCCAAGTGGAAGCTTGGGAACCGGAATAGCGTTACATGCAGGACGCCTGGCGGGACGCCTGTTCCGCCTGGGATTCAAAAAATATTAGCGGCTAAGGTTGTCCGGTACATCATTTCGGCACCTCGGTTTCCTCAGACAAGATGTTGCCCGGCTGAAGCTCTTCCAGGTCAAGATTTATCTCGTTCCCAAGCTCCTGCTTGGGAACGCACATGGGCGCCAGGCTCTGCCTGGCAAAAGGAACTTTGCCACGAGGATTGTCTGTTTTTAGCAAAACAGAGCTTTGAGCCAAAGCGTGTTTCCCAAGTGGAAGCTTGGGAACCGGAATAGCGTACTTGCAGGACGCACAGGCGGGACGCCTGTTCCGCCTGGAATTTAAGAAATATTACCGGCTAAGGTTGTCTGATGCATGATCTTGGCGCCGCAGTACGTAATGCGAACCCCACCCGCTGGGGTTTCTCCCTTCTTCCTTTTGTTTTCTCCCTCTTCCCCTTGGGGAGAGGGCAAGCTTAGGGGAAAGATTAGCCGCGACCAGCTTCTTTGACTTGCAACCTGATCAGCCTTGCCAAATTCTCCCGAACATTCTACATTGGAGAAATAGGCCTTGGCCGGGCCGGCGTCTGCCCGCCCATCCTGTGGCGACTTTTATAATGGAGGGCTCATGAACCAGCGGAAATCAGCCATGCTTGCTCCGGCAATTTTGCTCATCCTTTTCACTTTCCTGGCAACCGGTTGTCTCGGGGAGCCGGCCCTCCAGCAGGAGGTAACCACGGAATATCTGCTCTCGTCCGCAGGGTTTCAAAAATGGGAGGTGAACGAAAAAACCCCCGCCAGGCAGGCGCTCCTGGACGCCCTGCCCCCCGGGCAAATCTCCGTTTACCGGCGAGACGGCCAGGTCTATCATGCCTATCCGGACACCGTCCAGAAATTCATCTATGTGGGGGATGAGGCCGCGTACCAGAGGTACCAGTCCCTGGCCCAGGGGCGGAAAATGTGCCGGCTGGTGACCGGAGCCAACCAGGTGCAGTTTTGGAGCTGCATGGATGATTACCGGCAAACCGGCGCCGGGGCGGTGGGGCGGTAGCCTACTTTCCACGGTGTTTCTCTGGTTCCCGAGCTCCTGCTTGGGAACCCATTTTGATGCAAAGCTCCGCTTTTTTAAGGAATCAGGTATCCCGAGGGCAATATGCCTTTTGCCAAGCCAAGCTTGGCATCCAAGGCGTTCCCAAGCGGAGCTTGGGAACGAGATTAAAATCGTTGCAGGGGCGCGAACAAGGTAAGCCGCATCGATATGCTAAAATTAACTTGGCGGCGTGATTCTAATGTAGGGGCGTGATTCATCACGCCCTCAAAGGGCGCCATGAATGGCGCCCCTAAGCTGATACGGCAAACTTTTGCTTTGATAAAGCCATCGTGGCATCACGCCCCCCAATTTGCTCGATTCCCGATAGATCTTATAGGGCGTGCCGTGCACGCCGTTAACTTCGCCCGTCAATTTCCGGCGGCCGCGGGCCGCCCTATGCAGGGCAGGCACTACTCGCCGATAAAAGACAAGAAAACGTTTGGGCGGCGCCCACCTGCTCAAAAACATTTCCGCCAGGCGGGGCTTCCAGCCCCGCCCACAGCACGGGCAGTATGCCCGTGCTACCGGTTTAATGGGACTTGCTTATTAATGAAACCTTTAATCCGATGGCAATCTCGTTCCCAAGCTCCTGCTTGGGAACGCACTTGTACGCCGGGCTCTGCCCGGCCTAAAAACATGCCGCAAAGAATCCGGCTTTTGAGCAAAGCAGAGCTTTGCACCCAATTGGGTTCCCAAGCAGGAGCTTGGGAACCAGAATAACCAAGAACCTTTTCAGCGCAGGCCAAGCCTGCGGCTACATATCACTGATATAAAATGTCTTATCGTCACGATATCGTCAGCTCTGATCCGGCTCCCCGCCGCATCGACTACAAGCGGGAGCTCAACCCGGCCCAGTATCAGGCCGTCACCACCACGGACGGGCCGGTGCTGGTCATTGCGGGCGCAGGTAGCGGCAAGACCCGGACCCTGGTCTACCGCTTGGCCTACCTGGTGGACCAGGGCGTGGACCCCGGAGCCATCCTGCTTCTCACCTTCACCCGCAAGGCCGCCAGCGAAATGCTCACCCGGGCCGCGGAGCTGCTCAACCGCCCCCTGACCCAGGTCATGGGCGGCACCTTCCACTCCGTTTGCTACCACTGGCTCCGGCACTACGGCGCGCTGCTCGGCCACCCCGAGGGCTTCACGGTCATGGACCGCTCCGACCAGGAGCACCTGCTGGCCATGATCAAGGACCAGCTGGGACTGAAGGGCCTGCCCGGCCCCTTCCCCCGCAAGGAAACCCTGGCCCAGATCATGAGCGGCATGGTCAACAAAGGCCTTACCCTGGAGGGCTTGCTCGCCCGTGACTTCCCCCAGTTTCTGGAGCAGCGCCGCCACCTCAAGAACATGGCCGCGGCCTATCAGGAGGAAAAGGCGCGGCTGCACCTCATGGACTATGACGACCTGCTCCTGGAGGGCCGCCGCTTGCTGAGCGAGCACGAAGACGTCCGCCGCCGCCTCTCGGACCGTTACCGCTACATCATGGTGGACGAGTACCAGGACACCAACCGCCTCCAGGCCGAACTGGTGCAGTTGCTCGCCTTCACCCACCAAAACGTCATGGCCGTGGGCGACGACTGCCAGTCCATCTACTCCTTCCGGGGGGCCAACTTCCGCAATATCATGGACTTTCCCGCCCTCTTTCCCGGGGTGCGCATCATCAAGCTGGAGGAAAACTACCGCTCCACCCAGCCGATTCTCGACCTGGCCAACGCGGTCATCGCCGGGGCCAGGGAGAAGTACACCAAGTGCCTGTTCAGCCGCCAGCCCGACGGCCTGCGCCCCCGGCTTTACAAGGCGGGCACCGAAAACGAGCAGTCCCGCCTCATTGTGGCCCAGGTCAAGCAGATGCACGAGCAGGGCGTGCCCTTAAGGCAGATGGCCGTGCTTTTCCGGGCCGCGTTCCACTCCTTCGACCTGGAAATCGAACTGGTGCGGGCGGGGCTCCCCTTCATGAAGTTCGGCGGCTTCAAGTTCATGGAGAGCGCCCACATCAAGGACCTGCTCTCCTACCTTAAGGTGGTGGCCAACCCCCGGGACTCCATGAGCTGGCAGCGCCTGCTCACCCTGGTCCCCGGCGTGGGCCGGGGCACCGCCGCCAAATTCACCGATCAGATCAAAGAGGGCTTCACCCTGGACAAGGCCCTGGCCTGGCTCAAGGGCCGCAAGCCCGCCGGCCTCAAGGACTTGGCCGACGTCCTGGACATGACCAAAGACAAGAGCCAGACCCTCATGTCCAAACTCAACCTGGCCTTGTCCCATTACGAGCCCTTGATGCAGACCCGCTTCGACGACTACCCCAAACGCCTGCGGGACCTGGAGCACCTGCTCACCATCACGGCCCGCTACAGCGAACTCCGGAGCTTCTTAAACGACCTGACGCTGGAGCCCCCGGCCAGCCTGGCGGATGTCACCCGCCCCACCCACGACTACCTGACCCTGTCCACCATCCACTCCGCCAAAGGCCTGGAATGGGAGGCCGTGTTCATCATCTGGGCCGCGGAAGGCCGCTTCCCCGCGTTCTTCGCCCTGGAAAAGGAGGAGGAAGAGGAAGAGGAGCGCCGCCTCATGTACGTTGCCGTGACCCGGGCCAAACGCCATCTGGCTGTCATTTTCCCTTCTCTGAGTTATAATAGAAGCTTGGGGATGACCTTCAACTCTCCCTCCCGCTTCATCGCCGACCTGCCCCGCTCGCTGCTCGAACCCTGGCGGGTGGAGGTGGAGGAGTGAATTTCAGGAATTGATTTGGGGGAGTGGGCCAAGGGCCGACGGCCCCTGCCCCCTCCCCCAAACCCCCACCCCCAACCTCGTAAAGGGGGTTGGGAGGGGAGTTTGAGGGTAGGGCGAGGGATTTGCGATCCCCCGGCCCTCCCCTCAACTTCACGAGGAGTCTAACATGCCAGCATGGGAGCCGGCATATCTAGAGACGCATCGCCGGGGGCTGCTCAAGCAGAAAATCGCCGCGGCCTATGACATTTTGAACCAGTGCACCCTGTGCCCCCACGAATGTCTGGTGGACCGCCACCACGGCGAAGTGGGCATCTGCCGCACCGGCGACAAGCCCGTGGTCGCGTCTTACGGCCCTCATTTCGGCGAAGAGGACCCCCTGGTGGGCAGCCGCGGCTCCGGCACTATTTTTTTCACCCACTGCAATCTTTTCTGCATATTCTGCCAGAATTATGAAATCAGCCACGGCGGCGAAGGGGAGGAAATCTCCTTTGAGGACCTGGCGGCCATCAAACTCTATCTGCAAAAAAAAGGCTGTCACAACATCAATTACGTCACTCCTTCACACCAGGTCTACCAGATTCTGGAAGCTCTGCCGATCGCCATCGACAACGGCCTGAACGTGCCCCTGGTTTACAATACCGGCGGCTACGACGCGGTGGAGACCCTGCGCTTGCTGGACGGCGTGGTGGACATCTACATGCCCGACTTCAAGTTCTGGGACCCGGAAGTCGCCAAGCAGCTATGCACCGCGGCGGACTATCCGGAAAAGTCCCGGGAGGCCTTGAAGGAGATGCACCGCCAAGTGGGGGACCTGGTGGTGGACGAGGACGGCATTGCCCGGCGGGGGCTGTTGGTGCGGCATCTGGTGCTGCCGGACAATCTGGCCGGCACCAGGGAGTGCATGGAATTTCTGGCCAAGGAGCTGTCCCCCAACACCTACGTCAACGTCATGGCCCAATACCGACCCTGCGGCCGGGCCTTTGAACACCCGTCGCTGAACCGCTTTCCTACCAGGGAGGAATTGCTCGAAGCCGAGCAGGCCGCCCGGGACGCCGGCTTGACGCGCCTGGACCGCCGCGATAAACTTTTTCGCTGGCTGTAAGGCAGCAGTCAGCAAGCACTAAGCAGGTATCTTTTAACCAAAAACTAAAAACCAAAAACCGAAAACCTTTTTAAATGAGTGACATATACGCCATCGGCGACATCCACGGCTGCCTCGCTCATTTGGAGCAATTGTTGGAGGCGGTCAATCCGGACCTTACCCGGCACAAGCTGGTCTTCATCGGCGACTATATCGACCGGGGCCCCAACTCCAGGGGAGTGGTGGATTATGTTATCCGCCTCAAAAAGCAATACCCGGAGAATGTCATCTGCCTCAAGGGCAATCATGAGGCCATGTTTCTGGATTTTTTGAACGGCATTGAGCGCGACCTTTTTTTATTTAACGGCGGCCGGAGCACCATCCAGGAGTATTGGGGCAAACATTGGGATTCCCTGGCTGAATTGCGTCTGCCTCCGGAACATGAAGAGTTTTTTTTGAGCTTGGAGAAGTATCACCAGACTCAGGATTATGTTTTCGTGCACGGCGGCCTCAAGCCGGGCGTGCCTCTGGCCGAACAGGTTGAGGAGGACCTCTTCTGGATCCGGGGCGAGTTCATCACCTCATTTGAGGATTTCGGCCACAAAGTGGTCTTCGGCCACACGCCCATGAAGTACCCCCTGGTGATGCCCAACAAAATCGGCATCGACACCGGCTGCGTCTACGGCAACTTCCTCACCTGCATCCGGTTGCCCGCAGAAGAATTCTTTTTTGCCGAATGTGAAGGCGAATAAGGTGAATTATTGACTCTCCCGATCAATCGCCTTTAGGAGAGAGGTAAAAATCCCGCCAAGGTAAGAAATTGGGCATTTTCAAGAAAGACTGGACAGCGCCGCAACTTTCTCATTGGTCCAGGCACTTCCGCTGGATGTGGCTGAGCATCCTGGTGGGGGTGGTGGCCGGTTTCGGGGCCATTCTTTTTGACGAATCCCTCAAACTGACCTTTCGTTACTTTATTACTCTTCATACCGGCTATGCTGAGCCCGTGCGGGGCGCAGACGCGGCCGCGACTCTCGGCTTCACCTCCCCCTACTCGCCCCTGCTGATCGTCATTCCAACCCTGGGCGGCCTGGTTTCCGGGCTGCTGGTTTTTCTGGTCGCGCCCGAAGCCGAAGGCCACGGCACCGACGCCATGATCGACGCGTTTCACCACCGGGGCGGGTATATCCGCAAGCGGGTGCCCTTCATCAAGATTCTGGCCTCAGCCATCACCATCGGCAGCGGCGGCTCCGCCGGCAAGGAAGGCCCCATCGCCCAGATCGGCGCGGGCTTCGGCTCCATCCTGGCCTCCACCTTGAAGCTGCGCCCCCGGGAGCGGCGCATCCTGGTGTTGGCCGGCGCCGCCGGCGGCATCGGGGCCATTTTCCACGCCCCTTTGGGCGCGGCCCTGTTCGCGCCCGAAGTCCTCTACCGTACCGAAGAATTTGAGTACGAGGCCATCCTGCCCTGTGTCGTTTCTTCCATCGTGGCCTACTCCATCTTTTCCCAGGTTTATGGCCGGGAGGCCCTGTTCTTCCCGGGACCGGTTGACTTTGCCCTGCCCACCGAACTGCTGCCTTTTGCCCTTTTCGGCGCGGTCTGCGCCGCGGTGGGCTACCTGTATGTCAAGCTTTTCTACGGCTCCCGGGATTACTTTTTCCGCCCTTTGAGAATACCCAAAGTCTTTAAGCCGGCCGTGGGCGGGCTGCTGCTTGGCTGCGTCATCTATCTTTTTCCCCAGGTCATGGACGGCGGCTACGGCTGGATTCAGGCGGCCATGGAAGGCAAAATCCTTTGGTACACCATGATTGCCCTGGCCCTGCTCAAAATCCTGGCCACCTCCTGCACTATCAGTTCCGGGGGCAGCGGCGGCGTCTTCGGCCCCTCAGTGTTCATCGGCGCCATGCTGGGGGGAGCCTTCGGGTTCCTGGGCCAGCAACTCGCCCCCGGCTGGGTGAGCCACCCCTCCTCTTTCGTGGTGGTGGGCATCGGCGGGTTTTTTGCCGGGGTGGCCAAGGTGCCGCTCTCATCCATCATCATGGCCTGCGAGATGTGCGCCAGCTACTCCCTGCTGGTGCCCCTGATGCTGGTGTCGGCCATTAACTACATCATCCTGGGCCGCGTAAGTCTCTATGAGAAACAGGTGCTCTCCCGGGTGGCTTCGCCGGCCCATGTACGGGAGTTCGCCCGGGGCCTCCTCCAGATGAGCCGGGTGTATGAAGCCGTGCAAGAGCGGCCGGTAACCCTGATCCCGGCGGATATGCCCTTCGCCGAACTGGTGAAAAAGGTGACCAACGCGCCGGACAATTACTTCCCCGTAGTCAAACCGGACGGCAGCATGATCGGCATCCTGTCCATTAATGACATCCGGGAGGTGCTTTTCGAGGATTCCCTCAATCACCTGATCCGGGCCTCGGATGTGGCCACCCACCAAGTGGAAAAGGTCTTTCTGGACGACACCCTCCAGACCGCTCTTGACAAGATGGCCTCCCTCCAGGTGGACGAGCTGCCGGTGGTGCGCCGCCAGTCGCCGGAAGAAATCGTCACCATGATCTCCAAGCGGGAAATCATCAGCTACTATCATGCCTATGTCACGGAACTTCCGGCTTCGGCCGCGGAGACTTTAGGAAAATCCGACAATCCTTAAGAGCGCCGCCTCTGCTCCCGCACCTTTATCTCAATCCAAGTCACTCAGGATGCGACCCCTTGAGCCGGGCTTCCATCCTCTGACCGGCCGGCCGCCGAGTACTGATTGACAACCTGGGGGAACTAAGTTATTTTATTCACTTGGTAGAAACTGACCATGGCCCGCGCAAGTGTCCTGAATAAATTGGAAAAAGAAATTGCCGAGATTAACCGCGCCCTCGGGGACAATCTCCATACCCACGTGCCGTTCATCTCCCAGGTGGGCCAGCATATCCTTTTGAGCGGCGGCAAGCGCATCCGCCCCCTGCTGTTTGTGCTGTCGGCCCGCATGTGCGGCTGCCGGGGCAATCATCTGGCCGATTTCTCCACCATTTTCGAGTATCTCCATGCCGCCACCCTGCTCCACGACGATGTAGTGGACGCGGCCAACGTGCGCCGGGGCATCACCACCGCCAACACCATCTGGGGCAACCAGGCCGTCATCCTGGTAGGCGACTTCCTGCTGGCCAAGGCCCTGTCCCTGGCCGTTACCACGGACAAATTGAAGGTGCTGCAAATCCTGGCCCATACCACCACTTTGATGGCGGAAGGGGAAATTCTCCAGCTCCTCCACCAGCGCAACCTTGAGTTGACGGAGGAGCAGTATTTCGAGGTTATCATCCGCAAGACCGCAGCTTTGATGGCCGCGGCCTGTCAGATCGGCGCCATTCTGGGAGGCAAGCCCGAGGCACAGGAGGACAGTCTCCGGCAGTTCGGCCTGAATTTGGGCATTACCTATCAGTTGGTGGACGATATCCTGGATTTTGTCGGCGACGCCCAAGAACTGGGAAAACCTGTGATCAACGATCTCAAAGAAGGCCGCATCACCTTGCCCATTATCAATGCCTTGGCCCGAACGAGCGGGGCCGACCGGGAGCGCCTCGCGGCCCTGGCCCGGGAGCCTGAGCCCGACACCGCGCCCGAGATTCTGGCGTTTCTGGACAAATACGGCTCCCTGGATTATGCCCGGGAGCGGGCCCGCTGGTATACTTCGCAGGCTCAAGCAAATCTGAATTCCTTCCCTGACTCCGCTGAAAAAGCTTACTTCCTGGCCATTACCGAAGAACTCCTGGACAGAAGTTCCTGATCGGTGTTTCAGTTTCCCCTGATTGCACAAGCTGGAAAGCCTGTGCCACCATATTTTCATAATTTTGGGGCGAGCTAAAACTCCTGCTTAACTCGTCCCAAGCTCCCCGGGCTGTTGGCCAAGTTGACCCGGGGCGCGGTTTTTTTAATTCCTCGTTCCCAAGCTCCTGCTTGGGAACGTACTTGCCTGCCAAAGCTCGACTTTGGCCAAACTCCAAGGCCTTGGCCGCACAAAAAGCAAAAGGCGATCCCGAAGGCCCGCCCCACCTAGCTTTCCCTTCTCCCCTTTTCGACTCG
>JASEFS010000039.1 GCA_030018495.1 Deltaproteobacteria bacterium | reverse complement strand
ACGTCTGCGTCTATGCCTGCATCAACGCCATCGCCCAGAGACTCAGCGGCGTGCCTGTGCTCTTCAGCACCGGGCGCGGCAGGACCGTATATGGAATGTGTAATGCTCCCCAAGGATTCGAGATGCGCACCATCCTTCTCCATGAGGGGGTGAGTTGGCCTTCTTTGCTTACTCCAGCGTAGCGAGAAGAGGGTTACCATTGACTAATCTGATGAAAAAAACCGGAAAAAGAGACCAAATTGCCCTAAGAAACTTTACTAATTTAGTACAAAAAGGTACTTTAGACTCGATCAGATTAAATATCCTCTACAGAGGAGCGAGCACGCCTAAGTGCGTTTGCAGCCAGCCCTTGACACCACCAAAACCGGTGTTATGGCCTGGCCATCGGTATGTGGCGCGCGGGCGGAGGAGCCCGATTCTCGCATCACTACGCTGTGGCTCAACTGCTGGAATGCAGAGTTCGGCGCTTTGGCCTTTTCCTTAATAACGGCATTCCATTTCCTGCTCCTTCTCGACTCGCTAACTTCATCAATAGCGGGTAATTACGATCAGACTACATATTAGGTGATTCAGCACAGGATTTGATCTTTCGCTAATCCTGGAGTTCGTAATAACGTCATGGTCTGCCTCCCATTGCCTCCTTTTAGCTATCTTCTCATGGGAGGTTACAAGTGGCTGATATGATTAACATCCTCCCATTACTCCCATCACTTCCATAACAGATAATTCAGTATATAAATAGGACGCCTTACGGTATGAAAATGCATCTTCAAATTTTGTGTGAATTTTCGCGATACTCATAGAACTGATGGGGGTGATGGGAGGATCGCTTTGATATTAAGATGTTACAACCTCCCATCAAAATCATTCCGCCCATCGGGGTTGGGAGCTCCCCCATTAAATTCGGGATTCCTCCTCAGCCCCATTTAAGTCCGGCTCCCAATTGATCTTCAGGCTGACGGCTTGTTCGAATCGTTCTCTGCAGGTTTCGAGAACGGGGAAATAGAGGACCCAGCGGTCCCGGCCACCTATGGTTCGCCGTCCCCGCTTAATATCAGGGCACAGGCGCCTTAGTTCCCGGCTGAATTGCTTGTCTATCAGCCTGTACCTATCCCCCACCGCCAAGGCGAAATCCAAGTATTGGCTGTACAATTCCTCGGTAATAATAAATTCCTCCCACACCCGATGTTCTTTAAGCAGGGTGCCAGCTCGCAGCCGCTCCAGCCAAAACTTGTGAGCCGTCGGCATGGTGTGTATGATTTGATCTAAAAGGGCATTGGTCCGAGGAATTTTGCGGAGGTTAACGTCACTTATATCCATTTCCAGCAGATCGTATAATAGTGCTTCCCGTCCGCCATTGTTCATCTGATTGATGATCGCTTCGAAATATTCAAAGTCTTGTATGCGTTTATCGCTTACATCCAGGACGAAAAATCGGCGTTCTTCAAGGCCCGCTGGGACCACCCAGGCGTTATTGCTTGCGAAAATCAGATGAATATGATTTTTAACTTGAAAAGCGTCTTTTCCCTTGGGCTCAACCATAATATGTTTTTCGGTGATCATGCCCTTCAGGATACCTTCAGCCTGTTTATCTCCAGCCCAGATACCTTCGTCCACGAAGCACAAGAGACAATCTTTCAGATGGTTATTGAAGCGATGAACCAGGTGGATTGGGTTGGTAATGTGAAGGAAATGGGAGCCGAAAAGCTGGCCATACTGGCAGGCGAAGATGCCTTTACCGACCCCCATTTTGCCCCGCATGACCACCGACACGCCCGGGCGTTCACCACCAGGATTTTTTACCAGCCGGGCCATCCATTTCAATAAGTAATTGAAATTTTCTATATTTCCAGCTGCTATAATTTCCCGCATAAATTGTCGATAAAGGGACCAATCTCCCTTAATGGGTGTAACAGCCAGTCCTCTATAAAGATTGTAGAAACCTGGAATATCCTTGCCAGGAGAAAAGATTATCCCTTCATACTGTCGGCGCTTGGGATACTCCAACCATAACTTTGACAAAGGTATTTTTTTGCTATTACCTTCTTCATCAATATGATCAACAATTCTATTGCTATAAAAATTTCTAAAATCATTTACTGTTGAAAATGTTATATCAGGTCTATTGAACACAGGGTTAATTATTTCATTCATAATTGCACATTTGCCACCAATCATTACTACTGCGTGTTTTTGATTTAACTCATCTAAAAGATTACCTTTCAACCCAGTTCTTGACTGGTTATGTTCAGGTGTTGTAGTTTTACTGGAATTACTTTTATTCTTTTCATAAGCTGACATAAATTCATGCAGTTTGGCTTTTCCACTAATAATCTCTCGGGCATCATGCCAGGTGCGATTTTTACAACTATCGTGAAAGCATTTGTAAAAGAGTTTCCCGTCAGCCGCCTGGCCTATGGCTGACTCATTCAGGCCGTGGCTGGGATCAAACAAACACTTCGACAGGCAGTAAAGAGTAGATCCTCCATGGTTGGTTATCTTGACAACGTCAACACCATAGCGGTCAAGGTAAGCCCGGAGGTCGAAGATGCCGGAGGAGCCGCCATTACCGCCGCAGGACGAGACTCTGTCATTACTGACATATGACGAGCCCGGTTCATCCCTGGTGGTCTTCGCCAAAGACAAAAGCGTTTCCAAAGGGACGGGTTGCGGCACCGTAGGAAGGGAAAGGATTCTTGCTAATCGATGCGGCCGTTCCTGGGTGTGGTCACCTTTGCGGGCCGTGGTGCCGTAAATTTTGGAAATCCTAGCGGGATTAAAAACCTTTTGATCAATGGAGAGATTAACACCATTGAAATTGATGCATCTTTCACCCTTACAGCTATGATTGGCATAGCGTTCCAAAAGCGCCCTGAGCACTTTCTGTATAATTTTTATGTTCTCCGGATCATTGGTTAGGTCGGGGAGAGCATAGACCAAGTGCGCTCCGTTTCCGGAATCACCCATCAAAGGCTCGGGCCAAGCGAGATCATTCTTTATTAGCTGTGCAAGCTGCAGGGCCGCTTCGTGCTCTACCTCAGTGCTGCTGATCCCTGACGGTCGAAGGGGGTCAATGTCGATCAGTAAGCGCCGGATAGTAATAATTTCACTATCTTTGGTGCGTTCCACGCCGGCCTTGAATCGATGGTCTGCCCTCGCCAGCAACCCAGGATCGCAAGGATTTAGAGTCAGGTAAATGCCCTCTGCCCTTACCGATTCTAGGCTGGCGGCCATCGAAATAGCTTGGTCAGGATTCCTAAACCATCCGGAGATAGTAGCCTTCTTCCCTCCGGCAAAGCCATACCAAAGATTGCATTTGGACTTATGGGGCCCTATCCCACAGATTTCTAAGACATCATCATTTTGATGGAAAAACTTGATGCTGCGTTCAATGTCAAGGTTCGCCGCGCTCATGTCGCCTCTCACGTCGGGCTATTACTTGGCTGGACACTATTCTCCCCCGCCCACCTGCGGCCGGCTTGCTATCCACTCTAAAATTTCTTTTCTGAGCCAGCCTACGGAACGGCCTCCAAGTTTACGTCTCCGGGGAAACTGCCCATTCTTTTCCCAGCGCCACACAGTCGTTCTTCCCGGATTACCGAGTATTTTGCGGAGAGGTTTCCATCTGATAATGCTCTTTTCATCCATTTTTATTTCCTCCGTTTAACCACAGTAGAACGTTCATTACTGGCCAATTCGGCCAGCAATTTTCGGACTAAAGAAGATTTAGACAAGCCTTCCCTCATCGCTCGCGCCCGGAGCCAGTCGGATTCCGATTTGGTTATCTTCATACCGAAAAGAAAAGATCGCGGTTCCTTAATTTCTCTGAAAAGCATCTTACCTCCTAAAAGAAAAGCCGCCCCAACAAGCTTGGAGACGGCAAAATTTAAAGTGGATATTTTGGTTGCCTGCTTCTCTCTGAATGGTACAATACAAACAAGGCTGGGGACGCAATTCACCCCTCCGATCCGTTTAGGCGCCTCACCGAGACCGGCCAAAGTCAAAATGGTGAGGCGTTTTTTTATGGATAGTTTTACTCGATAGTTAAACACGTTGTCAATAAAATTATGCAATGATATCAATGACATATGCGACATCAATGACATATGCGACATCAACGAACATATGTGACGACAGTGGCATAGAAAATAAGCAGGCCACCCTGTTTAGATGTGTTGGTGACAAAAATGATGTGATAACAAATTTGAAATGGCTGTATGGTATTCGAGATTGGAAGAAAGGAAGGGCTTTAGAAAATCAGGACTATTCTTTGAGGATATACAATCAGAACAACTTTGTTTGCCGGCAATAGTCCTGCAGCAAGATCATAAAACTACTCTAATAAGTTCTTTTTGGATTTTTCGATAGCTACCGAATAGGGATTACATTGCTCATTTCCTCACTTATCCCAACTACCTCTTGAATTTTTCGTCCCCAAGCTTCCAAGGCTTGGCGTTTTTCCCGATCGTAACTATGCCGGTCATATACTGCGGTTACGCCGCGCTCAACGTGGTTTAGGATTTTGGATACCACCAATCGGGAAATGCCCATGCCGGTCATGTGGCTCGCCGCGGTGCGCCGCAGGTCGTGGGGAACGAAGGTGAACCCCAGGGCTTCCAAACCTGGGCGCCGTAGAGCATGATCAACGGCCTCCGGAGTAATGTGCCTTTCGGTTTGTGGTGAAGGAAACACCCATGGCGACTCACCGGCAAGGTTCTTAGCTGCCTGAAGTAGTTCCAGAGCTAAGGATGACAAGGGCACCCGGTGGGCCATCTTATTCTTGGCCTTCTCGGGCGGGATCGTCCACCATTTGTCGGTAAAATCAATTTCTTCCCAGGCTGCGGTGACGATTTCGGCCTTCCTTTGAGCGGTCACCAGCTGCAGTTTAAGGGCCAGTTTGGTTCCCTCAGCCATCATCTTCGCCCCTTCAAGGCCATGCCAAAGGGCGCGGATTTCATCGGTGGTCAACACCCGGTCGCGCCGTTGCTCCGGCGCGGGGGCCCGGACTGCCAAGCAGGGGGAGACCGGGACAATGTCCCTGGACACAGCGAAATTGAACATCTTGCGGATGACAGCCAGGGTCCGGTTGGCCATGATGCCGGCGCCCCGGTCAACAATGCCGTCCAGGAGCCGGATAATGTCTCGGCGGGTAATATCTTTAGCCTTGCGCTGTCCCCAACTGGGCAAAATATCCTTTTCTAAAATGCGCTTATCCTCTTTCCATGAGCGCTTTCTAGGTTTAGCCCACTTCTCCACATATTCGTTTGCCAAAGTAGCCAAATTTGGGGCTTTGCGTTCCTCAGCACGCTCTGTCACGGTTTTAGAGCCAGGGTCAATGCCTTGGGCTACCATTTCCTTGGCTTCAGCATATTTCCGGTGCGCTTCAGCCAAAGTCATCTTGGGATAAGTTCCAATTGTCAAACGTCGCTTCTTAGGCTCCCCTGGCATTCGGTAAAGATATATGAAGGTCTTTCTCCCAGTAGGTGCGACCCGGATTCCGAAACCTCTGTCCTCAAACACTTCATACCGATCTAACCGGGGTTTAAGGTTCTTGATTTGTCGATCAGTGAGTTTCATGGCATATCTCCTGGGTACCATTTTGGGTACCATTTATAGGGTGGCAAGAAGTGAAACAAGGAGGATTATCTTGAAACAAGAATAGTAGTAATAATTAGGAAAGTCAAGGAATTAAGCCATTAAATAGGAAATTTTATGGAAGGTTAAAAAACTTCTTGAAACATGCTTCACCCTGATTCGTAATCAGCAGGTCCTCGGTTCGAATCCGAGTGCCGGCTCCAATAATATTATCTCATTACTTGGGGAGGGCTATTGCCCATTGCCCCTTCCTTGCGTAGAGTTTCATAAAGTTAGTCCAAAGGCGGAACTGCCTTAACCTGCCGCCATCTCATCCCCTTTAACTGGCGAATTTCAGAAGGTCTGCTTTTCGCTCAACTTGCCGAAACATCATGAGATTCCTCAATAATGCCTCGCTTGGCGGTAGAACCTGTGCTTGGCCAATTCCGCACTGAAGATATAGAGGAGCAAGACGAGACCGATCATCAGGAGAAACTCCAGGGCGAGGGGCTGGAAATTGAAGAATGCACCCAGGGGCGTATAGGGAAACAGCACCGTGGCGGCCACCACCAACAATGTGGCTGCCAGCAGGCAGAGGCCGGGGCGGCTCTTGAAGAAGGGGCGGCGGCTGCGGATCACCAGGACGATCACCGCGGCAGAGATCACCGATTCCTGGAACCAGCCGGTGCGAAACTGGTCCGGGGTGGCGTTCAGGAGCCACAGGAGCACGCCGAAGGTAAGATAATCAAAGATGGAGCTGATGAGGCCGAAGATAAGCATGAAGCGGCGAATGAACCGAAGGTCCCAGCGCCGGGGGCGCTCCACCATTTCGGGGTCCACCGAGTCCGTGGCAATGGTCATCTCCGGAAAATCGGTGAGCAGGTTGGTCAGGAGTATCTGTTTCGGCAACAGGGGCAGGAAGGACAGGAACAGGGAGGCCCCGGCCATGCTGAACATGTTGCCGAAGTTGGCGCTGGTGGCCATGAACACATATTTGAGGGTATTGGCAAAGGTGGTGCGGCCTTCTTGAACCCCCCTGACCAGGACTCCCAGGTCCTTTTCCAGGAGAACGATATCCGCAGCTTCCTTGGCCACGTCCACGGCGCTGTCCACCGACAGGGAGACGTCAGCGGCATGCAGGGCCGGGGAGTCGTTGATGCCGTCACCCATAAACCCCACCACATTGCCGGCTTTACGCAGGGCCAAAATGATGCGCTCTTTCTGATTGGGCTCCACTTCCGCAAAGATCTGCGTATCCCTGACCCGTTGGCGCAGGGCCTCATCACTGAGCTGCCTGAGGTCTGCGCCGGTCAGGAGCGCCCGGCTCTTCAGGCCAACCTTCGCCCCCACGCCGGCCGCCACCAGCCGGTTGTCGCCGGTGATGATCTTCAACGATACTCCGAGTTCCTTCAGGCGCTTGATGGTTTCGATAACTCCGTTCTTAGGCGGGTCGAGGATCAACAAAAACCCCAGGAAGGTCATGTCCCGTTCGCTATCTTTATCTATAGTCGCGGCCGGACCCAGGGCGCGGTAAGCAATCCCCAGAGTGCGCAGGCCCTGTTCACTGAACTGCGAAAAATATCTCTGGATTTCTTCCTGTATGGCATCGAGCGGCACCACCTCCCCCGAGGCCTGCTCCGCAGTGGAGCAAGCCTCCAGGACATTTTTCAGCGCTCCCTTGGTGATCATTAAATGGATGCCATCATCTTTGGTCATCATCACGCTCAGGCGCTTGCGGATGAAGTCATAGGGCACTTCATCGACTTTGCGCCAGCCGCTGGTGTCCAGGCAGCAATGCCGCCGGATGGCCTCATCGATGGGATTGGCAAAGCCTGATTCATACACGGAATTGAGATAGGCATAGAGCATGACTTTGTCGGAGGGTTGGCCATCCAGGCCCAGGGCCCCTTGTACCTGGGCCACTCCGGTGGTGATGGTGCCGGTTTTGTCCGCGCACAGTACGTTCATGGAGCCGAAATTTTCGATGGCGGCCAGGCGCTTGACAATCACCTTCTCCCTGGCCATGCGCTTGGCGCCCGTAGCCAAGTTGACGCTGATGACCGCGGGCAGCAATTGGGGGGTCAGGCCCACGGCCAGGGCCAGAGAGAAGAGGAATGACTCCAGGACGGGCCGGGCCAGATAGACGTTGATGGCAAAAATGGCGATCACCAAAAGCAGGGTCACTTCCATCAAAAAGTAGCCGAACCGTCTGACGCCCCGTTCAAACTCGGTTTCCGGCGCTTTGAGCTTCAGCCGTTGAGCAACCTTCCCAAACTCCGTGGCCGCGCCGGTGAACACCACCGCCGCGACCGCAGTGCCACTCACCACGTGGGTGCCCATAAACAAGGCGTTGGTGCGCCGGCTCAAAGGAACCTCGGGGGAGAGGGTGCCGACGGCTTTCTCCACGGGAAAGGTTTCTCCCGTCAACGCGGCTTCATCCACAAAAAGGTCCTTGGATTCCAGGAGCAAACTATCTGCCGGAATGACATCCCCGGCCCTGAGGAGAACTACGTCCCCCGGCACGATCTCCTCTACCGGGATTTCTTGGGGCGGGCCGCGGCGACAGACGGTAGCCTTGACCTGCACCAGGGCCAGCAACTTCGCAGCGGCCTGGTTGGCCCCGTACTCCTGCCAGAAGCTTAAAAGTCCGCTTACCAGCAGAATCACCAGAATAATCAAAGCATCGACGTGATCCCGGAGAGCAAAGGATAGTAAACAGGCGAACAGCAGAAGAAGGATGATGGGGCTTTTGTACTGGGAAAGGAGCAAACTGAGAACGCCCGCACGTCTTTTGGCTTTGAAGGCGTTGGGGCCGAACCGCGCCAGTCTTTGGCGCGCCTCTTCCTCGTTCAAGCCTTCTCTGGAGGTGCGCAGGCGCTCCAAAAGGTCTGAAGCCGTGAGGCTCCAAAAAGCGTCGGGTGGGGTGAATGCCATGGCAGAAGCATTTCCGCTAAATTCTATGACCGGGAGAACGTCAGGCCGGCATGATCCAAGAGCTTATACCCATAGACTTTTATGAAGTCGGCGATCAAAAAGGCGGCCAGAGCATAACCCCAAACAAAAAGGGCCGGTTTCCAGCCGATGGGGGCGACGTACCAGCCGTACACGGCCACCAGGGTGGCCAAAATCTTGGTTGTCACCGCGGACCAAAAGAGCAGGGCGCTGGGACGGATGGACCAGAAATCGGTCCTTGAGATCATCCATTTCAGCTCCCGTTTTATTCGCCGTATTATGAAAGTTCTTCCGACCTTGTCAATAAAATAAGCCTCTTTTATTGGAGGGGCAATGAGGAGTATAATCTGCATGGAGGGAAAATTTTTGCATCTTTTGTTGATTTACGGACTTGCCGGCTTACCCATATAAAAAGATGATAAACTTTGCCTGACTTGAGGATGCATGTTATACGATGAGGAACCCCAGGCGGCTAACAGTAAGATCAAGGGGTCTTCCGACAAACCTGGAAGACAAGTTCAGAGCATCGAAGTTGCTGTCTTTCCCCATTGTCTTTATGATATCCACCACCTGGTTCACCCTGCTGTATCTTTTGACCAATAATCTTTCCTTCGAAACCACCGCCTGGCATTGCCTGTGGGGCGGGGTGCTGTTCACGCCGGCGGCCATGCTCACGGGCCTGTTCACCTGGTGGATCAATTACGAGGCCGACTGGCTCAGGCAGGTGATTATCAAAATGGTCCTTTCTCCTATCCTGTTCCTTCTATCTTTGACAGCCCTGATCTGGCGGTATCATTATCCCGGTGTGCTGACTTCCCGGGGACCGGCAAGCGCCGCTTATTTTGTGCTTGTTCTTGCCTTGGCGCCCCTGGTGATTGCCATAGGCTGGTATGGTGCTTCCCTGAGCTTTCCCTTGGAAGAGGAGTAATCGTTGAATTTCTGTACTCAAGATTTCTTTAAAGGAGATGATAATGCACCCCCAAGCTGATCCAGAAAAACTCGAAAAAATAGCCGCCATGATGCGCTACTACATCCTGGCGGCCACCACGCGGGCGGGGTCCGGGCATCCCACCTCCTCGTTGTCCGCCACGGAGTTAATGACCGGGCTCTTTTTCGGGGGATTCTTTCGCTATGACGCGGACAACCCCGGACACCCCAATAATGACCGCCTGATCTTCTCCAAGGGGCACGCCTCTCCCTTGTTTTATGCCCTGTGGGTGGCGGCCGGCAAGCTGGACGGTGAGGAGTTCATCAACACCTACCGCAAGATGGGCAGCCCCCTGGAGGGCCACCCCACAGTGGCTTATCCTTACGTGGAAGCCGCCACCGGTTCTCTGGGCCAGGGTTTGTCCATCGGCGTAGGCCTGGCCCTGAACGCCAAGTATCTGGACAAGCTGCCATATATCACCTACGTGCTCCTGGGAGACAGCGAAATGGCTGAGGGCTCGCAATGGGAGGCCCTGGAAATCGCCGCCTATTACAAGCTGGACAATCTCATCGGTATTTTGGATGTGAACCGGCTTGGGCAGCGAGGCGAGACCATGTACGGCTGGAACCTGGAGGCTTACCAGCAGCGCATCGCCGCGTTCGGCTGGGAGACGTTCCTCATTGACGGGCACTCGTTTCCGGAAATTTTGGCCGCTTATAAAAAGGCCGGCCAAGTGGCGGACAAGCCCGCCATGATAATCGCCAAAACCATCAAAGGTAAAGGTGTATCCTTTCTGGAGAACAAAAACGGCTGGCACGGGGTGGCCCTGAAACCGGAAGAGTTGGAGAGGGCCATCCCCGAGTTGGGGGAAATCGATAAAACAGTGCGAGGAAAGTTGATAGCTCCTGAAGACCGCAAGCCGGAAAAGCCCGTAGCCGGTTCGGTGGAAGAGCTCCATTATCCCCCTGACAAGCCGGTGCCCACCCGCAATGCCTATGGCAATGCCCTGAGGCGGCTTTATCCGAAGTTTCCCGACATCGTCAGCCTGGACGGCGAGGTGTCCAACTCCACCCGGGCGGAATATTTCGAAGAAAAGTATCCGGACCGCTTCTTTGAAATGTTTATCGCCGAGCAGAACATGGTAGGCGCGGCCCTGGGCCTGGCCTGCCGGGGCAAGATCCCTTTCGTTTCCACCTTCGCGGCGTTTTTGACCCGGGCCTTTGACCAAATCCGCATGAGCCAATATTCCGAAACCAACATCAAGTTCGTGGGCTCCCACGCCGGGGTGTCCATCGGCGAGGACGGCCCCTCCCAGATGGGCCTGGAAGACCTGGCCATGATGCGCGCGATTTTGAACAGCGTGGTGCTCTATCCCTGCGACGCAGTGGCCACCGAGCGCCTGGTGGAGGAGGCGGCCAAACATCAGGGCATCGTCTATATCCGCACCACCCGGGCGGCCACTCCCATCCATTACGGGCCTGATGAATCCTTCCCCATCGGCGGTTGCAAGGTGCTCAAAAGAAGCGGCCAGGACGTAGCCACCGTAGTCACCGCAGGCATCACCGTATTTGAGGCGCTCAAGGCCCACGCTGAACTTGAAAAGGCCGGCATAAACATTCGCGTCATCGATCTGTACAGCATCAAACCATTGGACGCAGCTACCCTGATGGAGGCCGCCCGCGAAACCAAGGCAATCATCACCGTTGAAGACCACTATGCCGAGGGCGGCCTGGGCGAGGCGGTATCAAGCTGCTTATGCAAGGTTGTCCCTGCTCTGGTACATATCCTGGCCGTACGCCGAAAGCCTCAGAGTGGTAAGCCGGAGGAGCTTCTGGATTATGAGGAAATATCCCAGAAAGCCATCATCAAGCAGGTCAAGCGAGTCTTAAACTTGCCCTGATGGGAAGCTTGAAAAGGCAAATTTTCTCCTTCAGGGAGTTGGTTGAACACATGCACCAGACAAGTTCAATTGCCCAACGCGACTTTTTATAGGCCGCACACCTACGAGCGTATCAAACCCTCTGACATTCCTTTGCCCGAGCCTCTCATTCGGCTGCTGCGCAGATATCCCTGCCTGCAAAGACACCCGCACTCCTTTGCGGCGTACTTTCTAAAAGTCTTTTCACTCTTTGCCGCTTTTTTCAGCATCTTGTGACGGTAAAGTGCAAGATATTGCTGTCTTTGATGAACCTTGATGAACGCCCCATAGCCATTTTACACTGGTTAATGTTTGCCCGGCTCTGCTGCTTTAGAGCCCTGCTTCTCCAAAATATCAAAGAGGTTGTCGAGGCATTCCTGTTCGGTGGCGCCCCGGGCCACCGCGGCCGGAATTTCGAGACAGCGGCCCGTATACCCTCCTTCCTCCAGGCTGGGGGTGAGGGCTAAAGTAAAGACCCGGGAACCCACTTCGATTATTTCGGTTTTCGGGGCTGCCAGTTTTATAAGGTCGCCCCGCAAGCCTTCGATCAACTCCCCCAGACTCAGGACGATCACCAACTGCCCATGCTTTAAGGCATCGAGAATCTTTTCCGGATCCCGGTCCAACACAAAGAGATCGATGCCGTTGGTGAGAAACCGCAGGTCGGCCAAAGGCGCGGAAACTTCCGGGAAATGCCGCCTGAGCCAAGCCAGGGACTTGCGGATTTTTTGCAGGCTGATGCCTTCTTCTCTCAAGCGCCGGGCTACCTTCAAGGCCGCCAGATCCTTGAAAGAGTATTCCCGCCGAGAGCCCTTGCCTGCGGCAGCCCGGATAGAAGGCCGGACAATGCCGGTGCTGGCCCAATGCTCCAGTTGCCTGGCGGATGCACCGGTCAAGGCCATGGCGGCTTTTTTGCTGAAAACGGTATCATGCATAACGCATAATTTTCTTAGGGTTTAATAAATTCATTAATGTATTTTTAAATTCATTTCGCAAACTTTGTCAAATTATTTTTTTTCTAAAGAATCAGGACAATTGAAGTGAACCCGACAAAGAGATCAGGGTCCTGAAAATAAGCAGGTCAAAAGCCCGGCAGGCCTTCTGAAATGGCATAAACTATGCACTTAGGCGGGATATCTATGGAGTTGAATCAAAGAAGGATGAGACTAATGCTCATCTTCTTTATCGGCCTGATCAGCGGCACGGTGGTAGGCATTGCGGTCATGTGTCTCATTATTGCCGGCAGAACCAACGGCGGCTGAAGCTAAACCCTGCTCACGACTCAGCCGCTTGGCCGAATTGCATTGAATTTTGAGAATTTTGTTAACTGTCAAGAAAGCTATTAAAAGACAATGAATAAAGCCGCTGGTGCTGATTTAAGGAGAGAAACATTTATGCCGAGAGTTTTTCAGGTTATCACGGCCGCCGTCGCCCTGTTCCTTGTATTAAGCGGCGGCCGCCAAACGGCCTCAGCCCAAGAAAGACGTCATCATTATAACGCCACAAAAGTGACGGAATGGACCGCTGTTACAGGAGCTCCCGGGGTGCATCACAGCGTTATGGGCGGCCATGACGTTTTCCGCTATCAGGATCATTATTATCGTTATGACGGCCGCTGGCACCGGGGCAGGCATTACGCCGGACCCTGGGTGGCCATTCCGGCGCCGCCGCCGGTTATTTATCGGGTGGACCGGGTTTATTTCAAGAAGGTTCCGCCTGGATGGCAACACGGCAGAAAAACCGGTTGGCAGGGTGCGCCGATGCCTCCGGGGCACATGAAGAAATATCACTAAGCCGGACTATCTCACGCAGGATTAAGAGTGCTTGCCAGGTACATTTTCGGCCAATGGTTTATCCGTCTGATAATTTTAAACCTCCCTTTATCTTTATTGACCGGTCCTCAGGAGATTACAATGCGCCTCGGCTTAATAGGCTTTTTACCAACAGAGGACCGTTTATGTAGTGCTTGCTGTTTTTAAAATCGCCTACCTTCAACATCCCATATCCCCATCCGGCGCCGAGTCTCTTCCTCCCCCATGGCTCGGCGCCATTCTTTTCTTCTGAAAGAAAGGCAAAACCGTTTAGGACATATTCGGCGTTCCGCTCCCTGGGCAAGTTATACCCAAGAAGGCCTTACGCCAGAAATAAGATGATGGATAGAGAAGAAAAGGGAATCTCGGGCGGCTGTTAGAGAACGAAGCGCCTGCTGTAATACCGCTCTTTCTCTCTGAAGTAATAGTGGCCCATGACCTGGGTGACGAAATCCTGCGTTTCCTTAATCGCCGGGATTTGGTAGCCCGCGTCGATCACCCGTTGAAAGCCCGCGTTATAGGCAGCCAGGGCCAGGGGCAGAGACTGGCCGAAGAAATCAAGCAACAGGCGAAGATATTTGGCACCCCCCAAAATATTCTGACGCGGGCAGAAAGGGTCTTCAACCTGGAGAAATCTGGCCGTGCCGGGCATCAGCTGCATCAAGCCCATGGCCCCTTTGGGAGATACCGCGGCGGGCTGGAAATTGGATTCCACCCTGATGACGGCTTCAAGCAGAGAGACCGGCAGGCCGGCCAAAAAGGCTGCCTCCTTGAGAATGGGCTCAAGCTCAAGCCGGCAGCGAATTTCCTCTTTATCGCGGTTCAGAAATTGCCTGGCGGGAGCATTGCCGATGACCAGGGCGCCTTGCTTGTTTTTGCGGACCAGGATGGTTGACTCAGGCCGGACGGACGGCAGCAGACCTGATAATTGGGCCGGATGGGATTCCCCGGGCCCGCGAGTCCAGGGCAAGGGAAGCCTGGAGTTGGCCATCGTCCTGCCCGGCGACGGCGAAGAGGTATTGGGAAAGTTGGCCTTTGCAGAACCGCGGCCCACGATGTGTATCACCCCTTTGGCGTCCCGGAAGCGGCGTACCCCTGAAGCTGCTCGGGGAACGGGCGAAGGGGCGCTTGCCAAGGAAAACGGCGGTATCGGGAAGGCAGCATCGGGCGCCAGGGAGGTGTAGGCCACATGTTGTATGGGGATGTCCGGCTCCACCGGGCGCGCCGGCACAGTCCGAATGCTTTTGGATTCCGCGGCCGGGGGGGTTAGCGCCACGGTTTTGGAGGCCGCAACGGCAGAGGACCATCCCGCCACCTGGAAGCCTCCAACGAACTGCCGGGCGGAAGAGGCGTTGCTGATATGGATGACTCCCTGGGCGTCCGTATACTTGCTTATGGGCGCCGCGGCGGACTCAGGCTGCCCTCTGAAGCGGACAGCCGCAAGCGCACCTCCGGTAAACCCTGCCGGAATTATCGCGGCTTCATAATTTTCAAGCTTACCCTGGGGAGCTGGCGATTTGGCCGGGGCCACCGGACGAGCCGTCGGCCCGGTCTGGGCCAAGGCCAAGGCGTTCTGCTGCCGGGGGACATTGGTGATATGAATCACTCCCCCACGCACATTCAAATAGGAACCGGGTTTAGGGGTTTCTTCGGCTTCGGGAGGCTCAGACGCCTCACTTTCCTGGGAAGGCGGCGCGGCGGACGGGCGGGGTTGAACCGGGGGAGCGGGGGAAGCCTCCTCGTCGGCTTCTTCGAGTTGCGGTTTTTTCCGATCCGTATTGGTTATATGGATAACGCCTTTATCATCGGAAAAGCGTTCAATGGCAGCGGACGCCGGACCAGCCAGCATGAGCAGAAGGAACGCAATAAATATGCGTCGGGCCCAGACCATGTGTCCGCCTGATT
This sequence comes from Deltaproteobacteria bacterium, assembly GCA_030018495.1. Lineage (GTDB taxonomy): Bacteria > Desulfobacterota > Desulfobaccia > Desulfobaccales > 0-14-0-80-60-11 > DTHB01. The sequence goes on along the minus strand of JASEFS010000039.1, from coordinate 12,943 downwards.
AAGTTGGTTCGGAACTCCCCCGCGGTGAAAGGCCAATGGTTGCGGTGGTCCTGAGCCACCTGCGCCCGGAATTACCGCCACCTATAGCATTAGACCATATAACGGATAACACGCTTTATTTTTCTTTTCAAGAAAATATTTCATTCGACAAGAAAATATTCAAAAAACAATTCACGAGTTATTGCTTCAGTTTGGAGCTGCAAAGAGCGATCCACAGGGTAAGGCCGGAAAAAATAAAAGAAGAATTGCTCATTGCTGCACATTGCAACGTCGATTCTGGTTTTCCTTGATTTGTAAGTAACACTGGCGGGAGCGCGATAGGTTTTTCCCGTCAGCCTAAGTGCCCTCCACCTTGAGTAAATGACTAAAAGGCAGCAGAACAGCTTAAGATGAGAAGTTCAATATTATTGTGAAATGGATTACTCCAGCCCACTGAGGCAGGACTTTAAAATTGAGACCTCTGTAAAAGTCATGTAGAGGCTTGATTCATCAAGCCCTTTAGGGCGCATAAATCGGCCCCCTGCAAAAAATATCTCAATTAATCAATATGCCTTTATAAGGACACCTTGGCATTTTCTTAAACGGCCCAGCAGTGTCTGGCATTTTAGCAGAGGTCTCAAATTTCATCTCAGGCAGAGGTCTTCAGAGTTTAACTTATCTTCAAGCAGGAAGAGTGATTCGAAAAGAGATAATTTCCCCCCAAAGGTGTCGGGCAATTCTGAGGCTTACATGTCCAGGGATTCCAGCTTTGCCCGTAAAAGTGCCGCTACCAGTTTGGCGTCTTCTTGATTGAGCTGTTTTATGGCCTGCTCAAATCTGGCCACCCGGCTCTTTTCCTCCAGATAATCCGAAATGTCCGCCGCGGTCCGCATGGCATCCCGCAACAGGCTGTGGACACTGAGAAGATTGGGCAAGGTCTCCGGCTTGGCTTCAAAGTCTTTGAGTGCTCCGGTCAGCCGATTGAACTCGGCCAGCCAGTCGTTGAAATTATTTTCCGTTCTCGTGTAGCTCTCGGCATCTCCCACCATCCAGAGCCGCACAGTTTCCTTTTCCGCCTCATTCAGGGGCTGGAAATCGGTTAATTTCTTGATTATGGGCGTGATTTCGCCCGCGCTCAACTCCTGGAAACGCTCTCTGACGCGATTCTTCATGGAATTCAGATCCATGCTGGCCCGGGTGAAGGCCTCGGGAGTAACGTTCCGTGTGGCTTGGTCCAGAGACTGGCAAACGCCTTTCAGCAGATCCATGCTTTTCTCCCCCTTAATTGCGTTAATTGCTCGAAATCCACTTGTTGTTGTTGTGGCGCCTTTGGCTCATAAGGCGCCGGCACCAGATCAAGCCAAACCGCCCCCTGTTATCCCTGATAAGACGAAACCCGCCTCTGAGACTTGGGTCAAAAGGCCGGGGAAGGCGCAGCGCGGGTCGACATGACGGGAGCCAGGCGGTTGGATACCAAAAATTCTGACGCTATGGCCTTTAAAGAAGCCGCTGCCTTGCCCTTTTTCTGAAAGATGGGGAACGGTGTCATCTGGTTCACCGCAGTCTCCACCGCGGGATCATAAGCCAAATGTCCCAAAACCTGGGGTTCGAGACTCAAGAAATCCCGGCAAACAGTCTGAATTATCTCGGCTGATTTTAAATCCTGGTTGCTCTTGACCATATTGATCAAGAGGAAGAGTTGAAATTCCGCCAGGGAACGCTGCAGCCTGACCTTTTTGTCCGGTTCGCTGCTAAGATGCTCTATCAAATCACGGATGGAATGAAGGTCCACCTCGGTGTCTTTGGTACCCATCTGATAAAGGAAATTTACGACATCTTCGTCTTTGCTGTAGTCTCGGGACAATTTGCGATAGAGCGCGCTCTTGATAAAGCCGTAGGCATTCTGCAAAGAGGTCACCTGGCTGGTGAAAACGACGATTTTCCCTGCGGAAAAATTGAACAGATCCAGGGTATTGAATGAAGTTCCGGCTCCCAGGTCCAAAAGTACGAAATCGGCCGGCATATCCTCAATCTGCTGGATGAGCCGGATTTTTTGCGTATAAGTCGGGTTGGCGGCCCCCAGAATGTCGTCGGCGCCGCAGATAAGGCCGATGTTGTCAAACTGCGTCTTAAGGACGATATCTTCCAGCCGGGAGACCTTGCGCAGCAGAAAATCCTCCAGAGTCACCTGGGGGTAACGAACGCCTATCAGCGTGTGCAGGTTGGCGCCACCCAAGTCGCCGTCGATCAGAATCACCTTTTTACCCATCTGCGCCAGGCAAATGCCCAGGCCAAGGGTAAAGATGCTCTTGCCGACGCCGCCTTTGCCGCCACCGACGCTCCAGAGCTTTATTCTGGTTCTCTCGCGCATAGGACCTCCGTTATGGTGCCAAGAATGACAATACTGTGGCAAAAGCCTCGGTAAACTTTAAACCGAAAACTGAAAAATCTACAGCAAAAATCACCACTCCTGTTTGAACCGTCGCCACCTTATAGGTACGAGATTTTTAACCCCGGCGATCAGGCCCCCCAAAAACATGAGCAGGTAAGTGGCTAAAAAGAAAAACGAATTAGAAGGTCCGATCAGGTTAAGAATGATGCCGCTCGCCATGAATCCCAGGCCGATATGGTAATTGATGGGCTCCCCACTGGCTCTGACATCATTATCCTTGACCTGATCCCATCTTTCCCACAGTTCCTTGATATCCGCGGGGGAATTGACGATTTGTTTCCTTAGCAAAGCTAAGAATTCCGGGTGCGATTCGGTCAATTCCAGGGCCAGGGTCTGAGTGCGGCCGCTGCCCGAGATTTTTAGCCAAGCCACTTTGCCCGATGCCTCGACGATTTCCTGCACATCGGGAACAGCAAGGTAAAGATTGGCTTTCAGATTAACCAAAGATTCCCTCATAAATTCAGGCATCAGCTGGCCTAAAAGCAGCATGACCTGCCCATGTTCCGCACCCCTGATCCTCACCGGCAGTCGCATACTGCCTTGGGCCGCCTCGCCTTGGATTTCCAGCATCACCGCGATATCCTGGTCAACCGCCGGCGCTGAATCCCGATTTTGGTCGTCCTGGTACATTTATCCCCCTGAATAATAATGTTGAACAGCACTAACCGAACTTGCCGGTTTTCACCCAATGCAAGACTTTTGCATGAAACAAGGCGGCAGACACGTCCAGGCCTTCTTCCAGCTTTTTGATCAGACCCAGGCGCAGCCGCGCGCTCAGCGCCAAGTATGATGGTTGCTCAATGAGATTTCTAACCAAGAGCTTTCTTTGCAACGGCTGATCTTTCAAGGCCTCCCCCCGTCAGCCCGATTGGCGCAAGATGCGCAAGATTTTGTTCACCTCATATGGTTCTCCCGCAAATTTCCCGACTACATTCCCAGAAAATCCCGAACCATTTTTGCCGCCATATTAAGTTTTTCCTTGTACGGCAGGCCGTGGTTTTCAGGATTAATGTCAATATAATTCTTCATATAAAACTGCAACATTTGTACCTGACTTGCCAGATCAGGATTTTCTGTAACAAATTCCCGCAGCACTTTTGATGGGCCCCCGGAATTGCCTCCTGGATTTTTTTCAGGCATCGCAACAGGAGAGGACGATGGCGCCCGGGCTTCTCTGGCCGGAGGCAGTTGAGGCGGCGGTACGGCAGGGGATGGGGCTTTCAGCCGCGCTTCCTGTTCTTCCAGGCGCCGCTCCAGTTCGACCGATTTCTTGGACAGCTCGGTCATCTCCGCAAGCATGGCCTCATAGCGGCTGCGCTCCAGAACAACCTCACGATCGCTTCCAAACGCCTGCAAATTCTGGCCGTTGCCGCCCCCGCCCGCAGCAACCTGGCCGACAGCCGCCCCCCTGAACGGATGCTCTTGATAATCGTGCAGTGAGGCAAGCGCGGCATGGAGGCCGCGAGGCCGGCTAGGCGGGGGGTCTGCGGCCGGCAGCTCGAGCCCGCGGGTCGAAGCCGAGGCTGCCAGATTCTGCAGAAACAGCCAACGTTGCGGGCACTCCTTAAGATCGCCCCGGGGCGCGTGCCAGAGAAGGCCCAGCAACAGAGTCGGGTCAGGTATCAGGAAACCCAAAGACATATTCAGGATTTTTTCATAGTAGCGTTCGAATGACACCGCGGGAGCCACCAAGGCCTTGATTAATTCATTAAAGGGTTCGATGCGCTGGAAAATATCGTCCCATGAAGGCAGCTCAGCTATTTGCGCGGGGTCAGGCTGTTCAGGCAGGGCTTGCCACTCCTTGAGGAAACGCCAGACCGGCTCCCCCGGCAAAGGAGGTGCATTCACCCAGGGGGGCTCATGCCATTGCCAAGCCGTTCGGGAGGCCGACGGGGTGGAAGGGGGAGCCAGGACTAAGCCTTCCGTACCATATAACTTGATCTGCGCCTTGGATCTCTTCAGCGCGCCTGTCCGAGGCGCCGAGAATCCCGGGGGAATATGGAAATAATGCTGTTCCCAGCCGTCTTCGGTTTGAGCCCAGCATGAAGAGCGCCAGTTTCCGAACGCGCTCAGGATGTCGCTGCCGGCGCGGTCGCAGATCTCCACCACCAACAGCCGGGCGGCCCTGACAGAAACCCCTAAATTGATCTTATCCTCGGTTTGCAGGAAGGCCTTTATTTGCTCATAAACCAGTTCTTCCGGCTGGCTGAAGTCCACCCCCAGGTCAGCCTCACCGGAAACGGACAGGGCCTTCGGCTGCCAGCCCAATTCCTGGTAGCGCAGGCCGTGGCCGACCAGTTGGTCAGAATGGTCGAGGCTTTCTTTCAGGTTGAGGATGAGACCGATTTCATCCTGCCCCAACCTGACAAAGAATTCCTCTGGAGGGGTTTTGCCGGAAGACGCCATTTTTTTCTTATCTGCTCAACTCATTTGTGCCGATTTTATTAAGGCCGTCCGCTCATTGCACCAGCTTGGCATGTATATCCCGGAGATTATTGTTTTCGGGTGGAATTGGGCTCGTGGTCTCGCCGGGAACCAAGCTAAAACCTAAAGCATCTCCGCTGACAGCTTTGGTGGATTTATCCACACTTTTGATAATAAAAGCGCAGAATCCCAAAACTTCGCGTGTCTGGGTCATCTTGGTGGCGTCAATCACCGGCAGATAGACCTTAAACTCCTTGCCGGCACTGGAATATTGCTTTAACATGTTTTCCGTTGCCATTACCACCGAAGTAGCCACACCATTTAAGACATAAATCCAATCGTTTAAGTCTATGGACGGAGTCGGCTTCGACTCATTGATATAATTTACTAAATCATTCGCGTTGGCTTCGGAGTCAAAGCAGTGCCAGCCGCCGGTATCCCCCCAGTCCGGGCTGAAGGTTACGGGTATTATTTGTCCATAGGTTTTAGGGACGTAGGTTAAGCCGATGGCCAGGGGAAAGGCAAATCCTTCCGGCAGAGAGGTGGCCCACCCCCTCATGGCCGTGGCCTTGGCGGTCAGCTCCACCGTATCCATGCCCAGGAATTTGGCGAAAAAGAGGCTGACCGGCCCGTTAACCTCATTGGTGCGCCGGGTGGTCACCTGCACCGCGTTGATTTCATCAGGACAGGAAGCCGACTCCTCCCTGAATTGCCAGACCCCGCCGACGTATTCCCAAAAGCCGATTTTGACGTCTTCGCTAAGAATATTTAAGTTCTGGTGATCGGATTCGTTCAGCTGAACCGTGGCCAAAGCCGCGGCGCGGGCCTCCGCGCAAAGGACATGGGGGGAGACATCGATATTGAATAGAGCCAATGCCCCGGCCAGAGCGCCGGCATCGGCCGCGTTTTTCAATTCCTGTCTGACGACGTAGAGGTGGCCCAGATCGATGACCACTCCGGCCAGGATCAGCAGTAAAGTGAGGACAATAGCGACAAAAGGAACAGACGCTCCCCTGTTGCCCCGCAAAAATCTCACAATTTTTATCAACATGGCGTGCTCCTTTTTGTTTTCCATATAGCCCGGGAAATTCAGGAGAGCGCCAAGTTAATCCCTGCGGGACTGCGCTTCAAGCCGGAACGCCAGCGAGCCTAAAGGGAGCCTTTTTTGCCTTCCTGCAATTTCTCCAGGGCGCGGTCAAGATTGTTTTTGGCTTCCTGATAGAAAACCGGCCTGAGTTCCAGGGCCTTCTGAAAGCACTTGGCCGCTATTTCATATTGTCCTTCCATAAAGTAATGGACGCCGATGTTATTGTACGCCTGGGCCTCATCGGCTCCCTTGCTGAAAGCCGCAAAAGCCTCGTCGTATCTGCCTAATCCTGCAAGCGCCATACCAATCTGATAATTGATCTTTTTATGGTTCGGATCGAGACTCTGGCCTTTTTTGAGAATGCTGAGGGCCTTCTGATAATCCTTGGCTTTGTTGTGCGCCTGCCCCAGGGCGGCAAAGGTGGACAGGTTGCCGGGATTTAAAGAGTGGGCGATTTCAAGCTCCCGGATGGCTTCCCGGGGTTGGTCGGCCATGAGATAGGTGGCCCCCAGAAGCTGGTGGGTTTGGGCCCGCCGGTTATCTTTGCTCAGGACAGTCTTGAATTCTCTGATGGCCAGGTTGTATTCTTTTTCCTGCAAATATGTGAGGCCAAGGGCTTCCCGCGCTTCCAGCATGTCCGGGTCCGCAGCCAGCGCCTTGGTAAATTCTTCCCGGGCTTCTTTATACTTCCCCCTCAAGAGCAGGATAGCCCCGACTTTATAGCGAATATCCGCCCGGTAAGGCTCCTTTTGCAGGATCTGGATATAGTGATACAGGGAGCCTTCGTATTCTTTGGTTCTGAGCAGCAGGTCTCCCAATGCCTCTTTGCGTTCAAGGGGGAGATCTTCCTCAATCCTGAGATCGGGGCGGGGGCGGGAAGTCAAAGGATCCGGAGCCATCAAGGCGGCTTCATGCGACGTCAGCGGACGAAAATCCGGGCCCTTAGGCTTCTTGGAACAATTACTTAGCATCGGCAGACACGTTACTATGATGATGATTGCAAAAAAGCGATTTACCGGCGGCATGGCTGTTCCCCTCCTAGTCCGCCAGTTTAGCCAGTACCTCCTTTTTTTGCAATACATCTCGTCCCAGGACCACGCGTACCTCCAAGTCTCCGCTCAGTTCTGGATCAACCTTCAGATTGTCCGTGTGATAGAATTTGGCTCCCAAAACCTTAGCCACCCTGGCGGCGTGCGGGCGATAATAGATGGTCGTTTGATCCTGGGCAAAATTCTCATGGTTGCCGATGCGGACCGCATCAAAGCCCTCCAGGTAGAGTCGGGAGCGGTTCTGGCGGGCCATATCGTTCACGCCGTTGCCGTTCAGAATTTGGATTTTGGTGAAAAAAATCTCCCAGGCCCGGAGAACGGGCAGCTTGGAGGGCTGATGATACTTTTGCTCAAAATTTTCAGTACCTGTCGAATTAAGCCGGGCCTGTGCGGCTTCACCTGATTCCCGGTTATGGTCGCCCGCAGGATGAAGAGCCGCAGAAGCGTTCGGCAAGCCGGGATGTCCCTCTGAAGGAAGAGCATAAGCTGTCTTGTCGGCGGCCATCTGGATAGCTTCTGAGGAAGTTCCCGGCCCCACATTTCCGGCAACCTGCTTCTCTTGGCTGCCTGACTGCATAAGTCCTAAAGCCGTCAGGGCCTGGCACAGGCGTTGTGCGGCGGCGTCCTTGCCTTCTGCTTTTTCCCATAAGGCAAGGGCTTCTTCTTGCTTTCCCATCCGGGTCAGGACCAGGCCGAGGTTATTCCTGACGGTGGTGCTGTGCGGGTGCTCTTTCAGAAGTTTCCGGAAGCCTTCGGCCGCCTTTTCATATCTGCCGGCCAAGTAATAGGAAAAGCAAAGATTGTTGGCCAAGGCCGGATTATTAGACTCCTCCAAGGCTTCTAAATATAGCTCTTCGGCTCGTTGCCAATCCCCCAGGTCTTCATAGCACTGGGTCAGCACATTGACGATTTTGAGATTGTTCGGCTCCCGGTGGTGGGCTTCTTCCAATTCTTTCAAAGCCAACTGCGGCCGTCCCGCGGCTTTGAAATAGCGGGCATTGCGCACCAGGCGCTCGGTGTCAATGTCGGCCGGGCGAACTTGCGACCAGAATCGACTCTGGGGACCTCCGGACGGGTAAGTCGCACCGCAGCCGATGATCCACAAGATTAAGACTGTCAGCCACCCGAGCCCGTAGCCCAAACGCCTGATTCTGGAGGCGACCAGATTCGTCTTATACCCTTTTCTGATGCATTCCAGTCCGTATCCTGATGGATTGACTCTGGCAGCAATTAGCTCAGCTTTACGCTTTTGCCGCATGGACTTGAGGAGAGACATGATTTTGCCCTCTTCATTTCATAAAGGTCCGATAGATGGATATGCCGGCCGGGCCGAGAATAACAACAAATAGCGCAGGGAAGATACAAAACAAGGTTGGAAAAATAATTTTCACCGGCATTTTGGCGGCGATTTCCTCAGCTTTCTGAGCCCGCTGGACCCGGACAAAGGAGGCGTGCGTACGCAGCGCGTTGGCAATACTGGTGCCCATCTTTTCCGATTGAATCATCAAGGCCACTAGGGATTTAACGCTTTGCACCCCGGTGCGCTCGCCAAAATTTTTCAAGGCGGTATCCCGGGGAATACCGGCCCTTAGTTCCGCGTTGGTGACCTGCAATTCCCTGGAAAGTTCTTTGGAGAGACGTTCGCACTCCACCGCCACCCTGGTCAAGGAAGCCTGCAATGACAGACCGGCCTCCATGGACACGATCAGCAGGTCCAGAACGTCTGGCAGGGCGCGGTCAATGCGGTCATGCCGCATTTTGCCGATAACCCGAAGCCCGTATACCGGGCCGTAGTAACCAACGGCCGCGAGCAATAAGGCTATTATCATGCTAAATGAGTCCGCCCCCTTTTTGAAGAGCAGTACATATAACATGAATATGACAGGGAGGCCGGCAGCCAGCAAAACCCGCAAACCGAAGTAAACCGCCGGCGCGCTGGAGTGACGGAATCCCGCTCGAATCAGCGTCATCCGCAAATTCGATATATCCGCATAATTCTCTTCTTTTTCTTTTTCTTTAATGGCAAATCGACCGAATGATGAAATCCAGTCGATGAAGCGTTTTTTGATCCTGCTTTTTTTGTCGGTCCGGCGCAGCTTAAGAAGGGGATCTTCCTCCTTTTTCTTGCGCTTCCCGAACCTCTCTTTGATGGCCCGCCGATTGCTGAAATGAATAAAAAGACCATAAGTCAGAAAACAAACGGATATGAAGGTGGCGGCCATTATAAGAACGACGTTGTTTGCCATAATCCCCCCCTACACCTTTATCTGCACAATCTTCCTGAGCCAAAGTATGCCCAAGCCGATATTGATCAAGGCCACCATGATGAGGGTGGGCCCCGCGGGATCATTCCAAATTGTGGTCATATAATTTCTGTTCATGACATTAATGACCGCAAAGATGACGAAAGGCAGGAGTGTAAGGATTAAAGCGGAGAAGCGCCCTTCTGCGGTGAGGGCTGAAACTTTACCTTTCAATTTCAACCGCTCCCGGATCAGAAAACCGATATTTTCAAGAACTTCCGCCAAATTGCCGCCGGTCTCCGATTGGAGCAGGACCGCGGTAATAAAAAATTGCAAATCCTGGCTGGCCACCCTTTCCCCCATGCGCCGCAAAGCCATATTCAAACTGAGCCCCAACCGCTGTTCCTCATAGACGATCTTCATTTCCATTCCCAAAGGGGCCGGAATCTCATTAGAGGCCAGCTCAATGGCTGAAGGCAAGGCATGGCCGGCCCGCATGGACCGGGCTAACAATTCCATGCACTCCGGCATTTGTTTTTCAAAAGTTTTGGTCTTTCGGGATTTTTTGAAGCGCACTATCATCACCGGTACAAAAGCCAGGACAAAGCCCACCGCGGTGCCCACCAAGATGCTTTGGACAAAGAATATCCCCCCGGCAATCCCGGTACAGATCAGGATCCCCATTACACTTATGAAAGTCGTCGGCCGCCAAAAGACATCGCCCTGTAAAAGGAAACGCTGCAAATTTTCCAGCTTGCTGATGCCCGCCAAACCTTCTGCCATAGCCAGAACGAGGCTTTTTTCGTTTTCATTAAGCGTTTTTAAGATTTGAACCTGCGCCAGTCGGTCTTTTTTGCTCTTTCTAAGCCTTTGTTCAAACTTTTTCTGGCGCGAGAGAGGCTTTATCAAGAGATAATGGATCCCGGACATGGCCAGGCAGACCCCCACAAAGATCCCCACCAAGCCTAAGGTATAAGCATAATTGGCATGATCAGTGAAAAACTTCATGTCGCCTCCCCCTGCGGCTTTTTCAAAAGGTCTCCTCCCTTTTAGCGGCCAAAGGCATAAGAAGCTCGTGGATGATATTCAAAAATCGAGTCTCTTAAAGGAACCCCGAAGATACGGCAGCGATCCGCAAAACGGGGCCGCACCCCGGTGGCCATAAAGCGGCCCACAATCCGTTCCTGTTCGTCTATTTCATGACGCTCAAAGACAAAAATATCCTGAAGGGTGATAACGCCGCTCTCCATGCCGGTGATCTCAGACATGGAAATCATGCGCCTGCTGCCGTCGCTGAGGCGGGCCAATTGAATGATTACATCCAAAGATGAGCTGATCATCTGCCGCATGGCTTTTTCCGTCATTTTAACGCCGGACAATTGGATCATCGTCTCCAGACGCAGCAGCGCATCCCGGGAAGTGTTGGCGTGAATGGTGGTCATGGAGCCTTCATGGCCGGTATTCATGGCCTGGAACATATCGATGACTTCAGGACCGCGCACCTCGCCCACGATAATGCGATCCGGGCGCATCCGCAGACTGTTCCTCACCAGTTCCCTTTGGGTGATTTCCCCCCTTCCCTCAATGTTGGGAGGCCTGGTCTCCAGGCGGCAGACATGCTCCTGCTGCAACTGGAGTTCGGCGGAATCCTCAATAGTGATGATTCTTTCATAATTGGGAATAAACCCCGAAAGTATGTTCAGCATGGTGGTTTTGCCTGAACCGGTGCCGCCGGAAATGATGATATTTATTTTAGCTACGGCAATGGCCCGCAGGATTTCGCCTATTTCCGGGGTGAGGGAGCCTTTCTCAATCAGGTCCTCCAAGCTCGGACGCTGGACCGAGAAACGGCGAATGGACAGCATAGGGCCGTCCAAGGCCAAAGGCGGAATAATGGCGTTAACCCGGGACCCGTCAGGCAGACGGGCGTCCACCATTGGGGTGGATTCATCAATGCGGCGCCCTACATTTGAGACAATTTTATTAATGATTTTAAGAAGGTGCGCATTATCATGGAAGCGGATGTTGATGCGTTCCAAACGTCCGGCCCGCTCAATATAGACCTGGTCCCACCGGTTCACCAGGATGTCGGAAATCGTCGGGTCCTTCAGCAAGGGCTCCAGAGGTCCGAGCCCCAGAATTTCGAATTCCAGCTCCTGGATAATGCGGTTTCTCTCCGCCATGTTGAGAGGTTCGGTCTCTTCATGCAAAAGCACATCCAGGGCCTGGCGAATCTCCCTGGCCACCACGCTCTCTTCCAGGGACTCCAGTTGCCCTAAATCCAGACGCTCCAGCAGCCGGTGATGGATCCTGGTCTTCACCTCATACAATCGAGTTTCCCGGCCGTCATCACCTCTGGGCCTGAAGATAAAGGTCGGCGCTTCAGCCTCTTGGGCCACGACCTTTTGTATGCTTTTTTTATTATTGCTGTATCGCAAGAAAGCCATCTCTCAACCCCTAAAATAACCAGAATCGACGGCGGGGGCGCGCCCCATTGCCGGCGGAAGTTTCTTGGATTTCGCTCTGTTCGCTGAGCTTGTTGGCCAGAACCTTTATTTCCGTGCAGAGTCTTGAACTGGGACCAACTTTGCTTATTGGCACACCGCGGTTGATGGCCTCAAGGCATGTGTCATAATCAGGGCTCAGAGTGGCAAACACCGGCTCTTTCACCACCTGGTCCAGGTTTTTGATACTCAGGCCTGCGCCCCTTTCATAGCGATTGACCACCAATTTCATTTTGTTCTGCTGCAGCCGTAAATCCCGCAGAATTGTCCAGAGATTGGCTAAATTGCGCAAATCCGGCACAGTCAGGGCAGTGATAAGCATCACTATGTCCGCCTCCCCCAAAACACGGAGGAAGAGTTCATCCAGCCAATGGCTCAGATCAATGATAATCCAGGCATACTGGGTTCTCAGCAGAGCCAGGATTTTCTCCAGAGCGGCAAGGTCAATGCTGTCTTGTTCCTTGAAGTCCGAAATGCCATGCAAAATAGAGAGGTTGCCTTCGTAAGGCTGGATAATCTTTTCCAAAAAGGGCAAGTCAAGGTCATGGACATTCTGGATAAGGTCAAAAAGATTATAGGGTGCCTCCTGGTCAAGGAAGTTGCCCACATCAGGAAAGGGGCGCCCCAGGTCCATGATTAGAATTTTTTGTGAATGGATTTCGGCCAGAGCCGCAGCCAGGTTTACGGCCACGGTGGTGGTCCCGGCTCCCCCCTTATGAGCGGTCACCACTAAAATATTGCCTTTGCTTGCCGCGGGATCCGAAACACGCCGCTTGACGGCGCGGACGCGATCAAAGGCAGCTTCCAGGTCCGACTTGGCCAGGGGCAAAGGCAGGATTTCCCTGACCCCTCTTTGCATGGCCTGGATGAGAAAATCCGGCTCCATTCTGGCGGAGCAAAGCATTACGGCGGCTTCCGGAAAATTGGTGCTCAGATCCTGGAGCCACTCAGGCAGCTTTTGCTCCCCGTCAAGATAAACCAGAACGCAATCGGAAGGCACTCCGTAGCTCCGGCTCTGCAAATCCCCGGGCTCCTGGGCTTGGTAAAGGAGCTTGACTTTGGGTATCTCTCCCAAAATCTGCGGGACTTGGGGATTGGCTGAGCCATTCCCATAGAGAACCGCAACATTCAAAACTTCCGTTAGCATTCCTCCCCCCTGGTGCGCCGTGGTGTGCGGCGCTGGTTATTGCTATCTTTCCGTGGTG
>JASEFS010000038.1 GCA_030018495.1 Deltaproteobacteria bacterium | reverse complement strand
TCCCAACCCCCTGTAAGGGGTGGTAAATTGGGGGTTGAAAAAAATAAGGGGCGAGGTCAGTGACCTGCACCTTTCCCGGGCCGTAGACATGAGTCAGATTCCTCCCCTCATCCGTTATTTATCGGCCGCAGTATTCCTGGGGCTGGGCGTGCTCATGTTGGTTTGGCGCAAGGGCCCCAATTGGTGGATCGGGGTGCGGCTCCCCTGGACCTACGCCGACCGGGAAATCTGGGACAAATCCTGGCGACTGGCCGCGGTATTCCTGGTGGGAATGGGCGTCGGGGCCCTGGCTTCCTGGAAAATTTTTTTCATATCAACGGCCCATCTCCTCATCCTGGGCATTCTTTACCCCATTTACCTGTACCGGCGCAAATACGGCACCATCAGGTATTGGAAAGACGCGGGCTGGCTGAATTACCGGCCGATGGCGAAATGTCCCAACTGCGGGTACCTGCAAAAGCTGAAGCCGCCTGGCAATCCGGCAATAATCACCTGCGAGGCCTGCGGAGGAACAATTAGAAGCGAATAATGAAGTGGTCGGGACGACTGGATTTGAACCAGCGACCTTTTTTACTAATAGCCTTAATTCATTGAATTTTATTAATCGCATCCTTGGTCTGCGGACGGTATACGGACGGCCGATACGGACGCTTCGTCCTCGATCATGTCCCTGAGGGCTTCCGTCACCATCTTCCCATACCGCCGGAAGGCGCTCACCGTCTTGTGCCCGGTGGCCTCCATCACCATGCGCTCTGAATACCCTGCCAACAGCTTCTGGGTCGCAAAGCTGTGCCTGGTGCCCTGGTAAGCGTTGATATTGACTCCTGCCCGTTGGGCCGCCTTTCTCCAAACCTTCCTGATCCTTATGGCCGAAAGGGGCCGGCCTTCCCGGTTGACAAAAACAAAGCCGGATATGGCTCGGGGCAGGGCCAGGAGCGCTGCCTTGACTTGGGAGTTGAGGGGAACTTTCCGCACGTCTCCCTCTTTGGTGTAAGGCTTCCACTCCCCCAGGTCCATGCTGGCTTTGATGGTGATGTAAGCCTTCCCCTTGAGATGAACGCAATCCCATTTCAAGGCCCGGGCCTCTCCGAGGCGGCATCCCTGCTTCATGCAAAGGAGAAACAGCGTCCGGTATGGCTCCCGGCAGTGGGCCAGGATGCGGGCCTGCTCCTCCGGCGAAAGCCATTTGGTGTCCGGTTCCCGCTTGGGCACCTTTGGAAACTTGGGCATGACCGAAATGTCTTTGCGGTCCATGGCTTCGGCCAGTAGCTTGTGCAGAATCCCCAGGGTGTTCGTTACCGTCTTGGCCGATAAGTGGTCGGGGAGTTGGTTCCGAAAGTCCTTGATATGCCCGTCCCTGATGTCCCGGATGTTCATACGGCCAAAGAAGGGGATGAAATAGCTCTTCGTGCAGCGTTTGATTTCCTTCAGGTAGGCCAGACTGATGTGCCGCCGCTCCACTTCGGCCTGCAGCCTGGTGAGCCAGGCGGCCGCATAGTGCTCGAACTGGAGGGACTTTACCTCCTTTGCGACGTATTCTTTCGGGTCGAACTTCCCCGCCCCGATCTGATGCCGGATGGTGGCCAGCAGTTGCTCCGCCCTGGCCTGAGAATCGAGGGGAAAGCCGTAGGGGTCGGTGTAGATTTTCAGCCGGCTTCCCTGATGCCAGATGTCGATAAACAGGCGGGTTGGGCGTGTCAGACAAGAAGGACACAGGAGGTCCTTGGGAAAAGGCCTCCCGCACTTGCGTCATTTTTGAAGAGTCCTGATATGCCCGGCCATGCACAGACAATACACGCTCGGGGGCGCGCCTGTCGATGAATTTCTCATGGTGGGTAAGCGGGCGGAGCATATCAGGGCCTTCTTTAGCAAATATGAACATGCAAGTCAATCCTTCATGTCACAAAATTTGCCCTGGCGCCCCAGCCGTGCCACTTACCCTGTGCTTTTCATGAATATCGGCAAAATGGCCGATAAGGTTTAATTTGGACTTATTTGCTGGTGGAAGGCTTCTCTTATGACCCTGAGATTGTTAGCCTTTCATTGACTGAGGGTGAAGAAATCAATAGAATGGTCTACGGCTCCTAAATCTAGAAAAAGCAAACGATAATATGAATCTCGTCACCGAGGTCGGCTTCTGGTCTGAAATCAAGTTAGAAATTATCCGAGAATACGCTTCTGCATACTCACAGGTGCTGAGCGCTCAAAAGTTTCCTTCCCTTTACCATGTCTACATTGATGCCTTTGCCGGTGCCGGTTTTCATGTTTCCCGAAAAACAGGCGATTGGGTATTAGGAAGCCCTCTCATCGCCTTGGAAACCATTCCACCTTTCAAGGAATATCATTTTATTGACCTAGATGGGGGTAGGGCCAGTCTACTTCGGGAAGCCGCAGGCCGGTATGGGTCGAATGTTTGGGTATATGAGGGTAACGCCAACCAGGTGTTACTTAATGATGTCTTTCCCAGGGTTCGCTACGAGGATTATCGTCGCGGGCTTTGCCTGCTAGACCCCTACGGCTTGCATTATACTTGGGAGGTGGTGAGCACCGCCGGAAAGATGCGCAGCATAGAGCTTTTTCTAAATTTCCCTGTGGCCGCAATGAACCGCACAGTCCTTCTCCGAGATCCATCTGTGGCCGACCAACGTGAAATTCAGCGCATGACCGCCTTTTGGGGGGACGATTCCTGGCGGGAGGCGGCTTACACCACCAAACGCAGCTTATTCGGTGACTTGGAAAAGTTGGAAAACCCCGCCATGGCCGAAGCTTATCGCCGACGTCTTCAGGATGTTGCCGGCTTCAATTATGTTTCAGAGCCCCTTCCCATGCGAAACTCAAAAAATGCCCCCCTGTATTATCTTATCTTAGCCTCCCAAAAACCTGCCGCTTCTGCTATAATTACTGATATTTTTCACAAATACCGGCAGCGCCGGAGGTGACCATGGCTGCCGTGAGCAGCATCGAATGGACCGAAGCAACCTGGAACCCAGTGACCGGCTGCAGCAAAATCAGCTCCGGCTGCTTGCACTGCTATGCCGAGCGCCAGGCACGCCGTCTCCAGGCCATGGGCCTCAAGGCTTACGCCCGGGGATTCGAGGTCGCTTACCATTCCAGCCTTCTGAACCTTCCATTAACCTGGCGCCGCCCGCGTCGCATTTTCGTTTGCTCCATGAGCGACCTTTTCCACCCCCAGGTTCCTGATGATTTCATTTTCCAGGTCTTTGAGATCATGGTCAAAGCTTACTGGCACAACTTTCAGGTGCTCACCAAGCGTTCTGACCGCTTAGCTGCTCTGGCCCCTCACCTCCCTTGGCCCTCCCACCTCTGGGTAGGGGTTACCGTGGAGTCGTCTGATTATCTTTCCCGGTTAGATCATCTGCGCCAAGTTCCTGCTGCAGTGCGATTTGTCTCCCTGGAGCCACTCTTGGGGCCACTCCCCACCCTAAACCTGCGAGGGCTTGACTGGGTTATCCTTGGGGGAGAATCCGGACCCGGCGCCCGGCCTCTGGACCGAGATTGGGTGACTGACGTGCGGGACCGTTGCAGGAAAGACGCGGTGCCCTTTTTCTTCAAACAGTGGGGCGGCGTGCAACGCAAACGTCAGGGCCGGTTATTAGATGGGTGTGAGTATTCGGAATTGCCCCCGAAATTAACTTCTGGATTATCGCCGCGTTATGGTTTGTTCCCGCAGTAATTAGGATTCTCATGTATCTTTACGAACTCCTAGCTCAGCGAGTGGATGAGTGGCGCAGTCAAGGCTATCGCCACTCTGACTATCCGACCATTGCCGAAATTCTGGAATGGTCTGCCAACCCAGAAGGAAATGGTTTCCGCTTGCGGCCGCCGCAGGTCCGGGCCCTGGAAACTTACTGGCATCTGCGTTTAATAGAGGGGACACCTCACATCTTCGACCTTTATAGAAACTTGTTTCCAACCAGAAAAGAGCTGCTTTCGGCCTTAGGTGTGCCTCAAGCCGCATTCGAGTCTGTGGATTATGACTTAGATACTTTGTGGACAAGGATTAAAAGTGATGATAATTTCGTTCGCGATTTCCATCTGGAAGCACTGCGTGAAACCCTTACACTGACTTATCCCAGTTACATTCTGGCCCTGGCCATGGGTGCCGGTAAGACGGTGCTCATCGGTGCCATCTATGCCACCGAGTTCGCAATGGCAATGGAATATCCAGACGGGCCATTTGTGCAAAATGCCCTGGTCTTTGCTCCGGGTAAAACCATTATTGAAAGCTTGCGGGAGCTGGCCGAAACCCGTTACGACCGCATCTTGCCGCCCCGTCTGTTCAAACCTTTTGCCGCCTCGATAAAACTGATTT
Source organism: Deltaproteobacteria bacterium (assembly GCA_030018495.1). Classification (GTDB taxonomy): domain Bacteria; phylum Desulfobacterota; class Desulfobaccia; order Desulfobaccales; family 0-14-0-80-60-11; genus DTHB01. The sequence continues at coordinate 24,222 of JASEFS010000038.1, read as the reverse complement.
TCACCCGGGATAATGACCCAAAGATCAATGTTATTCACGGAAGTTCTTTTAATGTCATCGTCACTAACACCGAAAAGATCCGCATTCAGAAAGAGACCATCCGCAAATCCGACTTGGGCTTCCTGCTTGCCCAGAAAAAAGAGGACGAAGCCAGGGCTGAGATCGCCAATCTGCGTTTGCAGGCCATTGCCAGCCTGCCTAATTTGGCTATTTTTTCCGATGAAGCCCACCACACTTACGGGCAATCCCTGGAGACTGGCCTGAAAAAAGTCCGCAAGACCGTGGATTATTTGGCGGATAAAACCAGCGTGGTGTGCGTAGTCAATACCACCGGCACCCCATACTTCAAGCGCCAAGCTTTAAAAGATGTGGTGATCTGGTACGGTCTCTCCCAGGGCATCCGGGACGGCATCCTCAAAGAAGTGGCCGGCAACATTCAGGCCTTCTCTTTCGAAGGCAATGTGGAAGCTTACCTCAGACATGTAATCAAAGATTTCTTCAACGACTACGGCGAGGTTTCCCTTCCCGACGGCACCCCTGCCAAGCTGGCCGTCTATTTTCCTCAAACCGACGATGTAGAGGCCTTGCGTCCGGCCGTTGAGGCAGAACTGGCCGAACTGGGTCTCGCCCCCACGCTGATCCTGGAACATCATACCAAGTGCGAAAACAAAGCCGACTTCGACCGGTTCAAGTTCAAGGATTCTCCCCATCGCCTGGCCCTCCTGGTGGACCGCGGGGTGGAAGGCTGGGACGTGCCGGCTCTATTCGCTTGCGCTTTGGCCCGCAAACTCAAGAGCAGCAATAACTTCGTGCTACAGGCTGCTTGCCGCTGTCTCCGGCAAATTCCGGGAAATCAGGTTAAGGCCCGCATCTATCTATCCCTGGACAACCGCTCTATCTTGGACCGGCAACTTCAGGAAACCTACGGGGAAACCATCGCGGATCTAAACAATACTCAGGTTCAGAGGCGCCGGGCCACTATTTATTTGCGCAAGCTCAATATCCCGCCCCTGGTGGTCAGTCAGTTGGTGCGCACCATAATTCGCAAAGACGCCATGATAGAGCCCCTCAGGCTGGTGAACCCCCAGACTACTTATCGGGATATCCTCAAGAAAATCACCTATACAGTGGCCGAACAGCAGGCCACTTCCAGCCTGCTACAACAGGTTGGTGACGCCGTTGAGATCATGGCTCCTCCGCAAACCATCGATCTTTACGCCGCGGCCGTGGAAATGGCCGCGGTCTATCGCTTGGACCTATGGGCCGTGTTGGACGAGCTTCGGCGCCTTTATGTCGGTGCCAATGAGCTTCCCCTGTCGCATCTGGCCGATCTGGCTCTCCAGATAGAAGCCCAGACTCGCAACTATGAGTTGCAGGAAGAGACCGTGGAAAAAGCCCTGGCCTTGGTCAGGCCTGAGGGCTTTCAGAAAGACTTGGATGAACAAGGCGGCGAAGTCTATACCGCCGAGATCACTTACCCCATAGACCGACAGCGCCTGTTGCTTTCCTGGGAAGAGATGAAGGCCAATAATCAGGGCAACTTCGGTTTTCACTACTCCCCGTATAATTTTGACTCCAACCCCGAAAAGAGTTTCTTCGAGCAGATGCTGGCCCACCTGAATCTTAATACGGATGATGTGGAAGATATCTACTTCACCGGGGCGCTCACCACCCCGGATAAGACCGAATTTTGGGTGGATTATAAGGGCGATGATGACCGCTGGCACCGATATACCCCGGACTTCATCATTCGGCGTAAAGACGGCCGTTGTCTTATTGTAGAAATCAAGAACGCCCAGTTTGCCGCGGCCACCCAGGAGGACCTGGCCCGGGAAGAGCGGGGGGAAGCCGTCCTTACCGTGGAGGGGCGCAAGGCCGTGGCTCTGAAAAAATGGGAACAGCTCAACCCCGAGCGCCTGAAATACGAGATCATTTATGCCGGGGAAGAAACCGTGGCCTATGACCAACTGCTCACGGCAAAGCGTTTTGTAAAAGGAGAATAAACCGCATGAATCCAAAACATTGCGGCCGCGTCATGGCTAAATTTAAATGGTGTTTGCGGGTAATGCTGCCCTTCCTAATATGTATTATGCTTTTAAATAACCTGGCTATAGGGGCAGAAAAGCATTGGATAGCTGACAAATCTGATGATGGCTCAATAATTATACTTGAAGATGGGAGTGTTTGGCAGGTAGACCCGGTAGATAGAGTAGATAGTATGCTTTGGTTGCCTACCGAAGATATCATTATTCCTGATAGTTATGATTGCCTTATCAACACTGACAATGGCGAAAAGGTTGATGCAATCCGCATTAGATAAACAGATTCATCACAATGGGGATAATTAGGAGGTTTCCGCCTTGTCAGACGGCGTGAAAGTGGAAATCAAGCCTGCCAAGGGCCGTCCCATGCTCACTTGGGTGGGCAAAAGGCCTCTGCGCCAGGTGACGGCCTTCCCGGCCCAACATATTGAAACATTTAACCTTAATCATGGCAGATTGAGTGGCTCTGCCCCTCGGCCTGCCTGGACCGATTGGCCCGTCGCCTATCCTCAGGGTGGCCTCCTTTTCCACGGTGACAACAAGGAGGTCCTGGCCCACCTTCTGGCCAACGGCTTCCGGGGCAAGGTGAAGCTCATCTACATCGACCCTCCCTTTGATTCCGGAGCCGACTACGTGCGCAAAGTCTCTCTGCGGGGCGTCAAAGGCGCCGCCAAGATTGAGGGGGAAGGCTACACTCTGGGGGAGCAGATTCAGTACACCGATATTTGGGCAAATGATAACTATCTTCAGTTTATGTATGAAAGGCTCTTGCTTCTCAAAGAGATGCTGACAGAAGATGGCTTTAGTGTAGTTCATATGAATTCCAGGCGGGTTCATTATGTCAAAGCCATGATGGATGAAATTTTTGGGGAATCCAACTTTCGCAATGAGATTATTATAAAGCGTATCCGTAAAAGTTATACAGAAAAGACTGGAATTGCCTCTTTAAACGAGGGCGTGGACTATTTATTGTTTTATTCTAAATCTCCCGAAACAAGAATGAGGCCGCCGTTAAAATATGCTCCTAAAGAAGAACGCTGGCATTCATTCGATGCACCCAATATTCGCCCAAATCTTACTTATGAATTGTTTGGCAAGTGGCCCCCTCCTGGACGTTGCTGGATGAAGTCTCCAGGAGAAGCTGACAAAATGATTGAACATGGTGATTTGCGCCCCAATCCTAGCACAGGATGGCCTGAGTACCGCATAGAAGCATCGGAACATATCGTGCGTGATACGTTATGGGATGATGTTACTGGCACAGCTTTCACTACCGATTATCCTACTGAAAAGAAAGAGGGAATGCTCAATTTGATTCTGGGCATGGCATCCGAACCCCATGATATAATTCTTGACTGTTTTATCGGGTCTGGCACAACGGCAGTAGCGGCACAAAAATTGGGCCGCCGTTGGATTGGTTGCGACATCAACAAAGGGGCAATCCAGACCACGTGCAAGCGCTTGCAAAATGTGATCCTGGAGCAAATGGAGGCCGCCCAAAAAAAGAATAAGCAACAGCCGCTCCCGCCTGCTGGCGAAGAGGCGCAGGTGAACAGCGATCCCCCGCCTGCCCAATTCTCCTTCGCCGTTTATCGAGTAAACGACTACGACCTCGCCATTCAGCATAACGAGGCGGTCAACCTGGCCTGCGAGCACCTCGGCATCACTCGCACCAAAACCGACGCCTTTTTCGACGGCACCTTGGGAAAAAAGCTGGTCAAGATTGTGCCCTTCGGGCACCCGTTAACCCTTTTGGACCTTGAGGAGATCAAGCGGGAGCTTTCCGCCCGCCCCGAGGAAGAGCGGGACATCTGCGTGGTCTGCCTGGGGAAGGAGACCGCTGCGGACGGCTGGCTGGAGGACTGGAACCGGCTACGGAAGCAAGGCGATGTCCCAAATAAGATCGAGGTGATAGAACTCCGCACCGACCCCCGGTACGGCAAGTTCTTCGTGCATCAGCCTGCCACGGCCAGGGTGAGCATCACTCGAGACCAGGGGAAGATCAGTGTGGAGATTCAGGATTTCATCTCCCCCACCATTCTCGAACGCCTGAGGCAGCATTCCGGGCTGCTCACCCCCCAGATCGATGACTGGCGGGCCATGGTGGACAGCGTCATGATCGATCCGGCTTACAACGGCGAGGTCTTCAACGTCGCTTTCGCCGATGTGCCCGCCAAGAAAAGCGACCTCGTAGCTGGGGCTTATGAACTGGACGCCCCGACTGGCGAAACCACCGTCGCCGTTAAAATCACCGACATGCTGGGCGAAGAAGTACTGATAACGCAAAAAATCTAAGAGATAGGTTAGCTCTTTGGCTCAAGAGATAGTTCAGAATCTGCTGAGATTTATTGTCGGGTACGCCACCCAAAATGATATCAGCCTAACTACTGTGAGGTTGGTAAAATTCCTTTATTTAGCTGATCTCTACTATGCCAGAGCACACAAAGGGAAAACCTTGACAAAATTCCCATGGGCATTTGTACATTACGGCCCTTATTGTTCTGAAGCGTTCAATGCTATTCAACAAGCTGAGTCAGCCGGCATCATCTGTATGAAGTCTTTTGAAAGTAAATTTTCCGAAGACGAAATGTATCAACTATTTTATTGTAAGGATGAGTATGATTTTGATGAAATTCAAAGGGATATTCCTGGAGAAATTGTAACCTCTCTTATAGCTGCAATTAAAAAGTATGGTGATGATACTCCCTATTTGTTGGACCATGTGTATTTTGAAACCGAACCTATGAAAGAAGCTCGTAAAGGAGAGGTATTAGATTTTTCAAAAGCAAAACCTCCTATTCCAAGTAAGCCGATAGCTCTCAAAGCAATTCCTAAAAAGAAACTCGAACTTGCCAGAAGCTATGTAAAGGCTCTCGGTGAGAAATTTGAGCTAAACCGCATGAGGTTGGAAAAGGATAAAACTGAATCAAGAAAATTGAAAGATGCCGTTTATTATCAGGCTCTCGAAATCATGGACGAAGAAGACTTAGAAGTTGGCCTGAAAGGTACTGCCAAAATCGAGATATAATGGGTATTTTACAATTATACCCTCCAAATGAATTTTTTGAAGCAGCCGGTATGAAAGAATTCCGACAGGGGCAATTTTGCTGGATACCAACTCCCCACATTGATCCAGTCCCAAGAATCTTAGATGTCGAACGGAGCGGCCCCGAAGAACATGAAGAAGTTTCATTTATAATTAGAAATGCCAATCGACCGAAGGATTTCCACACGCGAGACAGAACGTTACCTATAAAATATTTGAACTTAAGGTCTCATGAGGAATTACTCTTACAAAGAGCGAAGAAAAGGCCCGGGATAATTTTAGCAAGTGAGATAGATAAATTTCCTGAACTTGACAAGTTACTGAAACAAAAAGGGAAGAAGCATCTTCAAGATGAGGCAATCTTTGTAATTCCTGGATACAACATTGAAAAGGAGTCAGGGGGAACAGGATTTCCTTTGGAGATGGTAGCCAGGATAAGATGTTTGCTTTACAGACAATTTTTTTATTTCCCGCTTAAAACGCCACATTTTACAGAAGGCATTGCCCGGTTTGATAGAATTCAAGTAATTGTCGGAAGAGACCATAGTGCCATAAACCCAGTTGAGGTTGCTCTCTCAAAGGATGTATTCAGTCTGTTTTTTGCCATGTTTCTCTATTGTATTTCCGGTGAGGAAAGTCAAGAGCTTAAGGATATAAGAGATATAGTGAAAGATGCGTTTCCAGAGGAACTCTAAATATCAATTTCGTCCTTCCCCCCTCTCCTCATAGTTATCCGGGTACGCCTTCCCTCCCGGAGCATCTCGTTCTTGGCGGCGCTGCCCTCGGAGCTCCCGAAATAGTATGAGATCACCGTGGTGATAATGGAGGACAGGGCGCCGATGACCATGAACAGGATTTTCTCGTTGGCCCCGTCCACCTTCAGGAAAAACGCAACTCCGAACAGGGCCAGAGTCCCCGTCACCGTGATGATTGCCAGGAGCGGCCCTGTATTGGCCTTCAGCCAGCCGTTGCCGTTTCTCATGCCAGCCTCCGCAGCCAGTCTTCTTCACCGGGCCAGACTCACCCGGCGGAGTCGGATTTTTCCCACCTGAAATTCGTGATGTTGGCCCAGGCATAGCGGCGAACGCTCACCCGGTTCCCCTGGTTGCCCCCCAGGAGATAAACCCCGTGGGCATCCTCATCCAGGTAAAGGCCCACGTGGTTCCCTCCCACCCGGGTCATCACCACGATACACCCGAGACGCTGGGCGCCATTGGGAAGCTCCCGGCCCCAGGTCCGCCATGATGCAGCCGCCGCGCTTCGGGTGCTTTTGAGGCCGGCCCGCTCAATCCAAGCACACATGATGCTGCTGCACCAGGGAGTTTCATCGTCCGTGGCTTTTAGAGCGGTAAGCTGGTGGGCCGCCACTATGTCGGGGTGGTGCTTGAAGCCGGGAATTTCAGCGATCCCTTTCCCCAAGTCTTTCAGGGCCTCCATCAGCCAGGGGGGAATCTCCCCTGGAGGCGGACGGTCTGGATCAGCCTGGGGCGTCCCCTCCACCGGCACGAACAACGCTCCCCAGGTCAGGTCGCCCACCAGGCCGTCCACTTTCAGCCCGTTGGCCGCCTGGAAAGCCCGGACGGCCGCCTGGGTGATGGGGCCGAAGTTGCCCCGCGGGGTCCCGGTGAAAAAGCCCAGCTCCTGCAATCGCTTCTGCACCTTCAACACCTTGTCGCCGCTCATGCCTTGTTTGAGAAGCATTGCTCCCTCCTTATTACCGTCTGTGAACTTGGGCAAATTCTCGTTATCGTCTGGGGCAGGGTTTCGATAATAAGCTGCCCTGCCTCATTTGTTTCTGAGCTCCTTCCTCAGTTCGTTGACCGCGCCCCACAATTCATTCAGGACCCCCTTAATTTCTTCGTTGCCCCTGACCAGGTGCTTGATGTCAGCCACCAGCCCGGAGTGCTCCATGCAGATGCCTGTCCGGAACGGCTGATTGCCGTTGCCGTTCCGCAGCTTCTGCCACAGGAGCCAGCCTTTGCCGGTGGCGGAGCCGAAACCCAGGCCCGCCCCAAAAAGCAGGGCCACCATGAGAATCAAATTGCCCGGCGCTTCCAGCCATCCGGCCATGGCGTTCCCTCCCTCCTCAGTATGCAAAGAAGCCGTCATCCTGCACCGGCCCCAGGCGCTCCGTCAAAAACCGCCGGTACGTCGGGGGGATTTCCAGGCATGAAGCCAGCAGGATGCGGGTGCATTTTTGGACCCGCCCCCATTTGTCCCGCCAGACATAGGTATTTCCCAGGATTCCCGACTCGTGCAGCATCTGGAAGACCTCAGCCGGCGCCCCCAGGGTCTGAAAAAGCAGGTCCCCCTCGCCCCCCAAGCCGGCCGGCGACGGAAATTTCTTTGTCACCGGGGGGCCGCAGGGCGTCATGCCGGCCGCCCGCACCGCCTCGGCCAGCACCAGGGCCAGTTCCTCCGCCGACAGGTACGCGCCGAAGCGTAGGCCCAGGACGTGTTCCCGTTCGCCAATAATCGCCATCCATGGGGCCCTCCTTTCAAATCACGGACAACAGCGATTTCTCTTTCTTTTTGGGGAACTTCACCACGGTCTCCCGGCGGCTCCGCCTGAGGAGCGCCTCCACCATGCCGTCCCGGCCTTCGGAATCCAGGCTTTGCCACCACCTGCCCCGTCCCTGGAATTCCTTGAAGGCCTCATAAACGGGTTGCGAGACCGCCTCGTAATAATCCTCCGGCGCCAACGGCTGGCTGACTCCCATCTCCGTCCGGTGGCGCGGCGGCATCTTCACCGCCTCAGCCGCATCTTTGGACATGAAGGCATTTCCTGTCTTGGCCAGCTCCACCACCCGGTCGTCCAGGGCCTCCAGCTTCTCCCGCTTCTGCTCCGGGGTCAGGGCCTTGCTGGCGTGGACGGCGTGGCGCTCCTTCTTGACCTTGGAGATTTCGTCCATGAGCTTGCGGGCCACCCGGGCATACATGGCCTCGGGGTGCTCGGCCAGGAACTTCTCCAGGCGGGCCGTGTCGCCAGACTGCCACAGGGCCTTCCAGCCCTGGTCGGCAAGCAGCACCTCCTGGTATTTCTCAAAGAAGTCGTTGACGCTCTTGGCCCGCCAGCCGGTGGGCGGCTTGGTGAAGAAAGTTCCCACCCCCCAAACCTGGTGGATTTTGTCCTCGGCAGGCTTGGGAATGTCCTCCACTACCCCGGTCTTGCGGAGCACCAGGTCGACGCCCGGCAGGAAGTAGTTGGCCCCCAGGCCCCCGGTCCATTGGCGGATGAAGTGCTCCAGCTGCACCGGCGAGATATCCGTCAGCCAGCCCACGGCCTTGGCGGTCTCCGAGGTCCAGGGCTTGGCCCGGAGGCCCCGGGGCAGCCGCTGCAGCCCCGCGTCCTCAATGGGCCGGCCCCGGAAGAAATCGTAGTTCGCCAAGCCCTCCACGTAAGGCCGGGCGATGGTGGGGATGACCTCCGGCGTGGCCGCGTCCCAGGCCGCTCCCAGGGCCGATTTGACCCCCTTGACGTCCTTGGTGACCAACGCCTCCGCGAGGCGCTCGGCCACCGACCCGAAGAGTATGCCCGCCTCGAAGGGCTTGGGGATGCGCAGCAGGGGCGCCCCCGGCCCCAGGGGCAGGTGCCAGAAGTAATTCCTCTCCCAGTCCTCCAACTCTTTGTAGCGGTCGTCGGTGCGGGCGAAGAGGTAGGCCAGCACTGAAATGCCGGCCAGCACCGCCAGCCGCCGGGCCACCGCCTTGCGGTTGGGTCCCGTGAGTTCCGTGGCCAGCTTGTCCATGCCCTGCACCGCCGCGTTCCAGAAAGGGATGAGCATGTTCAGGTAGCGCACCGTGGGGTGGCCCCCCGCCCGGCTGAAGTCCAGGGTGGTGCGCCGGGCCTCGTGGATTGCCTCGGCATGGCTCAGGCCCTTCTCTCGGGCCTGCTTGTAGATGGAAAACCGGGTCAGGTTCTCCAGGTAGGCCGCGACGTAGCGCAGGGCGTGCAGGGGGTTGGCGAAGTACTTGACCTTGCCCTCTTTCCCCATCAGGTAGGCCGCGCTGAGCTTCTCCGGCTCCACGAAGCTCTCCGCCAGGGTGGACAACACCCCGCCGCCTGCTTCCCATTGCCTGCGCAATTCCAGAGTTTCTTCATCCTTGCCGAAAAGCAAAGCCGCGTCCCGGAACCACTTGGAGATGCTGAACCCGAAGCGGGAGAAGATCCAGGCTTGGATGATGTCCCGCACCGGGTTGCGGCCCAGGGAGAACTCCGGCACCAGGATGGCCCCGCTTTTGAGCATGTCCGCGGGTATCCGGGCCAGGCGCATCAACATGCCCATCTCCGCCGGCATGAGGTTTTGCGCCGCGTGGTAGAGGTCCGGCGGCAGTTTCAGCCAGCGCCGCCGGCCGTCCCGGTAATAAGGCACGCAGCCTTCCTCCGGAGGCAGCGGCGAGCGGGCCCAGACCCGGTTCTGGAAGTCCAGCAGGCCGGCTTGCGCCGAGGGCTTGAAGGTGAGCAGGGGCTTCAGCCGGGCATGCTGGTTCAAGAACTTTTCGAAAACCTCGGTCGTCTCCGGGGCTATGGCCTTGGCGGTGGCCCGGTCGTTGATGTAGCGGTTGACGAACTCCGCCACCTGCTCCGTCTTCTTGCGGACATAGCGCCTGTAGGACTTGCTGTCCGCCTGGGTGGCCCGCTGGTCGGCGATGCGCCGCAGTTCCCGCCGCATCTCCGGGGTGCCGCGGTCAATCAGGAGGCCCACCAGGTCATACTGAGAGTCAATGGCGTGGCCGATCTCGTGAGACAGGGTTTTCTCCGAGGTGGCGAACCGCACCCGGATTTGCCCGGCCGCCTCCTCCGGCAGCAACCCCTCGGAAACCTCCTCTTTGAGCATCCGGCTGAATTCCCCCAGCCTCCGGCCCCGCAAGGTGCGCACCATCTTCACGTCAACCTTCAGGTCCCGGGCCAGGTCCATGAGCTCCCGGCGCAGGCGGACGTCGATTTCCTGTTTTTGGGTGAAGTCCACCGGCACATATTTGGCGGGCACCTCATAGACCCCGGCGTCCTCGTAAGCCTTGCCGGTGAGGTAGGCCGCCCGGTAAACCTTGTTCCGGGCATAGGCCCACTGCGCCTTGTAGGCCAATTCAATCCAGGTCTGCAAGGGAGAGAGAATCTGCTTCTCCGAACCTTTGATCTCGTGCAGCACCTTGCCCCGCACCCCTTGGGCTCCCAGGTGGGCCGCCAGGTAGTCGTTGGCCTGGTCCAACAGGCGCTTATAGGGGACATAAAGCTGGTTCTTGGCCTTGATTAACTTATAGGTTAACTCGTCAATGAAACCAGCCTGGAGCAGGGGCTGGAGGACCATCTCGTCGGACCATTCCCGCATGGAGGAGCCAGCGTCCATCAGCACCCGCCAGTCGTCCCCGTATTTGCGTATCAGGGAGGCGATGACCGCCTTGCTCTCTTCCGGGTGCACCCCTTTGATTTCATCCGGCAGGCGGTTGCCGAATTCCCCGGCCAGTTCCAGGTCCCGCTGGGCCACCAGGAAGACCTCGAAATCGTCCATGACTTCGCTGGCCTCCACCCCCCGGCGCTTGGCCAGTTCCCGCAGGGGTTCCAGCCGCCGGTTAAAACTCGGCCCCTTACGCACCAGGTCGTCACCGGTGAAGACTGCCTCTCCCAAATCCTCATCAAAATGCATCTTGTCTTGATAGACATACTCGCCGGTCAAGGCCTGGCGCACCCGGCCCTCCACGCCCCGCATGAAACTCAGGGCGTTGGTGATGTGTTCGCCATGGGGCACCTTGGCCCCGGCCTTGCCGGCCCGCTCCGCCAAACGCTCCCAGGCTGCCCATCTGTCCACCACCTGGTCATAGAAACGCTGGGCCTTCTGCGTCAGCGTATCCTTGAGCCCCCGGGCGGTCTCCACCACCCCTCGGGGTTCCCTGGGTGCCGTCGGGGCCAGGTATTTCTCCCGGTAGGCCTCGATGGCCTCCTGGTCTCGGCCCGTGGTGCGGATGGAATACCTGGGCTTGCCTTTTTCTCCCGGAAGAATTATATTTTCTTCAATAAGATTGCTTTGGCCCTCAGCGTCCGGGGTTCCTTTCTCCGGCCTTTGCGGTGAGGAACTTAAAGAGGGGGCCTTGCCGGGTGTAGCCGCAACGGGTACGCGCCGTTCCCAAAGCAATTCAAATTTATCAATATATTCAGGTCGTCCCACCCACGCGGATTTAATCGTGTAAAAGTCTTCCTCTATCCCTGGTGCCAACTCGATCGCGGCAATTTTGTTTAAGCCGTTCGGCTTCACCAACAGGAGGGCGGCGCCCCTTCCCTGCCTGATTTGGATAAAGTTGGCTGCCACGTCATGGATGAAGGATTCCACATTGGGGTAGCCGAGCCTTAGGATTTCCTCCTCGTGCCTGGCTTTGATATGGATTAACCCAAAGCCGCTCCGGGCGTCCCCTTTTCCTATCTGCAATCTGATATGCCCGGCTTGCCTCTTGATAACCTTAGCCGCTTCTTTATCTATCTCCCCAAAGTTTGTGGACCCTTCGGGAGTCTTGATAAAGTCCTCCGGCAGGTTGCCGGTTTTTTCATAATTCGCCGGGCCTCCCGCCCTGTAGCGGATGGGTTCGCCGAACACATCGGTCTTCTGGGGTTGGCGCTGCCAGACCTGGCCGGTCTCAATCCGCCGGAAGGTCCTCTCCCAGGTGGGTCGGAAGGCTTCATAGATTTGCCGGAAGAAGTCCAGGATTTTCTGGAACAGGCCGTGCGGTTTGACCGGCTCCCAGGTCTCATAGGCCCGGGCCGCGGCTTCCCAGTCGCCGAACTTTCGCAAAATCGCCCGGCGCTCGGCTTCGGTGAGCACCAGGTCGCAGGCGGCGTGGAAAACCTCATGGCGCAGGGTCGCTCCGGCCTCCTTCTGGGTAAGGCCCTTGGCCAAGGTGATGACCCCGCCCCCGTCGATGAGCTTCCACTGTCCGGCCAACACGTAGTCGTCGGCGTTTTTTTGAATATCACGGATGTCGGCCTCGGTGTAGCCCGCCGCCCTGAGGGCCTCACCGTCCGGCACCATGATATCGCCGTTAAGGCGCACCCCGATTTCCAGGCCGTTGGGCAGTAGCACCCGGAAACCGTCGAAGAACCGACCCCGCCGCACCTGGGCACCGGGGAAGGCTGCTTCCACCATGGCCTGGGTGACGATCGTTTCTCCTGCCGTCTTCGGGGCCACCCGGAAGGCTTCCCGCACCGCCTTGTCGGTGACCGTCACCACCGGCCGGTTTTCCACCAGGCGCTCTAGGACCTGCGGCCCCACCCTCGGGTCGGTGGGGATGAAATAGCGGGTGCGGTAATCAATCAGGGTGGAGAAGACCCCGTGTCGGAAGATTTCCGCCTGGTCGTGGTAGCTCGGCCCCCGGATTTCGATGCGGTCCTCCCCCGCCACCCGCCGGCGCTCGATGGTCCAGTCGTTGGCCAGCCGCAGGACCTTGTTCCTCTCCACCACCTCGGTGAACAGCTCCTGTGGCGATTTCTTCACCGGCTCCACCGCGCCCAATTTCCTCAGGGTCTGCCCCAGGTGCTTTTCCTCGATGAGGCGCCCCAGCAGCCGCTCCCCCTGGGAAGTCTGGAGGCGAAAGACCTTGGTGCTGCCCTGTAGCCGGTCCCAGATGGGGAGCACCGCCCCGGTGATGAAGTGCAGGGTGCGCTCCTTCTCCTGGGGAGCCGTGGCGATCTCTTTGTTCCAGAGCCTTTGGGCTTCCGCCTCCTCCACCTTCCGATAGTGCTTCGGGTCGCCCAGGTGCTTCTCAAACACCACGTTGCGGGAGCGCGGCCCCTGCAGGTGGCGCATGGGGACCACCTCCCCGTTCGCCAGGGTCCGGTGCACCGTTTGCCTGGACGCCGCCCAGACGTTGCCGCTCTTGACGTTGACGAACAACTCGAACCCTTTGGGCAGGTCTGCGAACTGGTAAAACTGCGTCGGGGACACTTCATTGATCTGGACGTACTTGGTCTCCGCCCCGGTCCGGGGTTCGGTGTAGACCGTCTTTTCCGAAACCTTTTCCAGCCGCCCGTCTTTGGGCGTTTTCCAGGTCTCCACCCCCACGTCCAGAGTGCCGGCCGCGGCCGCGGCCTCGGTGGCGTCCACCACACGCTCAAAGAAGGCGTCGAACACCCGGTTCTGGTCGTCAATCTCCATGGACAGGAGGCGGTTCAAGAACTGGGTGATGGGCGGCAGGTCCAGGCGCAGGCTGCCTTCATGGTCGGTGAGTCGCAAGCCCGTCTGGGCCTCGAACTCGGCCAGGCCCAGACCTTCCACCCGTCCGTCGTAGAGGTCCCGGTAAAATTGCACCAGGGCGTCCCGGGCGTGGACGCTTTCCAGGTTGTCCTGAGCCCGGAAGATGCCCCCGCTGCCGGCCTGCCGCTGCCCCCGGGTCAGGGCCCCCAACTGGTCCAGGCGCCGGGCGATGGAGGAAATGAACCGTTTCTGGCCCTTCAGGTTGGTGGTCACCAGGATGTAGTGCGGCGGCTGTTTCTGGTTGCTCCGGTGGCTCCGGCCGAACCCCTGCAAGGCGTTGTCCGCCCGCCAGCCGGGTTGCAGCAGGTAGTGCCTGCGGAGGCGCTGGTTTTTGAACCTCAGGTCGGCGTGGTAGCTCCGCCCGGTGCCGCCCTTGTCGGAAAACACCAGGATGCGTTTTTCATCGTTCAGGAAGGCGTCAATGTCTGCCTCAACTTTGGCGTCGCCCCGCTTCTCCAGCTTGGCCTGCCCGTCCTTCCAGACCATACGGCGTTTGCGGCCGGTGACCTCCGCTACTTTCTCGTGGCCGAATTCCCGGAGCAGGATGTTCAGGGGGCCGTCCGGCACGTTCAGAGCTCCGATCCTTTCCAGCAGTTCCTGTTTGCGGCGCTCCGCCTCGGGGTTGACGACGTTGTTCCCCTCGCTGTCCTTAACCGGTTTCCAGACCGTGTTGCCGTCTTCGTCCTGCACCGCCTCGTATTCATGGACCGGAAAGGCGTGCTGCACATATTGCATCAGCACCTGTTTGGGGGACATATCCAGCTCTTCCAGTTCCACCTCCTCCCCGGCCTTGGCCTTCTCGAGCATCTTGGCGATTTCGCGCTCCTGGCTGGCCTCCAGGGTGTTGGTCAACTGGAGCACCACGGCGTGCCCGGCCGCCAAATCCTCCTTGACGGCGGCGAGGACTCCGGGCATCTGCATGGCGGTGATTACCTGGTTGAAAAAGCGCTGGTGGGAGCCCCAGAACAGGGAATAGGCGTTCCGCCTGGCTTGGGCGTTGTTAACAGCCCCCAGCATCGCCAGGACCTCCCGGACATTGTGCAGCACGATCTGCCAGGCCCGGGCCAGTTCGTTGTAGGTCTCCACCTGGTGGGGGGCCAGCTCGTGTTCCAGGACGCCGGTTTCCACCCCCTGATAACTCAAAAACCGGGAGAGATACAGGCCCATGGACTTCATGTCGCGGGCCACCAGTTCCATGGCCGCCAGCCCCGCCCTGTCCACGGCGGCGACGAATTCCTGCACCGTGCCGAAGGGGGTCTCCGGGCCCCACAAACCCAGACGCTGGGCGTAGGCCAGGTTCATCACCTCGGTGGCGCCGGTGGCTGAGACATAGACCACCCTGGCCTTGGGGAGGCGCTTTTGCAGTTCGAGGCCGGCCAGGGCCCGCTGGCTGGGTTTCTTCCTCCCCCGCCCCGTCCCGTATTCCAGGGCGTTGCCCATCTTGTGGGACTCGTCGAAGGCAATCACCCCGTCAAAGTCCTGCCCCAGCCACTCCACAATCTGGTCGATGCGGCTCTTGCCGGGTTTGCCCCCTTCGCCCTTGGCGCTGGCCTTCAACGTATCGTAGGAGAGAAAGCCGATGCCCTCGCTCCGCTCCACCTTGCCGCTGGCCTTGACCTTGCCCCACTCGAAGATGAGGTTCTGGTCCCAGCCGAGGTCGCCCACGTCCCGTTTGGCCGCCTTCACCAGGGCCGCCTTGTCCGAAATCCAGATGCCTTTGCGGCGCCCCTGGTTCCAGTTGTCCATGAAGATGGCGCCGATCTCCCGGCCCTTGCCCAAACCGGTGCCGTCGCCGATGAAGAAGCCACGGCGGCTGCCGTCCGGCAGGGTTTCCTGGTGCGCCTGGCCGGCATAAACCACGGCCTCCATCTGAGCGTCGCTCAGGAGGCCCTTCTCCACCAATTCCTTGGGGAGGTGGGGTTGATAGGCGGGCGCCGGCGGCACGGCCGCGGCCATGGCCGCCGATTCCATCAGGTGGGCGGGGTGGGGCTTGGCCCCGGGCACCTTCAGGCGCTGGGGCCGGTAGGCTTCATAAATGACGTCTTCGAGTTCTTCGGTGCCGGTTTCCACGGGGGGAGGCGCTTCACTTTGCGCTTCTACCTTTACTTCCGGCCCTTCTAATACCCCCCGCTCGCCACGATCCGGCTGTGCAGTTGCTCCACCAGTTCTGCCGCCAGGTCCACCGGGTCCGGTTTCTCCTCCGGCTTCAGGTTCAGGATGCTCTCCCAGTCCAGTTCGTCCCCGTCGTCGCTCCTCTCGAACACCTCCATGACGCTCTCCGGGTTCCAGGTCGGCATCAGACTCACCGTGTTCTCCAGCCACACCCGCTGGTCTTGGTCCCTGAACGCCAACTTCTGATTTTCCAGGGCCCACCACAGGAGGTTGAGGACGTGGAGACACGTGCTGTCCAGAGGTTCCTTTAACTGTTTCAGCGCCTGCTCCGCCCACCGGTTCAGTGGGCGTTCCCGGTTCAGTTTTGCCACCTTGTCCACGAATTCCTTCGTGAGCCACGCGCCCGGCATGTTTGACCTCCGCCAATAGGTCGATGAGTTCGCTGAGATTGTCCGCCTTGCCCGTGACCGGCCCTCTTGCCGTGAGGCTGGTATTCGTGGGGCCGGTCTTGTCGATGACCACAACTTGCAGGCCGAATTGGGTGCCGTACTTCTGATAGACCTTGCCGCTGACCCCGATATTCGCCCTTACATTATACTCCTTGGCAATCTTCGCCCACCAGGGTTTCCACGCCGCCTTGTCCGGGGCCGCCCCCTCTCCCAGGATGGCCACCAGCCGGCCGTTGGGCTCCAGGAGCTTCAGGGCCTGTTCCACGTGGCGCTGGGCGTTCTGCGTCTCCCTTGCCCCCGGCTTGCGTCCCGCCGTGGCGCTGAACGGCGGGTTCATCAGCACCACCGTGGGCTTTTCCTTGCCGTGCAGGATGTTGTAGATTTGCTCGGCGTTCTCCTGGTAAACCCGGTCGAAGAACATCTCCTTGAGCAAGGCCGCCCGCCGGGGGCTCAATTCATTGACCACCA
Source organism: Deltaproteobacteria bacterium (assembly GCA_030018495.1). Lineage (GTDB taxonomy): Bacteria > Desulfobacterota > Desulfobaccia > Desulfobaccales > 0-14-0-80-60-11 > DTHB01. Next base: position 7,865 of record JASEFS010000038.1, on the reverse strand, counting down.
CCTCCCGGGCCCCGGCGTTATGGGCGAACACCGCCAGCCCGCCCACCCCGGCGCTGGGCTCCAGCACCACGTCGTTCTGATTTATGTCAGCCGCCCACGCCGCCACATAGGCTAAGTGCGGGGGCGTGGAAAACTGCTGAAACTCCTGCTGCTCCTCGGTGCGCATGGCCTGGGTGGGCAGGCGGTCAAGCATTAAGCCCAAGTTGGTAACCGCCAGCTTTATATCTTCTGCTGTCCCATGGGGGTTATGCAGGTCGGGCCGGCTGGCGATGTAGAGGTTCACCCCCAGTTCCAGGGCGTCGTAGGCGTCTTTCGGGGAATACTTGCCCTCGGCCATGGTGCCCCCGAAGGCTTCATCCGCCATGTCAAAAAATTCGCGGTTGCTCAGATTGCCAGCGCGTGCAGCCGGCTCCCGGAGCCAGGCGACAATCCTCTGGGCCAGCTTGCGGGAGGCCGTTGCTTCCGCTTCCGGCTCTCCCTGTGCTTGGCTGGGCGGCTTGGTTACCGGCGTCGTCTCTCCAGATGCCTGCTTGTATGCCTGCCGTAGGATGTCGATGGCCTCAAGCCTCGCCTCAGGGAGCGACATGGGTTCACCCGCAAGCATACGCCGGTTCCCGTTTTCCACCACCTCTATGGCGTAATCATCCCCCGAAGGATGAGGCACCACCCGAACGGTGACATCGCCATGCCTGGCCGTCCCGGTTCTCTCAAGCGACTTCTCCCACGCAATTTCGTGCTCCGGCCTTTTGTACAATATGCCAATCAGTTGAGTGCTCGGCTGGTATCCCTGCCCAACATAGGCTTTCGCCTCTGCCTCGTTTTGGGCTCGCACCACTTCCCAGCCGCGCTCGACCATGGACTGCACCAACGGGTGCTGTCGCCATTTCTCGTCGGCTCGCTCAAGCGCCTTGCGGAAACTGACCGAGACCCTGCCGTCCGGATATTCACCCCGTCCGGCAGGTTCCAGGCCGAACTCCCGGGCTTTTGCGATGATGTCCTCGGCAACGTCCGGCTTGACCGCCGGGGTCTGAAATTGGCCGGGTGACGCTGTTCCTTTGAGAGAGCCTTCGGGGATTAGGGCTGCGTTTAGGGTATCGGCATCCCCTGCATCAAGCGCCTCCAAGACTTCGGCCTTGCTGATGGTCCTCGGTTCCGGCTCGACGTCGAAGAGCCCGCCCCCGCCTATGCCAAGGCCTTTTTGCGCCCCGATATCAGATACCTGCTCAGCCGCTTTCTGCCGCAGAATGGCTTCCCAGTTGCCCTTGGCCACCGCGGCCCGCAGTTCCGGGTCTGCCGCCAGTATGGCCGCCTGCTCGTCGCTGATGTCCGGGTAAAGGCGCTTGATATCAGCCGCCGTTACGCCTTGCGGTTTTGGGGTGGGTTCTCCTCCTGCTGGCGTGCCTTCCACCTTCTCAGGCGGTCCAGGAACGCCAGGGCCTTGGGGTTCACTTTCGACTCTTTCAGACGGTATGGCTTCTCGTCCTTTGCCATGTTTCTCCTCCATCATGGACACGGCCTTTTGCAGGAGGTCGGCCCGGGTCACCTGCACCGGCAGGTTCATCAGGCCCTTCTGTTTCGGCGTGCCCAGGTTTTCTGCCAGGTCCGCGTAGTTGCTCAGCACCGCCTGGAGGCGCACCCGGCTCCGGGAGTAGTCGTTGAACAGGTGTAAGAGGTCCAGCACCAGCGGGTCGGCCTCCCCCAGGAATTTGACCCGGGCCACGCCGTCCTCGAAGGTGAGCCCTGCCTCCCGGATGTCCCGGAGGATATCCGCCGCCCTCGCCACATGGGTGGCTATGCCAACGTCGTAGCGGTCTCCCTGGCGAATTCGCTGCTCCAAAACGGCCATCTTGGGAGCCGCCATGGCCAAAGCACCGGTGAGGTTGCGCACCCGGTCGTCCGGGCTTTCTGCCAGGGCCTCCAAGGCCCCGCTTTTGCCATAGGCCGCGGCGAACAGGGCGTTGCGGATGCGGGCGATGCCAGCCTGGTTCAGGCGCTTGTCCGCGGTGAAATAATTCCCCACTTCATTGGGCGACACCACGCGGTGCATGAAGGCCTGGACGAAGGCGGCGTTGGCCGCGGTGTTGATCTCCCCCCGGTCGTTGGGTTCGAAGAGGGTGAGGATATTGCCGTTCAGCAGAGCCCGGGCGTCGTTCTCCGCCTGCTCCATGGGGCTATAACCCGCGGTGGAGGGCATATTAAACTCTTTGACCAACTCCACCCGTTCCTGCGGCTGGACCTCCTCTGTCCGCACCCGCACCAGCAGGGGGCGCTGCATCCGGGCGATAGCTTCGGGGTCCAGGCCGAAGTCGGCGGCGTGCTCTACGAGCCATTGCCGGTAGCGCTCGGCCCCCTCCCGGCCGGCCCGGTAGGCCCGCCGCAGCGCGATGGACCGGGCGTTGCCCGACTCCACCAGGCGGTCCGGGCCGACAATGGGGGCCCCGTCCGAGGCCAGGGGGTTGTCTCCCAGGAGTTGCGGCTTAGGATTGTTCTCGATACGGCTGACCTGCAACTCCGACGCCGCCCGGGTGCGGTCGCGGGGTTGCAGGTCCTGCGGAAATCTTGGATTTTCGTTCAGGAGGTCATCATGCGACGTAATGACATCCCTCACATTAAAGACCGCAAACCTAGCGGGCACTTCACGCCCTGTGGCGGTCATGGGTGTGGTCGGTTTGCCTATTGCTATATTGTATTTAAGCGCTACATCTGGATATTCTGCGAGAACGTGGGAAGGGACAGGGAGCTTGTCGTAAAGAGCGCCAGAGACTACATCCTTATGGACCTCCCAAACTTCTTCATCACCATAAGCAGGCATCGCCCCTCTTCGTCTTACATAGTCAAGAAATTCCTCCTTGGTCATTTCCCATTCTTCTTTGGGTTTAGGAGGGGCAGGCGCGGGTGGCGCTTGTTTTTGCTTTTCCCTTAGCAAAACAGGAATTGTTTGGGCCCCAAGGGCTTGTGCCGCCAACGCCCTGGCCCTGCCCTCCTGGGCGTTTTCCTCATAGTCCAGAAGCGGCAACGGGGCCTTTTCTCCGGTAAGCATCCGGTCGGCGTATTTTTTCCATTGGTCTCTGGAAACCGCCCTCAACGATTGTTCCAGGGTGAGCCCTTGCATTTCTGCTACTTTTTGCAGATATTCGCTAGGGCTCATTCTCACGACCTTTGCTTCTCCGCTTCTCAGAAACTTGTCCCAATGTGGAGTCCCGGTAGTGGTTTCATCGAAATACGGAGAAATACCCTCCCGCGGGGGTGCTACCTCGCCGGGAGGGACCGTAGGCGCAGTTGGAGGAGCGGTCGGGGCCTCAGGCTCCCGGGCCAGTTCCTTCACCTGGGAACCGCTGGGCTCCATGGGTGTCGCCGCCATCCCGGACAACCTGGCGATCTGGCCCCGGCTCACCCCCTGGAGCAGTTGCAGGTTGCCCGCCAGCAGGTTATTCAGTTCCCCCGCCGCCCGGGGGTCGCCCTCCTCCTCCACCTGCCGGGTCAAACGGGCCACCCGCTCCGGCAGGGACTGGGCTGCCTCCTCTCCGGCCATCGCCTCGTCCCGCACCAGGTCTTTGACCTCGCCGGCGCTCTGGACCATGGGCTGCTCGGCCAGCCGGCGCAGCTGCTCCCGGCTCAGGCCGGTCAGGCCCTGCCGGTTGGCTTCGATCAGCGCGTGCAGCTGCCGGGCCGCGTTGAAGTCTCCCGTTTCCTCCACCTGCCGGTAGAGGGATTCCACCTTCTCGGCCAGGGGCCTGAGGGTCATCCCGGCGGGCTCCGGGGTGCGGAAGGCCGCCACCACCTCGGGCCGGTTCGCCAGCAGGAGGTTGTGTATCTCCTGGGCCGCCCTGGGGTCTCCCGTTTCGTCCACCAGGCGGAACAGAGCGTCCAGGCGCTGGGCCAGGGGCCGGTCCGCCGGCGGCATCATGGGCCTGCCGCTCAGGTCCAGGGCCGCGGCCTGGCCGACGGCCCCTTCTTCCGGGGCCGGCTCCCGCAGGATGTCGGCTTCCCACTCCTTCAGGGGAGCCGCCGGCGCCGGCCCTGCCGGCAGCGGCTCGGCGGGCACCCCCGGGGCCGGGCCGGTGCGGTAGATGGGAGAACCCTCGGGCAACGCCGCCGCTCGCTCTTCTGTCTCCGTCTCCGCCGGGTAGGGATAGGCCGGGGCCAGGGCCGTGCCCGGCGTGGGGCCGGTGCGGTAGACCGGCGAGACATCCGGCAATGCCGCCAGCCGCTCCCGGCGCTCTTGTTCTGCCCTTGCCTTCAGTTCCCGGAGGTAAGGGGCGTATTCCTTGACCGCCTGGTGGGAGAGGCCCCCCGCGCCCGCCAGGCCGCCCACCTTTTTTTTCCTTTGGTTTCATAGGTCTCCTAAGTCTGCGTCACACGCGGGTTTTTGGCCCCATGTCACGCTTTAGAAAATGAACCCAATAGTAAACCCTGGACTTTCCAAAAATGCCTTGCCAACTCATTGAAAATATTGAACATAAAATGGCCTAAAGCGTGACAGTCTGACCCCCTCGGCTTCGCTGTCTCCGCTTGCGCTCTCGGGCAGCCATATTTGCTTTCTTGCGGGCGCAATCCTCGCACCGCTTCTGCCGATTTGAAGTGCGCATGAAGGCCTTGCCGCAGTCCACGCACTCGTGCTCTTGTTTCGCCTTGTGGTCAAGCCTAGCCGTGCCCCTCAGTCGGTGCCAGGCCAGCTCCAGGTCGCGCTTAAGGGGCAGGACGGCCTCCACGAACCAGCGGCAGTATTTCCCCCAGGGGATGACGCAGAAGCTGTGGGTCTCCCTGGGCTCCAGCCAGCAATAATGCTTCTTGCCCCAGGGCCCGGCGGCGGAGTAGTTGCAGCAATGCTCCTTGGCGAACTGGAAGAAAACCCCGTATTCCGGCTTGTGGGGGTCCGGAGGCGGCTGCAGCGCGATCCCCGCCTCCCGGGCTGCCAAGCTCTTGTCCCTCATGCCTCACTCCTGCGCCTCCGGGCGTGCTCCGCCAGGAGCAGCCCCACGGCCATCCCCGACTGCCCCTGCCCCTTGACGCCGGCCTCGGGCCAGAGACGGGCGGCCAGGTCCCAGGGCGTCAGGGCAAAGCCCTCCAGCTTGCCCGTGGCGCCCGCCAGCTTGGCCCGGCGGCGCTGCCAGTGGTACAGCCCGAAGGCCGCCTGCCAGGTCTGGGGGGCGACGAGTTCGTAAGGCACGGCCAGGAGGTCGAGGATCTGCATCCAGCGCCCCGCGGACACAAGCAGGCTCTGCATTTGCGTGATGAAGCCCCTGGCCTGGCGCGGGAAGATGTTGACCCGCTCCAGGTGGCAGGCTGCGATCCGGCCGGCATAGGCGGAGACGGCCCGATAAGTGCGGCCCCCGTCCCGCCACTTGTCGCCGGCCACGAACCGCCCGTCCGCGTCCAGGACGCCGAAGCCGCCGGCGGCGCCCGGGTCTATCCCTAAAAACAAGGTCTTTTCAGACACTTGGCTTCAGTAGAAAAAAATTAAAGAAAAAGCATTTTTTGCCGATATGGATATAAAATAATAATCCAATGGATTATACTTATAAGGAGGACACGATGAAGGTAGTCGCTTTGAAGAAGCAGCCCAAGGCCCCCAGCTTCGGCGAGGCCCTGGCGCAGACGCCCAAGGCAGACCCCAAAGCCCCGGCGAAGGGGCCAAAGGCGTTGAACCTGTCCCCGGAGACAGAAGGCATCTTGGGTGCCTACTTGGTTGAAAGAATGAGGAGAGTTTAATTGAACCGGGCGCGAGGCCTGGGTTGACCATCGGGTCAGGGGCAGGGGCGACCCTGCCCCGGAGGAACCGCGACCATGAGGAGGTCGAGATGAGCGTGGAAAGCATAGACCTGGCGCACGAACAAGGGTATGCCTTTTTGACGGAGATTTTCAAAGAACTTTGTCCCGAGGGATACGACCCGGAAGTCTTGTATCGGGCCTTTGTCGAAGGGGCCCGGGATGCCCTGGCGGAATGGCAGAAGGCCAAAGGAGAACATACATGAAAAATGTGGACATGACGGTTGATGGGAAAGACTTGGTCATCCGGGTGGACCTGAGCAAGAGCTTCGGCCCGTCGAAATCCGGCAAGACCATCATCATCGCCACCACCGAAGGCAACGTCGGCGTCCCCGGTCACGAAAACGTCAAGGTGGGGCTGAACATTTACAAGGGGAGATGAGGCCGCGCCATGACCCGCCCCAGGAAACTCCCCGTCACCCTCTCCCGTCAGGAGCAGACGCTCCTCCTGGGGACCCTCCATGACCGCAGCCCTGCCAGGCTCCGGGCCTTGTGCATCGTGCGCCTGATGCTGAACGCCGGCCTGCGGGGCTGCGAAGTGCGGAACCTCAGGACCGCGGACGTGGACTGGAACTCCGGCAAAGTCCTGGTCAACGGCAAGTACAAGAAGCAGCGCACCCTCTGGCTGGCCGCCGGGGACCTGGCGCTCCTTTCCCGCTGGCGGGAGGTCCGGGAGGGCCTGCCCCAGCAGAACGCCAGCCTCATCACCGCCCTGGACGGGCGGCCCCTGGGGGAGCGCAACCTCAGGAAGATCGTCAAGGCCGCGGTGCGCCGGGCCGGCCTGGAGAAAGACCCCCACGCCCACGCCCTGCGGCACACCTTCGCCACCGACCTGCTTCGGCAAACCAAAAACCTGCGCCTGGTGCAGAAGGCCCTGGGGCACGCCTCCCTGGCCACCACGCAGATTTACACCCACGTCTGCGACCCGGAGCTGGAGGCGGCCCTCAAGGGCCTGAGGAACGACGATGGAAAGTAAGGCCGGCCTGGCGGTGCGGGAGATCCTGGCCCTCCTGGATGAACTGGAGGCCAGGATCAGGGAGTCTTTGGCTGTCCTCAAAAAGCTGGAAGCCCGGTTGACCCGCAAGCCGGGCCGTGCTATCAACTGACGCGGATGGAGGTGGCCATGGGCCGCAAGAAGAAGCCGAAACCTAAGCAGCCCAGCATGACCCCGGAGGAGTTCCGGCGCTGGCGGGAGTCCATGGGCTACGAGCACCGCTCCGATTTGGCCGCGGCCCTGGGCGTCAGCAAGCACGCCATCGAGCATTGGGAATACGGCCGGCGCAAAATCCCGGCCACGGTCATCAAGCTCCTGGAGTGCCTGGCCGCCCAATCTCACCGGGGCCATTCCTGAATCTTTTCGGGCCATTTCAGGTTGTCTTTGAGGAAAAGTGGAATCCCCAGGCAAACTTCGTCTCCGACTGATAAGCCCAAGTAATAAAAGGTTGGCGGTCTGCACTGGTCGATAAGCGACCGAACCCATTCAGGCTTGGGTTGATGGGCCTTGGAGCCGGGGCCGGTCAGGGCACCCACAATGACCCATTCAACCTTTCTTCTTCCCCAAACCTCTTCCGGCCAGGGCACTTCTGTAGAGTCAAAGGGGCCGAGTAGGGGTTCGAACGACACGAACCTTACTTTGGCATCCACTTTGGCAAGCCATGGAAGCCTCTCGTTAGCGGCCTCCTGGTTCTCCACTGTGGCTCCTACCCAGCAGTTCTCCGGCCAGGGGTTGAATTCCTGGTAGCGGGCCGGATTCTTGGTGCAAAAGATATGGGTATGCCGAGGCGTCGCCTCTGCTACTGCCAGGGCCGATTTAATCTGCCAATCCGGAGTGCAAGGATGGAATAGATCGCTCATCGAGCCCCAGAAAATCTTTCGGGGCTTTTTCCAGCGGTAAGGAAGCTCAAGCCGCTCCGGGTGCCAGTGGGGGATAAATTGGTTGCACAGTTCGCACTTGCTCAGGCTGCGCTCAGAAAAATCCTCCGAATAGCAGTACCAGCACCTTTGCGGTTTATCCGGCGTCCCCCCCGGCCCCCAGCACCCCCAGCCCTGAGGGTTCAGTGAAGCGTCGCACCATTCGATTTTGGTTCGGTTCACCG
>JASEFS010000037.1 GCA_030018495.1 Deltaproteobacteria bacterium | reverse complement strand
GCCGATACGTCGTCAAGACCGGGCGGATTGGCGCCCGGACAGATGCCTGTAAAGCAAAAGGGGCACCGATTACATGAAGGCAAAAGCGCCGAGAACGCCGCGCCGGCCTCCTATAAGAATACTCCTGGTAGACGACGATCCCCTCATCTGCGCGTTGGGACGGGAGCTGTTGGAGAATTTGGGCTATCGGGTGGAGGTGGCCACGGCCGGACCGGAAGCCCTGCGGCGTTTCCGCCAGAAGGGTCGGACTGATCTGGTTATCCTGGATTACTACTTACCCGGAGAAAACGGTCCGGAAATTCTGGAGAAGCTCAAGAATCTCGATCCCGAAGTAAGGGTGCTGCTGGCTTCGGGATTCCTGACCCATGGAGAGGCTGATCATCTGCTCCGGATCGGGGTTTCCGGCCTTATTCACAAGCCGTTTCGGGTGGGGGAGCTGGAGACCCAGATAAAGAAAGTGCTGGCCGGCCCGTGCGGCCATTAGCCGGTGGGGTTTCCTGCCGCTCGAACCGGAAAAGAACCGCCCCGTGCTCTTTAACACAGGCTGCTTGGCGCCAGTCCGGTCCCAGCAGGTTTTTGGCGAAGGCCTGCATATAGTCCAGGTCGGGATAATGCCCGCCGATCAACCATAACCGTTGGGGCCGGGCTTCACCCCGCATTTTTTCCCGGCCGTGAGCGGCTGTCTCCCAAGGCAATTCCAGGCCCGTTTCCACGCAGGATTTCCCATAATAAATCTGCTGCCGTGCTTCCTGTTGAAAATAATAATTAAAAGGATGGATGGCATAATAGTACACATAAACCCAATCAGCGGGTTTAAGTTCGCGTTCCAGACGGGCTGCCAGGGGCTTGAGCTGACTGCGGTTGAAGGAGGGGCTGAAGTTTTCCTGCAGCATCTCCACCGGTTTTAACGCCAGGAGAAGGCCGACGATAAAAACCGGGGTCAGCCAGCGCCAGCCCCGGCGCTGCCAGAGAAAATGGCAGGAGGCCACAACGCCCGCGGCCACGGTGAGATAGAGCATGGGAGCCGAAAACAGCATGAGGCGGCTGCCCCCGTAGTGAGCCATAAAGGGATAGCGGTGCAGCGCCGCGGCAAAAAAGGCCAACAGCAGAGGGCCGACAAGATAGAGACAGGCCGCACGCGGCCCGCGCCGGCAGAGGTGCAGGACCCCCAGGACCAGGAGCGGCGCGCCCCAGAAGACTCCGTAGCTTCCTAAAAAGTAGTTCAGATAACGGCGCCAGGCTCCGGCCAGCCAGATGAGGAAAGCCGGGAGGCCGGAGAAGTCGGGAAAATCCTTGGACCAGTAGTCTATCAACTGGTGGTCTACCTGATGCCGGAAAAATAGGGCGTAAAGGGCCAGGAAGGCCGCGCCCCAAAGGGCGGCGACGAAGACGAGCCGCGTCCGGCCAGGGGCGGGCAGGGCAAGCCAAAGAGCGGCTATAACCACCGGCAGGATGAAGACGAGGCTGTGGGAGAAGCCTGCTCCCACGATGCCGGCCAGGGCGAGCGTCAGCCAGCCCTTTTGTCCCTGAGCGGTCCGCAGGCGCTCCGCCAAAAAAAAGAGCAAAACCGCGAAAAAAGCGTCCCCGCTGTATTGCTTCAGTTCCTTGGAGTAGTAGACCATGATGGGGGAGAAGGCCAGCGCGGCCAGGCCGGCTATGGCCGGGGCGGGACCGGTAAGGCTCCGGGCCAGGAACCAGAAAAGGACTACCGTGCCCAGGCCGAAGCCAAAAGACAGGCTTCTTAGCACTGCTTCACTGCCGCCGAAGACCTGGGCCAGGGCCCGGATGAAAAGAAGATAGAAAGGCGGGGTTGATTGGCCCGCGGCCAGGGCTTCCGAGGCGGTGGGCTTGAGGGCCGCCAGCGCCACCCAGGCCTCGTCGGTCCACAGATTGCGGGCGCTCAAATCCATCAGGCGGAAAACGGCCCCCAGCGCCATCAGCAGCACCGGTGCGGCTATTTCCCAGGGGAGGCCGGCGGCAGGCTTTGCCCCGCGGCCCGGAGGTTCAGCCTCCATCATGCTATTCCTGAACATCTGCGTATTGTCACCATTATAGCATGCACTTCTCTATTTGACTAGGCACAAGCGAAGTTGTTAGGATGTGGAGAATGAAAGACCCCAACCAGTCCTCCAGCCCGGAATTTTTCTGGCCGCCGCCGGTAAAGCCCGGCGACCTCATAGCCGTAGCCGCGCCGGCCAGCCCGGTGGATTGCAATTTATGCCAGGCCGGGGTGCGGATTCTGGAGGACGCGGGCCTGCGGGTGCTTTGCGGTCCTGATGTCTTTGCAGCCAGGGCCTGGGGCCGCGAGGCAGATCGCGGCCTGGCCCGGCGATTTCAGGAAATTTGGCTGAATCCCGATATCAAGGCGGTTATCGGGGCCAGAGGCGGCTATGGATCCTTGAAGCTTTTGCCGCACCTCGAAGTGACTTCGCTGCAAGAGCATCCCAAACGGCTCATCGGCTTCAGCGATCTCACCAACCTGCTCCTGCATTTCCATTACCGGCTGCGCTTTGTGACTTTTCACGGCCCTACGGTGGCGCAATTGCCCAGTCTCACTCCCGGGGCGCGGCAAAGTTTCTTTCACTGGCTCACTGCAGCGGGTCCGCAAACTTTCTCCTATCAGGGATTGACGGTGCTGCATCAGGGTGCGGCTCAGGGGCACCTGGCGGGCGGCAATCTCACCACCCTATGCCACCTCCTGGGGACGCCTTATGCCCCCCGCTTCAACGGCACCCTGCTGTTCCTGGAAGATCATAATGAGGCCGTCTACCGTCTGGACCGCCTGATGCATCACCTGCTCTTTTCCGGCGTCCTGGAGGGAGTAAAAGGCATAATATTGGGGAGCTTCACGGGCTCAAATGACCAGGATAGCCTCCTGGAAGTGATGCAAACCGCGCTGAAGCCCCTGAATGTGCCGGTCCTGGCCGGCCTGCCGGTGGGGCACCACCCCGACAATTATACCCTGCCTTTGGGGGCCGCGGCCCTCCTGGATTCTCAAACAGCCAGCCTGACCTTCCTCTAGCCATACCAGACTGCCCACTTATACAAAAAAATTTCCATTTAATTGACATAAGGCGCGGCGGCATTAAGTTTTGAGTAAAACCCCATAGCGAGGAGGAATTATGGCAAAACGGGCCTATGTTTGTGAGACCTGCGGCGCGCTGGCCGAAGAGCCGGGCCATCTGTGCAACCCCAAAGGGATGCCCATGACCTGCACCTACTGCGGCATGGAGCATGAACCACATGTGAAGCATTTCTGTAAAGGAAAAATGGAAGATCTCAAGTATTTCTGTGATCAATGCGGAAGGTTGGCCACTTCAGAGGAATTTCTCTGCAAACCCAAAAAGATTGGTTAATATGAGGGCAAATAAAACAGGAGCCGATGATGTCCGCTTCGGCTCCTGTTTTTTGCCGTCTCCGGCGGCGGCCTGAGGCTTTATACCAAACCTACCTCTCCCCGAGAAGTTCTTCCACCTCTTCCCGACCGTGGTCCAATTCCTGTTCATATTGTTTGTCGATGCGCAGCAGCAAGGCTTGAAATTCACCGGCGTGGGTTTTTTCTTCCTTGGCCACGTCGAGCAGGACCTCCTTGATGGCCTTGTCCTCGGTCATCGCGGCCAACTGCTCGTAAAGGCTTACCGCGTCAAGCTCGGCAATGATAGCGGCTCTAAGGATTTCCTTATCAAGCTGGGATTTATCCACCTTGGCAAGATCAATGGGGATTTGGGAAAGCATATCTTATCCTCCGCTCAAGATTTGCTGGCTAAAAAAGTAAATATTGCCATAGGGAAAATAAAGGGGTTCCAAAAAAAATTCGCGAGCCCGCCCCTTGTTTTAAATTTCTTTCTGGATAAAGATTAAGCGCCGGATTTTAAGATTTTGCGTGTTCTTCTCTACAGAGTCAGGAATCATTATGAACTGTGCAACTGTCCAAAATCTTTTATCTGCATACGTGGACGGCGAGGTGCCGGTCAAGCTCCGGCAGGAAATAGCCACGCATCTGAAAACTTGCGCGGCCTGTCGGGCCGAATTGGTCGCACTCCGGCAACTGGATACGGCCTTGAGCTCGCTGTCGTTCCCGACGCCTCCGGATATCGCCGACAGGGTCATCTCCCGGATCAGGCGCCCGGCGCTGTCCTGGTGGCGCAACCTGTCACTGGCGGCTTCTTTGGTTCTGGGGCTGACTTTGGGGGCCGCTCTGGCAGGTAATTTTTATCCCTTCACGGCTGCTGCCGGCAACGGGAATGAGTTAGTGGCCATGGAGGAGGTCTTCCGGGATTTTCCCCAAGGTTCCTACGGCGTTATCATTTCTTACCAGGATGAGGAGGAGATCAGCGCATGAGGCGGGACTGGCTCCTCTACCTGGTTATTTTCAGCCTGGCTCTTAATATAGGGACCATAGGCACGTTCACCTATTTGCGCTATCAGGACCGCCAGCAGAGCGCGGTCAAAGAAGAGTTGCCGCCCCTGCCGATGCGGGAAATGTGGCGCCACCTTAATCTGGACGAGGAACAGCGCCGCCGTCTCGGGCAGATTTGGCCGGAACATCATCGCCGGCTGCGGGCCTTGCGCTCCGAATTGGCGGAGAAGCGGCATGAGTTGTTTGCCCTGGTGAAAAAAGAGCCCTCTCCCGACTGGCCCACCGTGCAAAGCAAAATCCGGGAAGTCAGCAATCTCCAGGGGAAGTTGGAAGAGGAGATCGTCCAGCACCTGCTGACGATAAAAGAGCAGCTCAAGCCGGAGCAGCAGGCCGTGTTCGTAAAACTTATGGAGCAACGACTGCGGCCTTTTGAGAGACGGCGGGGCCACCGCTGGGAGCGCCACGGCCCGCCCCATGGTCCGCCCATGGAAAGGGGACCGGGTCCCCGCTCAGGCTATCCGTGGCCGCCTTATTCCCCAAAATGCGGATAACGTCATTAATTCAGAATATGGAAAATTAACAGGGAGTAAATCAATGAAAAAAAGCAGATGGTTCATTGCGTTTGTGGCTTTAATTGTGGCCGCCGCCGTGGCTCTGGCGGATGTGAGTTTCGCCCAACAGTGGGGTCAGGGCAGGGGCCGCCGCGCTCAAGCCGGCCAAGCCTGGTGCCAGGGGGGCCAGGGCTGGGGTCCGGGATATGCCGATTGTCCCAATTATCCGGCTTACCGGAACCGCGGTCAGGGATGGCAGAACACCCCCCAAGCCGGTCGCGGCCGCCGCTGGAACCGGCAGGTAACCCCCCCGGCGCCACAGGAAGCATCACCCGAAGCTGCCCAATAAGCCTCTCCATCCTCGCCGTCCTGTTTGAGAGGGGGAGCTTCTCGATCCCCCCAGCGACAACAAGAGCTGGGTTTACTATATAAAGAGGCCGGGCTGAAGCCCGGCCTCTGCTTTTTCGAGCATTCCCCTTAACAGGTGCTGCAGCCGCCGCCTCCTGACGGAGCGGAACAGGAGCAGCCTGATTGTTGGGTGGGTTTGTCGCTGACGCCCACCAGCTTGAGGTCGAACTGCAGGTTCTTGCCGGCCAGCGGGTGGTTGAAGTCCACGGTGAAATTCTCGTCGTTCAACTCCATTACCCTTCCCTGGATAGGACCCTGGGGCGTGTTGAACCACAGGTTTTGGCCTTCCACAACCTGTTGGTCGCCGAGCATGCTTACCGGGAATTCCCGGGTGAGATCATCCCGGCGCTGGCCATAGGCTTCATCTGCCGGAATATTGACTTGCCTTTCCTCATCCACCTTCATATCGAGCACCGCATTATCGATACCTGGAATTACTTTGCCGCTGCCGGCCTGGAACTCCAGGGGCTGACGACCTTCAGAGCTGTCAAAGATCGTGCCGTCCTCCAGCCTGCCGGTGTAGTGCACCTGCACAAATTGGCCTTTTTGTACCTGGGACATAAACTCCTCCTTAATTTATTGGCGTGGCAGGACACAGGAGGTCTGATCCCTTCCAAGACGGACATCGCTTCTTCAGAAATAATCCCGGCGTGGCGCGCCCTACCAAAATAATATGGCGGAAGTGCATGGGAATCGAACCCACCTATCGCCTTCCTCAGACGATACACCGGATTTGAAGTCCGGGGGCTCCACCAGTGAGCCTGGCACTTCCGTATCATTTAATTTATTCCATGCCCCCCGGCCTGTCAACCACTGGCAACTTCACCAGAGAAGGATTAACGATGTGATGTGAAGTTTCCGGGCCTTTGGACTTAAGGCGTCAAAGAGCATGGAAGGACGCATAAAAAATGTTGACAAAGCCGCCTGACATCCGATATGGTTCCACTTGCCAATGCGGACGTTGAAGTCCGCCCACATCGCATTAGCTGAAATAAGAAATTGTAAGAGCCATGAAGGCTCTGGTCCTGCAAGGACCGGCTTTCATGGCTTTTTTTTCGATCGCACCGGAAAGGAGACGATGAAATGATTTCTTCCCAAGTGTCCAGGAGGGTGAGTGTGGGGTTGGTGTTCGGTTTTCTGGCCATTATGACCGTGGTGGCACCGGCCCGGCCGGAAGAGCCTGCCCAGCAGACCGGCCAGGTTGTGCCTGCTCACATCGGCGCGGCCGAGGTCTGCCCCTGCACCTTCGGCCCCCTGATTGCGGATACCGCGGTTCCCATTGACAAAGGCCGGTTTGCGGTTCAGCCTCTAGTGGCCTTTGGCATCACCGGCGGCGATTTTACCGGCAGTTGGCGCCGGGTGAGTGCGGGCGGCGATTTTTATTCCTTCAGCCTGCCGGTAAAGTTCAGCTATGGTCCGTTTAGCCGGACCGAAGTCTTCCTGGTGGTCCCCTACGTGCACAATTGGGCCCGAAATGTCGACGAGCCCGGCGGGAACAGGAGTGCAGATTTCGGTGGACTGGGAGATATTAATCTAACTCTGAAGTATATGTTTGTGGAAGAAACCTCCACCCGCCCTACGGTGACCGGGCTCTTTGCCATAGACTTCCCCACAGGCCACCATTCTCCCCTGAACCCCGGCAATCTGGGGACCGACGACCTGGGCAGCGGCGCTTATCGCTTCACCGCGGGCCTGAATCTCTCCAAATGGGTGAAGCCCTTCATTCTTTATGCCAACCTGTGGTACACCATGGCCACCACCAGTACCTCCACAGCCGAGCACCCGTCTCTCGGCACGGCCCAGTTGCACACCCACACCCGGGACGTGCTGACCTTCAACCTGGCGGCGGAGTATCCCCTGCGTGGGACGGGACCATGGGTGGCGCTGCTGGAGGTTTACAGCCAATGGGAGACAGGCCCGGTCTTCGGACCAAAGTCCGTTGACCCGCCTGCCGTCTTAATCGGCATTCTTCCGGGGATAGAGTACGTTTACAGCGAAAAACTGGCCTTTGCGGCGGGGGTGGGCATCGACCTGTTCGGCAAAAACACCAGCTACAACTATACCCCCATATTTTCCTTCACTTATCTGTTCTAGTTTTTCTTTTGTTTCTCGCAAAAAAGGTCGGGGGGGCCCTGGCTCCCCGACCCCTTGATTTCTCCTCCCCGACTTTCGACAAGGCCTTGAGGGGCGTGAGGGGATTTTCAGGAATGCAGGAACCTTCTCATTGCCATCATTTTAGCCGCGCCTTCATAATCAATCCCTGAATTGCATCCAACCGCTTCTTAAGGCGGGTGAATTCCTCCTCCAGTCCGGCCAGGCGGGATTTGGCTTCGCCCAGCTCTCTTCGCAAAGCGTCATCCGCGGGCTTATGCTGCAGCAAAAGCTGGTGTTGGCCTTCCAGGAATCCCAATCTGGCCAACAGCCTGTCATACTCGCTTTTATCAATAACTATGACCCGGCTGGGCCCCGAGCTGCCCGCCGACTGAAGCTTGCCAGGCAGTCTGGCCATACTTGACAGTTTGTCCAGGTCACTGGCAGTCAAATAATATTTGCCGCCCTCTAAGACCGGAGTGATAATCCCTTCTTTAATGCGGCGCCTTAAGGTTCTAATCGATACGCCTAACTTGACAGCCGTCTCTGCCAATGACATTTTTGTCATTTGTCAATAATACCACTTTCTGAAACGATAGCCACTATTTTCCGCGATAACCTGCTTCTGATTGAGGGGCAAAAATTGGCATGGGAATTCCAGAAAGATGTGGGTGTGTTCGGGTCGCCGCAAAGAGAAGTCAGAGGGATGCCTTTTTTTCACAAGCGCAACTGTGTGGATGCCCTGGTTTTCTGTTTTTGAGCAAGATAGTAGTGGCCCAGCACCTGGGTGACGAAGGCTTGGGTCTCCTCGATATTCGGCACTTTGAAACCGCTATCTGCCACCCGGCGGTATCCTGCGTTGTACGCGGCTAAAGCCAGAGGCAAAGACCGCTGGCAGGCATCCAGGAGCATCCTCAAATAGCGGCAGCCGCCCAGCACATTTTGCCTGGGACAGAAGGGATTCGTCACCCCCATATCTTTGGCTGTACCCGGCATGAGTTGCATGAGGCCCATGGCTCCTTTGGGAGACACCGCCGAGGCGGCGAAGTTTGATTCCACCTTGATGAGCGCCTCGATCAGAGGCACGGGCAAACCGTACCAAAAGGAGGCTTCCGCCAGGATGGCTTCGAGGTTCTTGGCCCGGTTCCGGCGCCAATCTGGCGCGGCTCTGGCATTGGTGAGGCGAAGCGTGCCTTGGCTGTCTTTGCTGAAAGACAGAGGCGCAATTTCAGGAGGGCCGGGCAACTGACAAAGCTCAGCTGAAGCAACATTTGGCGGCAGGGGTCCCCACCCCGGCGGACCCCGATCTTCTCCAGCCGGTCGCGGGGTGCTGACCAGATGTATTACCCCTTGCGAATCGCGATAACGGCGCACCCCGGCAACCCCGTGAGAACCAGCACCGGGGCTCGGGGAGGGGAGAGCGGGCGCGACCGCTGCAGGCGCGGGCAAAGGCGGCAGCGCCAGGCTTGCCGGTTTTATCACGTCCTTTAAAAGGTTTTCCGGCTCGGCAGGCCGCCTCCTGACCGGCTCCGCACCTTCAGGCAAGGCTTCCGGAGAACGGTCACGGGCCAAGATAAACTGCCCGGATTCTGCATTTCTGTTGGTTATGTATATGGTCCCCGACCGGTCGGTAAACTTCCTGACCCGTCCGGTGTCCGGCTTGTTTGAGGCGTATTGACAGAAAGCCTCAGCCTCAGGCGCGGCTTCGGCACCATCTTGCCGGCCGGGAATGTTATGATCCGCGTTCCTGATATCTGAAAAGCGCACGGGCTGTACCGGCGGCCCGGCGAAGCTGTTTGCTGGAAACGCTTGCGGAACGGGCCCGGCCGCCTGAGCAATTTCCCGTTTCTGAGCAGGCGCGTTGGTAAGATGAATGGTCCCTCCAGCATCAAGAAATCTGATGGGCCGGTCCAAGGAGTGCCGGCTTTGTGGGGATGGCTGAAATGATGCGGGGGGCGCTTGAGCGTTACTTTCCTGTTCCTGGGTTTGAGGCTTGCCGGCCTTATTGGTAATGTGAATGGTCCCCTTGTGGTCAGTAAAGCGCGCCACACCGGAAACCGCAGGCGTAGCTATTAGAACCGGGAGCATGACCAGCAGGAAACGCAGCAAGAACGTCATAAGTTCCACCGGGGGAACTATCCCTGCAAATGAATCGCAGGTTGTTAAGCAAGGTGAACATTATTGCTCGGGGAGATTCACTATAGCACAATTGATTTAAAGTTCAAGAAATTTTTGACTGCTTAAAAGTTTCTTTCAGGTGGCTGTCGATGACCAAATGATAAATTTTAAGTAATTTCTGGTAATGCCTTTCAGGATCGGCAACTTCCTCGACAAATTGCCGGGCTCTCTTTCCCATTGCGGTAATCACATCCGGTTCTTCCATGAGGAAGCAAATTTTTTCTTGCAAATCCTGGATATTGCCGGGTTCAAAAGTGAGGCCGGTGTCGTGATCGCGCACCAGTTCCGGGATGCCCCCGATCCTGGCGCCCACCACCGGCTTTCCCAAAGCGAAACTTTCGAGCACCGAGACGGGATAGTTTTCATACCATTCCGAAGGCAGAACTGTAAACCTGGATTTTTTGATTTCATCAAACAGGGCGTCACCCTGCCGGTATCCTAAAAACTGCACATTGTTAAGCCTTAGCTGGCCGGCCAAGTATTCCAGGCGCGGCCGCTGCGGCCCTTCCCCGATGATCTTCAAGTTGGCCGGCACTCCGGACATGGCTTTTATCAAAGTTTCCAAGCCCTTTTCCGGGGATAACCGGCCGAAATAAACCAAACTTTGCTCCTCGCTGATAAAATTGGGCTGATAATCCCGGGCATTCAGAAAATATGGCAAGTGTATAATTCGGTAAGGAAAACCTGATTCTTCCACCTTGGCTTTTAAGAACCTGCTGGGGGCAATGAACAAAGCCACTTTACCATAAATCTTGAGCAGGCGGTGATGCAGATACATCTCTGCCATGCTGAGGAAACTTTTGGCATACGAGTCTTTGGCACAGCGGCGCCAGAGACTATGGAAATATCTGCCCTGAAAACAGCATTCACACACCCGCTTGTCTGCAAGTAAACTATAGGTCGGGCAGACCATTTTGTAATCATGCAGGGTCATTACCGCCGGTAAGCCGGCTGTCGCGATGGCATCCAAAATGGAAGGGGAAATCTGGTGATAGATGTTGTGCAAATGGACCAAATCAAAATGCTCCTGCTGCAAAAGCCGGCGCATTTTCTTTTTTGCTTCCAGGGAATAGAGAATCCGACCGGCTTCCCATAGCTTCTGCCAGGTTCCCATTTTCCCTTCATAATCAACTCCTGAAACAAAAAACGGGGCATAACGTGAAGGCGCATTCCGCGGATGCTCCATGGAGAACACACCGATTTCATGCCCCTTTTGTTCCAGCAGAGAGACTTCGTCAAAAAAGACCTTTTCAGCGCCCCCGCGGATATAAAAATATTTATTAACCACCAGTATTTTCAATTTAGTGGCCATATATTAAGAAACGCGTCCCGCTGCTTCTCCAGCGGCATCCATTTCTTCATACAGGGACACATAGATGCCGACCAGAGCGAAATAAGTGTATGTTACAAAGGGGCAGTTCCAGCCCCCGGCAAATCCCATAATGGCAAGAGCTATCATAAACCACTGGAGCGTCCGCCCTATTGTGGCAAGCTGAGTATCCGCCGCTTGGCTGAAAGCCGAAGCCAATCGCCTCAGGAAGAAAAACAAAGACAGCACGCCTGCGACAAAAAGAGCGAAGCCGATGATTCCCAACTCACCCCAAATAACCGGCCAGAAAGAATCAATAGACCTGATCTTGTAAACCCACCATTTCATGAGCATGGGCCAATTATCATAAATGGGGCTCTGCCAGAGCACCGAGGCCAAGCCGCCGAACATCCCAGGACCGACGCCGGTAAAAGGATGTTCTTTGAGAATCCTTAGAGACTCTAAAAAAGCAAAAAGGCGGAAATACTCATTCGGGTCTATTTCGGCTTTAGAACCCATAGTTAAGACAATGGCTAAAAACAGAATCGGCAACCCGATTATGAGAACTTTTTTCCTTTTGAAAAAAGAAAATACCGCCAAGAAGCTCATCCAGGCCTGCCGTGAAACTGTTAAAATAAGCAATAAAAAAATATTAAACCTGGAAAATTTAGTAAGGGGTTCCGTAAAGCTATAACTTAGAAAAAAGAGCAAAGTGGCATAGATTCCTAAATAATTCTGATTTCCACTTCCTGCCAGGGAAAAAGTTTGAAATGGTATGAACCGACCGCTTTCCATCACGAAAAGGTGTTCACCCCACCCCACCGTAATTGCCAGAAATATTCCTATCATGCCGATGGCAGCCAAAATCAAACCGGTAATAATCAGGGATTTAAGGAGACTGATAAACTCATCACGACTGAATGCCATCATGGCGAATAGATAAATAATAACTAAGTTCTTCACATTATCATAAGTGCCGAATGTTGCTTGAATTAAGGGTATTCTTTTAGCCATGCCGACGATGAAAGCAAAAATTATAAAAAGCATGAGCCACTTGGTCATCGGCAGGCTGGGAAACTTAAAAGTGGCAGGCTTCATGGCCCAGAAAGTGAACACGATAAAGACAAATACGAGAAAGGATAATTCATCGGTGTATCCGAAGAATCTGATCCAGAAAGGAAGACTGTCCGGAGGTTTATTGGACACAAAGACAATAAGTTGGGCCGGAAAACGCTGCATTGGCAACAAAAGCAAAAAAAATGCGGCGATTTTCCTTAATGTTCGGCTTATATACATAAAAATTCTTGGACGGGATTTCGTCGTAATTTAACAGAATTTGGCGAACATCTCTTCGAATTGCGGGATAATGCGGGTTAAACTAAAATCTTCGGCCCGTTTCTTGCCTTCTTCGATAAACTTCCTTCGCAACGGCTCATTTCTTAACACCTCCAGAATCGCCCGAGCCAAGGGGTTTTCCATGTTCACCGGGACGAGAAACCCATTTTGGCCATTGGCAATAATCTCATCGGGTCCATCGGGGCAGCGGGTGGAAATCACGGGCAGACCGCAGGCCATGGCCTCAACGATCACCCTGCCAAACCCTTCATGCGAGGATGACAGCACAAAAGCTGTGGCCCGGGCCATATACTGAAAGGGATTGGACCGGAACCCGAGAAACTCGACCTTATCAAAGAGACCCAATTCTTTGGCATAATTTTCTAGAAAATTACGTTGCTCTCCTTCTCCGAGAATGAGCAACCGGGCTTTGGTGTTTTGATTAACCTGGCGCAGGGCTCTAAGCAAAAGCGGATAGTTTTTCTGCGTCGCAAGGCGCCCGCAGGCAAGCAAAACCGGAACATCCTCCTGAAACCAGGGATGTCTGACTTCTTCCAAAGCCATGGCAGCTATTTTCTCGGTGTCAATGGGATTATAGATAACTTTAATCTTTTCAGATTCTATAGAAAAATTGTTTACCAGGTCCGCCTTGAGCCCTTGCGATACACAATGGATTAGATCGGCTTTGGGATAAAGATAGCGAGTCAGCAGTTTCCTGAGCCAGGGATACTTGTTATCACGAAACTCTTCCGTCGCATTATTGTGGACACTCAGAACAACGGGAACCTTGGTCCTTAATAGTTGGCAGGCAATCAAGGTTATAAAATTGGTATATGATATAAAAGAACAAATTATTGAAGGCGTCTCTTTTTTTATAGCCCTGGCAAGATCTCTGATCAAACGGAAGTTATCGTACCGGCTCTTCTTGTCGAAGTTCACTATATTGATATCATCCGGCATGTCATCTTCATAGGTAATAATTTTTTGAAAAAGAACTAGTAAAGGGGTATAAACTTCCCTATTTAGATTTTTGAGCAAAGTTACTAAGGTTTTTTCTGCGCCCCCGCCGGTAAGTGAAGGGATGACGAACATAATTTTCCGATTCATTTGTTATCCTAATAAGCCATAGAGTCGACAAATAAAATTATTACAATTAGAAAATAAATTAGACAATTGTTATTGTACAGGCGATTGGCATAAATTGAGCAACATTTCTTCGAACTGAGGTATTAATTTAACAACATCAAAGTCCTGGGCGCGCCTTTGGCCGCCTTCGGCAAGTTTCTTTCTCAGTTCCTCCTCTTTTAATAATGCCAATATGGCCTCGGCCAGCTTATGTTCGTCCTCAACCGGGACCAACAGGCCGTTCACTCCATGGTTAATAATTTCTTCCGGCCCAAAGGGACAGCGGGTCGAAATCACCGGCAAGCCGCAGGCCATGGCTTCGATGATAACCATCCCAAACGCTTCCCAAGAAGATGAAAGCACAAGAGCCATACCTCTTGCCATAAACTTAAAGGGGTTTTTCTGAAACCCCAAAAAATCTACATTATTTACTATGCCGAGGTCTTTAGCGTAATTTTCCAAGCCTTCCCGTTCCTGCCCTTCCCCTAAAATTACCAATCTAACCGGTATTGTTTTTTGAACATGACGCAAAGATCGGAAGAGGAGGGGGTAGTTTTTTTCCACTTGTAACCGGCCGCAGGCCAATAAGATGGGAACATCTTCCTGGAACCAGGGATGCTCAACTTCTTCTTTTGCCAGGGAAATAATCCGTTTAAGATCCAGAGAGTTATAAATTACCCTTATTTTCTCTGGAGGAATATTAAAATCTTTAACCAAATTTATCTTCAGACCTTTAGATACGCAATGGATCAAGGTCGCTTTTGAATAAGTATAACGGATTATATTTTTATCAAAAATTTTTTTTAGAAATGATTGCCGACTTTCCTGTAATTCTTTTTCTATAAAAGTATGTTGACTTAGTATCACCGGAATATTTGCTCCTGCTTTTTGGTTTGATAGGATAGTAATGACATTTGTATAGTTCAATAAGGAATAGGCTACACAAGGCTTTTCATGTTGAATTAGTTGCGATAGTGACTTTATTAGCCGGAAGTTGTCTAAACGATTATCTTTTTTTAAAACCCTTATTGGAAGATAATCAGGAATGTCTTCTTTATAAGCACTGATGTTATCATCAAAAAGGACTAATAGAGGTTTAAATTGGCCTCTATTAATATTATTTATTAAAGTAAGCATTATTCTTTCAGCACCGCCTCCTTTCAGCGCACTAATGATGAATAATATTTTATGAGTCATTTTCCTGTGATTCCTATATAAAAATGTTAAACAGCTAAAAGAGATCGATAGAAGATATTTGACATAGGCCGCTAAATATGCAACTTCCACTGGTTCTACACTTTTGATATTCATTTCTATCGTGTGAAGAGTATGTCATCAATGTTAAGCTCAATTTCAGCAATAGTATTATAACGTTCCCATTCATAGCAAATTTTCTGAGGCTTATCAGGTTCTCTTAATCTAAGGTTTTTTTGCAACAAGCCCTTCAAAGTCTGTAGCATTTCGTCTTGGGAGAAAGCGGAAAAGACATTTTTCT
Organism: Deltaproteobacteria bacterium; assembly: GCA_030018495.1. Taxonomy (GTDB): domain Bacteria; phylum Desulfobacterota; class Desulfobaccia; order Desulfobaccales; family 0-14-0-80-60-11; genus DTHB01. The sequence continues at coordinate 15,484 of JASEFS010000037.1, read as the reverse complement.
CACTCTTAATTTCCGCATAAAAATCCGAATCCCAAAACCTTTTATTTGAACAATCTCTATCTACTATGGGAATAACATCGTAACATATATTAATCACTGGTTTGTGAAAAGCTAGAAACTCCAGAGTGACGGTAGAAGGAATAGAGATATTGCAAGAAGCGTAATACACCGTTGAGACCCAAAGCATGACATCTTCCGCTAAACTGCAGCACCAATCAAGGTCAGGTTGCCACTCCCAAACGGGTTTTTGAATAATTAACTCGTCAGGAAATTCTTTGATTAAATGTTCAAAACGGCTCCCGTCTTCCATGGGGTTTAGCCTCAGCAGTAATTGCGGAGATGAGGGAATTTTATTTTCTTTGATGGCTGAGAGTATACCAAGAACTATGGCGTTTTCATTGCGGACGGCGGCGGGAGCCGCGGCGGTATAACAAATATAGGGCCGTTTAGAATCGAGTCCGACTCTGGCACAAAAATCCTCTTTGGGGATAATTCCCGCTTGCGACAGAAAAGGCGATAGATGCAAGGAGCCAACGATTCCGAGAATCTTTCTATCAATCCATGGATTATATCTTAGAAAAGTAGTTGCATTAACTTTACTCCAAACGAGCAGCTTCGTAGGTTCAAAGTGCAGGTGTGGAAGGGTGTAAACTTCTTTCCATGAATTAGGGATAATAATTGTTTTCAACCCGCGATTAACAGCGGTCTGTAAGGCGGGCAACATTCTATCATAACTGTATCCGGCCGAAATGACCAAGTCAACTTTATTTTCTATATATAATTTCTGCCAGACAGCGCAAGTCCCGATAATTTTTGCCACAATATTTTCTATTACAAAAAGTAAATACATGGACCATTTGTTGATAAACAGGAATTGACCCTGCCTTATCAGTCTTTTTGCCATACGCAACTTTTGTTTTTCCAAGTAATGGTTCCATTTTTTTCCTCCTAGTTTCGGCAACCACAAGTTATGCATAAAGCGAAGTAAGTTGCGCAACCTAGTAAGAAAATAAGATTCCTGTACTGTTTGGAATGGCAGCACCTTAACTTCCTTGGGAAGTTGGGCCAATGCTTTGGAGTCCGTTAATAAACTGAAAATTATAACATTATATTTTGAGACCAAGCTCCTTATCAGCCCGGAATGAATAAAGGCTCTTACTTCAGGTCCAAATGCAATTAAAAATGCAATTGTTTTTTTATTCATATCATTTTTTTTCAAAAAGATTTATTTTTATTGTCTGGGCATTAGCGACAATATATTCTCCCTTAGCTTGCTTTTTAATTCTCGGCTGAATATCAAAAAGTAAAGCAATAACCCACTTATAAGAAAGGTAGCAAGTCCTGTAATAAAAGCTGCGCGAATTCCTGACAAGCTCAACCCGAGAAATCGGACTTCGTATGATACAAAGAAGCTAAAAAAGAAAAACAACAAAATACGAAATGCTTCTGGTTGAAACAATGTCCTAAATTGTTGTTTGAATAATCGTAAAGTTAAGAAAGGTAAAAACCAGGCTGAGGTCAAAATACCGGCTATGGCAGTGGAAACCACGATACCCAGAAGACCAAAATACATGCCTAATATGATTGCCAACAGCAAATTAAGACATCCCTCGATTACTCGGCAAATCGTTTGAGGTTTAACAATTAATCCTGAGGCCAGGGTGGCGCGGTTAGGCAAAATCCAGGCATGGACGATCAAATTCGCGGCCATGGCCAAATCCAGCAGCGTGCCGCCGTAATTCTGGCCTCCTACCCACCAGGGGACGAAAAAACCATTGCAAGACCAGAGACTTGCCGAAACCATTATGGCGCCGCCAGCCGTGAGCGCCACCAGGTGTCGGTAATTGGTCAAAGTTTCTTTATATTTCCCTTGCCCCATTAGTTGTCCCAGGGCCGGTCTGGCCGTATCGGTGATTTGGCCCAGAAGCATTAGAGCCCACATATAGACCCTGCCGGTAAGAGTCAAGGTCGTCACGGATTCCAGGGATACTAGACGACCTGCTACCACTCGGTCAAAACTTTCAATTAAAATTCCTGCAACCCCGCCGATGCTAAACCAGACACCCAAGGAGAACAGAGAACCGAACGTTTGCCAGGAAGCTAATCTGTAACGGATGGTAACCCAGGGTAGCGTGAATTTCACTCTCATGACCGCCAATCCGGCAATTATCGTGTTAGCTGCCACGCTGGCCACAGCCAGAGAGAGCATTTTCCAGCCGTTGAGAAGCAATATCACGGTAATGGTTGTGCGTACGGCAAGAGAGATTAAACGGATCAAGTTATCAATATGAATTTGTTGGTGTGCGACCAGGATGCCTGAAAAAGTCTGAGTGAATAGGGTTAACGCGGTGCCGAGAATCATAAGAGCTATCACCTGCTGCGTCTCTTTTTGCAGTTCAGGGCGAACCTGAAAAAAGGAAGGGAACAGATAAATGAATAATGCTCCCAACAACGCCACACTGCCGATCACCACCAACTGAGTGAAAAAGGCGGTGCTGGCAAGCCGGCTCAGACGCTCCTCATGAGGACAGCCGGTAAGCTGAGCCGCCTGGACCTTCAAGGCGGCGGTTATGCCGAGATCCAGAAAAGTTAGCCATATCAACAGGTCAACAGCCAGGGAGAAGATGCCAAATTCTTCCCGGTCCAGGAACCGCAACGTAAAGGGAGTCAGCCAAAAACCCACTGCCAAAGTGGCCAATGTGACAGTATAGCCGGTGAATAGACCGGCCAGATACTTAGAAGTGCGAGAGGATTTCACAGGTGCTAGAGCTGGAAACTTAATTCTTTAGAACACAATAGATTTGAAATTGAAGCGGGATTTAGGGCATAGAAAATCCAACTAAGCCGGTTCAGTGTGTTCCCCGAATTTTTGCCAGTATTTTTGTGAAAGGATCCCACCAGGAGTGAAGATATTTATTAAGCTGAAGCAATCTATCGGAATTTTTTTCATTCTTGATTTGGACCTCCCAGTATTCCCGCACAAATACAAAGATTATCAACAGAAAGAAGGTGGTTATCCCGACAATCAGGGAAATAAGCACCCGCTGCGGCTTGGATTTTTTTTCCGGCGGCAGAGCGCGGTCCACATACTTGATCCTGGCTACGGAAACATTCTTGGCCGCGTCCAAACGGGCCAGTTCCACCAGCCTGCTAAGTGTTTGGTAAAGTGTTTCCTGGTACTTTACCTCACGGAATAAGCGCACATATTGCACTCCCAAACCCGGAAGCTTGGAAGTCTCCAGACAAATTTCGGCGATGCAGGTCTTATCCACCTGACGCTCAGCTTCCCTGAGCTTGTCCCTCAGACTGTTCACTTCGGTTTCCAGACGAACTACATCGAAATTAAAAGGAGTCGCCTGCTTTTTGAGCACTTGAACCTGTACTTCCTTGGCATCAATTTCTGCCCGAAGAGAAGCAACATAAGCTACCAGCCCCTGAACTTGGGCATCCAGCTGAATGACTCCGCTTTTTTCACTGAAACTTCGAAGTTCATCTTCAGCCTTCGTTAGATTTGTCAAGCTTTGACGACGTTGCTCTTCAAGAAAAACCAGCTGATTCTCGGCGTCCCGGACGGCGATTTCCTGGACCAGCTTATCCAGTTCCTCGGCGAAGGCGTTGGCGATAGCGGCGGCCCGAGCCGGATCAGTGTCAGTTACATCAAGAATGATCAGGCCTTCTTTCTCAGCATCAATTTCGGTCTTGCCGATTAATCTCTTTCTGATATCCTCGATGAACTTCAGGTCGGTCGATTCCCGCATATTAAACCGGGCAATTATTCTATCGAGTATTGTATTGCTGGTGAGCATGCCCACATATATCGCATTGGGATTAGGTCCCAACAACCCGGCCGCCATACCACCCAGTCCCATAGTGGTGCCCGGAAGGGAACTCAAACCGAGACCTTCCAACAACTGCCCGCTTAATGTCATACTTTGTTGCGGCGGTATGATTCGGGTGGTGGCGGTATATTGTTTTGGAACAAGAAGCAGCAGATAAAAGTAAGTCAAAATCATTATACCCAGCGGGGCGAACACGATCAGTCGACTGCGTTTGGCCAGAATTATAAGATAATCCAATAAATGGATCTCTTCTTTTGGGGCAGCTTTATCCATATTTTACAAGTGCGGCAATATTGCCTTTATTACAGAGTTAACGTCGCAAATTCTGATCTCAAAGCCTGCTGACGGGAACCGCGGAATACCCGAAGTTTTTGTGGTAAGTTTTCTTCTCCTAACGCCGAATTGTCAACCTTAAACTTTTTTCCGCGGCAGTGTCGCTTTTTTGGCGTTAGTTGCCTTTGGGGCAAAGAAAGCCCAAAAACCTGACCGAATGTGTTTGATTTCCGGTTTTATTGAATAAAACATCAGGGTTTTGACTTGATCCGAGCGCCCATATCTGCTAATTTGGACGCCAGCCAAGTTCTTACCTAAACTTAATCCCGGCGGCCTGGCATGGCAACACCCTGCAAAATAAAACCAGGTTATCGTTATCCGCTGTTGCTGTTGTGTTCAATTGGTTTTTTTATAATTTTTGCACCTCAGGCGCAAGCCGACGGCTATCTGCGGGTGCGGAAAGACGGGGTCATTTATTACTTTTTCCCCACGCCGGTGGAAAAAAACGTCAGACTGACCGGCAGACAAAGTCATCTTACCATTTTAAGGCGGGCGCCCTTGCGGAAAGTGCCTCCCCAGGAGTTGACCCCGGTCGTCCAGGAAGCCGGCCGCAAGTACAACGTTCCTCCAGCTTTGATCAAGGCGGTCATCCAGGTGGAATCCAATTTCAATCCCGGTGCCGTATCTCCCAAAGGAGCCCAAGGACTCATGCAGCTTATGCCGGCGACCGCGGCCGATTTGCAGGTGGCCGATCCCTACGATATCCGGGAAAACATCCTGGCCGGCACTCGTTATCTATCTATGTTGCTGCACAAATTCGGCCACAAGCTGCCGCATGCCCTGGCCGCTTATAATGCCGGACCGCAACGGATTGACCGGCATCAGGGAGTGCCGCCCATTGTGGAGACTCAGGATTTTGTACGTAACGTCTGTCTCCACTTTTTGCGCTATGAGTCGGAAGAATAAATTATCTTTGGCGGCTGGGTTAAAACTTCCCCTGTTATAACTGATCTATTCCTAATTGCCGCTGAATTCCCTTCAGCAATACCCCACGACCCGGCGGGCCAGCCACCTCAGCCGCGCAAGCTTGGATTAATCTTTGAATCCCACCAGAACCACGCCGGCCGCCAAGGCCACATTGGCCAGGATCTGGGTAATATCCTTGATTTCCTTCAGCCAGGCGATGCGTTCCAGCTGTTCGGGGACAACGATGGTATCGCCAGGATCCAGGTGGAGAGATTTTATGCCGCCGAAATGATAGGAGTAGCCGGTGTAATCCACTGTTTTGCCGAAGCCCAGCCAGTTGAAGGCCCGGCGGCTCACCGCGGAGCCGTTCACTTTAATGATGTAAATTTCCTTGGCTGAGGCGATTCTGGTCATGCCGCCCGCCATATTGATATAGTCCTGGACGCTGCGGTTAGGACTATAAATAACGGCAGTGGGAGTATATACCGCACCCACGACGTTTACCGTTTGCGGCATTTGGGGAATATAGATGGCGTCTCCGTCCTCCAGTTCAATGTCCCAGGGGGATCCCCGCAAGCGCTCCGGGTCGTCCATATGAACCACCACCCGGCCGATGGGTTCGATTTTGCGCAATCGGTTCAGAAGTTGCTGCTGTTGCCGGGAGATCACTTCAGCCCGGCGGGACTCTTCGGCTTCAATGCCGGTGATGGCCTTTTCCGCGGATATCGCCAGCACCGAGGCCTCGGCCCGGTCAATGGCGGCTTTCAGTTGCTCCTTTTGCAATTTTTTCACCGAGGGCCGGATGAAAACCGTCCCCAGAGGATAGGCCTTGGGGGGGAAGCCGCCGGCCCGTTTTAACAGAGAACTGAGGGGCTCGCCTTTTTTGATGGCGTAGGTCCCGGGATACTTGACCTCTCCTTCAAGCCTGACGGTCTGGTAGACGTCCCAATCCGGCACCGGCCGGACAAAAATATAATCATTAGGCCTGAGGATGATATTTTCCCGGGGGATATCGGCAAGAGCCCCGCGCAGGTTGACATAGATCCGGGAAGTGACCGGCCCTTCCGGAGTTATGGTGGTCCGGGTGACCTCCGTCTCCTCTTTGCTGGAATAGCTCAGCAAGCCGCCCGCCATGGCCACCAGGTCTTTCAGGCGCATGCCTTCTTTCAGGCCATACTCTCCCGGATTTTTGATGGCTCCCGCCACCACCACCTTGGTTTCCACCTGGGGAGGCACTTTAAAAATCATGACGAAGTCGCCGTCCACCAGATAAACAGGGCGCTGCATCTTGTCCAGGACCATGCCCAGGTTCTCATCAAAGAGAACCAATTCCCGCCGGTCCTTGACCCGCAGAAGCTGGACCCGGCCTTTGAAGGCCTGGCCCCCCAGCCCCCCGGCCAGGCGCAAAAGGTCTGACAGGGTTTTTTCTTCCTTCAGCTCATAAATGGCAGGAATTTTGATGGGTCCGCCGATCTCCTGCCTTTTGCTCAAGGCGATTTTTTGGGCCGCGTCCTTAAGACTCATGCCGAAGCGCCGTTCAAACTCGGCCTCGGTCACCGTAGTTTCCTTTTGCAGGAAACCGGCGGACGGCGGCTTGACAAACTCCTTAGGCGGTGTAGGTTTGGGGAACAGGGTGGGAAGCTCCTGCTTGGTCTCCTGTTCGAGGGGGACTTTCTCTACGCCGGCCCTTGGCTGGACGAGTCCGGGTACGGTAAGTCCCGGCAGGGTGGAGCCGGGAAATTTTTCTTCCATTTCCAGCCGGGTGATGAGCTTTAAATCCTCCTCAATTTCCTGCACGGATTTCGGATAGCCCAGGGCCACCAGGGGACCAACGGGCGGGATGAAAATAACATCTTCATTTTGCAGCCTGATGTCTTTGCTCTTATCCCCCCGGATGAAAAAGTCGTACATGTCAAAATGGGCGACCACTTTGCTCCCGCGGCGCACCTGAATATTCCGGAGGCTTCCGGTCTTGCTGGGGCCGCCCGCGGCAAACAAGGCGCTCACCAGGGTGGAGAGGGAAGAAACCGCATAACTGCCGGGAAACCTGGCTTGACCCACGACAAAGACCTGGATGGTGCGCAGGTTGTCCAAAGTGACGTTCATCTGAAAATTGGTGTATTGGCGGTTGAATTCCCGGTCCAATACCTGCCGGAGTTGATTGAACGTCAGGCCGCTGACATGCACCACGCCGATTTTGGGGATGGTTATCTGGCCGTTGCGGTCTACAGTCGAATTAATCTCTCCCTGTATGCTGCCCCATAAGACTATGCGCACCGTGTCGCCCGGTCCGATGATATAATCGGGCCCCACCGGTACATTTTGCAGAGGCAGAAAGGAGGCCGGCGGCTGGTAGAAGAAGCTGTAGCCGAACTGCTTAATGAACATGAACCGTTCCCAGGCCCGCCTTTCGATGTCGGAGATCTCTTCAGGCTGCCGGGGGGCGGTAGTCAATATTTGCGCTTCTTCCGGTCTTTCCGCGGGGCGGTACAAGTCATAGGTCGGTTTTTTGGGGATTTCCGGGCTCGGCAGGGGCACGCCCGGCAGGGGCCTGGCCGGTATGGCCCCCGGAGCGGCCGGCTCCCGTCGCGGTCCTATATCTTGCAGATAGTAGCGAGCCTGATCTTCGTAATCCCTGTTATTCTGACTCCATGCCGGAGAAACAGGGCAGACCAGAAGCACCACCTGAATCAAGCAAATAATCTTTTTCCAGTTTTTCATCCGTTAGTCAGCAGGAGGTTGGATTGGGGGGAGATGCCCATTATTTTAGGGAAAAGTTATTTGCTTTTTCAAGCATTTTCTTTAACTCGTCACTATATCCTGCCTAAAAAGCATCAGGTATTATGTATCGCAGGCGGCAGCGCACATTATTGATCATCAGGCGCCGCACCACCGCGACATCAGTCCGGTAGTCTTCTTCGGTGGATTCGGGCGGGCAGTCCCAAACTTTAACTCTGATTCTGCCGCCCACCTGGGAGCCTGCAATGGTCCAAAGCACCTGGTTATCGATGGCCTTAAACATTGTCATGGACAGGTAAACAAAAGCATGACTGATGGAATCAGGTCTGGAACGCGCCGCCTGCGGACCGGCCCAGATGAGGCCGCCCCCCCCAGGATGGAGGATCTGGGCGATTTCTTCCAGCGAATAAGAACGCCGCTGGTGCTCGGGCGGCACTTTATCGGGGCTGGCAAAGTAAAGGGTGGGAGAGTAGAAACAGAATAAAAAGCCATCCACGTGGGGATCAAAAACCAGGTATTTGGCCATTATTTCGGCCGCGCTTTCCCGGTCTCCGGAGACCATTTCGGCGATGAATGGTTCATGCCCCTTGTTCCGCAAGGCCTCCAGGAGCAATTGGCCCATCAGGCGGTCATCGATATCCTTGACGTCCACCGCCCGGGGCGGGATGCGGTCCGCCGGTTCCCAGGCATTCAGAAAGAGGGTGTTCGTGGTGATGAAGTCAAGCTGCATATCGCCTTGTCCATGGAGCTGGTGGTAGACCGGCCAGCGCTGGAGAAAAACGGCGATGCGGTTGACCCCCTGATATTCGGCATGCTGCTCCACGTAAGGCTTGTTGCTCATGGGGGTGCAGCCCGGAACCAGGGAGACTCCCGTGAGCAACAAAAAAACAACAATTAGGGCATGGCCGCGCTTCATCAAATGAATCCGCTGAGGTTCGGCTGGCTTCAGCTCAATTTGGAAAAATCAAAATCCGGCCTGGCCAGTTGGTCCTTTAGGAGGCTGACATCTTTCTTGGCCTTTATGGCGGCCTGAATCTCCTTGCCGCCCCGGATGTCTCCTAACAGAATGGCGCCGACGATCACGTTATCCTGAAGCACCACTTTGCGGTAGATTTTTTTGGCCTCATCCTGAAGGACTAAGGCCTCCATGCGGCCCTCGGCATCGATCTCCCCGGCAGACAGAAGGTCAATGCCCACCACTTTAAGCATGTTGGAGGGCACGGTGCCTTCGTAAACCGCAGACTGACCGGCCATATTGGCGCCGGCCACCCTGCCCTGCTCCTGAGCCGCCGGCCAGATGCCGTAAAAGCGGCCGCGGTGTTCGATGAGGTCGCCCGCGGCATAAATATCGGGAAGACCTGTCCGCATATGGTCGTCCACCTTGACGCCCTTGTCGATCTCCAGCCCCAGGGCCTTGGCCAGAGCGAGCTCCGGCCTGACCCCCGCGGAAATAAGCACCATGTCGGCCGGAAGGCTGGGCCCGCCTTCCAAAAGAACCTGCAAGCGGTCTCCCTCTTTAGCGATTTCCCGGGTCTTGGCTCCCAAATAGAAAGTAAAGCCCATTTCTTCCAGCCGGCGCTGGAGCATGGCCGCACCGGGGACGTCCATCTGCCTGGGCAGGAGCCGGGGGAAAAATTCCACCACTGTTACCTTTAGACCGATTTTGCGCAGGCCGTTGCCGGCTTCCAATCCTAAAAGGCCGCCGCCGATGAGGACCACCTGCTTGGCATCTCTGGCCCGGTCCTTGATGGCTTCGGCATCTGCCATAGTGCGCAGAGTCATCACCCCCGGCAGATCGGCCCCCCTGATGGGCGGCACGAAGGAATAGCTGCCGGTGGCCAGCAGAAGTTTATCATACCGGAATTGATCGCCCTCAGCTGTGGTCACTATTTTTTGTTGAGGATCGACGGCGGTGACCACCGTGCCCAAGTGAAGTTCGATCTTGTGTTCGTCATACCAGGAGGCCTTATGGATGATGATCTTGTCCGCCTCCTTCTCACCGGCTACATAATCGGGCAGGGCCGGCACATAATAAAAAGGCACATGCTCCCGGGTGAAGATATGAATAACGCCTTCGCGGTCGTGCCTGCGAATGCTCTCCGCGGCGGCATTGCCGGCCACCCCGTTGCCTATGATGATGTAAGTGGTCATGCCGTTCCTCCGCTCGATGGCTCACCTTAAGGTGAATGAAGAGTTGAGATTTGCTTAGCATACACGCTTGGGGATAACAGGTTCAAGATGCGGGGAAGATATAAATCGCCGCCGCCACCTTGCACTGATATCAGGCCCTTGAAATCGTTTGACCCGAGGGGTCTGGGGGACCGGGAGTCCCGCCTTCTCCTTTTGAACCCCTTCCCCGATTTTCCATGCTTTTGAGAGTCCTGGGTTGACAGGCCCAGGTAATTGCTTAAGGTAAATTCAAGCTTAGTCAATGAAAGGAAAGTTATGGGCGACGAGGACAAGACGGAGCTTTCCCGCTCGGAATTGGCGGATCGGGCCGAGACCTTGGCGGCTTTTCCCAAGGAAGGCGAGGTTCAAAAATATCTGGAACTGTCCCACGAGTTCGCCCGCCATGCCGATCCGTCCTGGGAGGCTGAGATGCAGGAATACCTGGATCATTCGGAAAACCTTGGCCGAGCCTGCCAAAACCGGGAGTTCGACATGTTCCGGCATGAGCTGCGTGATTTGCAGAACCGCATGAACGCCTGTCATCGGGATTATAAGTAGCCGCGCTTCGGCGAAAATCCTCCCTCAAACTCGTACGTTCACTGCAAGATGCAGTTGGAGCGGCGGTAAACCCGTCTGAAGAATTACTTTATTTTAATGGCCTTGGAATTTTCCCACAGCCCGTGAATATTGCAGAACGAAGTGGCGAAGAGAATCCCCGGCTTGTTGGTCTTCATGGCAATAGTGGCCCCATGATGGGTGTATACCGGGCCCGTATTCGGCCCTTCCGTCGATTCGCCATGGGCGGTGAATTCGCAATTTGCCACCTGATAGGAAAACTTGTCCCCTTCCGGCTTAAAGAAAACTTGAATCCATCTGATATGATGCTCGGTGGTATTGGGATGCGCGACTTCTTTGCCGAGAGTTACTTTTACTTCGAACATCTCGCCGGATGCTACTTCATCGGGACAGTCAATGACCGGGACATGCTTTTCCGTCTGCCAGTCCGCGGTTTGATATAATTCTCCGACCTTCATACGCTGCTCCTCCTTATCTCATATTGCTGTCTGTACCAAGTTTTCCTCCCGAGGAGGAACTTATTACAATAGTTCAGAAATTTACTCACGTATTTTCTCTTTAAGCCTTTTTGCGCTTTTGCGTGAAATATTTTTTCTCTCGCAAAGACGGCAAGGCGCAAATGTCGTTACCATAAAAAATAATCCTTCGGATTTGAGGGGCAACCAGGAAAAGGCCCTGGTGGGGAAAAATTTCCAAAATGCGGCGGCTTTTTGCCGGTCAAGACAGCCGGCTTGCAGGCTTCGGATCATCAAACGGTGAGGTATCATGGGCCCCTTGCAGCACACTTACTATTTTTCCAGCAAAATCAGCTTATCCAGCGGCAGCCTGTGTGACTTCTGGTTCCGATGGGCCGGATGCCCCACAGCCACTACGGCCATGAGCTCGAGCTGCTCCGGAAGTTTCAGGATCTCGATGACACGCTCCTTGTTCTTGAGAATTTCACCTATCCAGACCGCTCCGAGGTCCAATGAGTGGAGCGCCAGGAGCAGGTTTTGCAAACAAGCCCCGACAGCCTGGCAGTCTTTGGTGTAATCGTATGAATTTTCCTTATCCAGAAAAACGCCGATGAGGACAGACGCCGATTGCAGGATATTTGCGTACCTTGTGAGGGCGGCCAGGGCCTCCCGCAAGGCCTTGTCCCAGATAATTGCGAAGCGCCAGGGCTGGTTGTTAAGTCCCGAGGGGGCCCATGAAGCCGCTTCAATAGCGGTCATGATCAAATCTCGGGAAACCGGCGCCTCCATAAATTGTCGGACGCTGCGCCTCTCATGAATGGCCTTCAGTATGGGCGAATCAGATATTTGCATTGGATTTCCCCTTCTATTTTTTGATTGAAATATTTCAAAGAAAAACCCGCTCGGAAAAAAAATAATATTCGGAGAAGCTTGATATGCCGGTATGATCCGGTTGACCAATGGCTGTTTCGGCTCAGAGACGCTTACGTTTTGGCAGGATTGGAGTATCAGATGACAAGAAATTAACCTTTTGGGCAGCGGACTTTAACTTATGATTTTCCCGGGAATCCCCGGTTTGGCCCATTTATAGAAAAGAAAACGGGCATGCAGGGGGAATATCCTGATACAGCCGTGAGATGCAGGATATCCAGGAACTATCCCTTCATGAATGAAATAGTCCTTGCCGATGTGCAGGGCGAGATCCATAGGCGCCTGTTCATATTTACTGGAGTAATGAATTTCGTCCATGTTTAATACCACGAATTTTTTGAAGGGCATCCGTTTGGAGGTTCCGGAAGATATTGGAAATACATGTTTCAAATTTCCCCATTCGTATAAACCCAAGTATTGCTGGCGTAAATCTATAAGGATGTACTTTTTGTGATTAGCCGCCTCACGTAAAAACTCAGGCAGGATTTTCGGCTCGATCGAATAGTCGAGCGGCACAAATATTTTGTTAATATCGGTGCTGATATTACCCGGCCCGTCTACAACCACCAGATAGTGCATTTTATTGAGGAGAGCAATTCTGTCCTGAACTATGTGGGACTTTCTTTTTAATGAAGGTATGGAATGGACAAATGTCCTTATGCTCTCACCACTATTCAGCATAACTTCAACGCACGGCACGCCGTAAACACTAGTTATCTCTCCTGTCGTCATCCTCTTCTGTTCAGCCAGTTCCCTGTAAATATGATTCCTTTGCTCTATTCCTTCCGCCTGAGTTGACGCATTCCAAACCAACAATGAAATTAGCGCGCTGCTAAACAAAAGTATAGCTTTCATAAGCTTCCGCCGGTTTCAAGAAACTTTCTTAAATCGGGATTATCTCGCGTCAGCCTTAAAGTCCGAGGTGAATTGCTCCGGCGGGGAGGGGCTGCCTTCAAACCGGACAACCGGCCGCCGAAGCATCAACGGGCGTTGTTGTCTCCTAACCTTTTGAACAAAAACTAAAGATAATAATATATCTGCGCCTCCGCAACCTGCTGAAACCAAAATTTACCTCCCCATGCCAAATGGAAGGCCTGCCGCAGAAAAGGACTCGGGGACGGTTTGAGGACAGAAAATTAGGAGATAACAAAACGGAATATTCGTAAAAAAATGGCTGGGGGAGGAGGATTCGAACCTCCATTGGCGGATCCAAAGTCCGCAGTCCTGCCGTTGGACGATCCCCCAAACATAGGTAAAGGGCTGATTCTTCCAAAATTATCCCTGTGGGCCGGACGGATTGCAAGCTTTTTGTCAAAGCCGGCCCGCGGCCGGTTTGAGATATTCTCAGAATACGGCGGCTTCCGGGAAACCTTCCCGCCTGCACTTTTTCACATGCTGAGGGGCGCAGCAGGAGGCATGCTTCAAGTCCCGGACTCACTAATAGTGTTGACGACCCGCCTCTGTTCTGAATAAAGTAAAGAAAAAAACTTTTTTACCTAACTGGAGGAAATCTCTTGAGCTTCCTTATCGCGATGGCCGGCAAGGGAGGCACCGGCAAGACCACTGTGGCCGCCATGTTTCTGCGTTATCTGGTGGAGCACGGCAAAACCCCGGTCCTGGCGGTGGACGCCGATGCCAACAGCAATTTCAACGAGGTTCTGGGACTTCAGGTGGAGCACACCGTCGGCGAGGCCCGGGAAGAAATGAAAAAAGGCGGCGGTCTGGTGGATATCACCAAAGACCAGCTCATTGAAATGCGGATCAATCAAAGCCTGGTGGAAGCCGACGGTTTCGATCTCATCGTTATGGGGCAGCCTGAAGGTCCGGGCTGTTATTGTGCGGCCAACAACCTGGTGGCCCACTACATGGACGTTCTTTCCAAAAACTATCCTTACATTCTCATGGATAATGAAGCAGGAATGGAGCACTTAAGCCGCCTGACCACCAAGAATGTGGACCGCCTGGTCCTGGTTTCGGACCCATCCTGGCGGGGCATCCAGGCCGCCCGGCGCCTCCAGGATTTGGCCAAACAACTCAATATACTCAAGGGCAAGGCCGCTTTAATTGTGAATCGCGCCACGAATGGCCTCAGTCCCAAAGCTCAGGCCGAAATCGAGACGCAAGACCTGGATCTGATCGGCATGATCCCTGATGATCCATTGGTTGCTGAGTACGACAGCGAGGGTCGTCCTACTTTCAACCTTCCGCCTGAGTCTTCCGCTTTAAAGGCGGCTTACGCCATTTTTCCCAAATTGTTGCCATAAGTTCACCAAAGATACGATTGGCGGCGTGATTTTTTGCTTGACAGGTGAACTAATAAATTATTATTTTCACAATGTCTAGACCTCTGTCAGGTTAGGATGCGCGGGATTCCGGAAAAAATAAGGAGGGAACGATTTTGGCATTCGAGATTCCCAAACAAGTGTATTCTGGCTCCATCAAAACTGTAACTATCGGCAAGGGCGGCAAAGCCATCACCCTGGGGGGCGAGACCTCATATCCTTTTTACGTGTTTGAAGGAAAGATGCCCAATCTTCCCAGAATTGCCATGGAAGTCTGGGACGTCGATCCCGGAGAGGACTGGGCGGAGCCGGCCAAGGAGCCCTTTAAGGACGTCCTGGGAGACCCGGTAGCCTGGGCCAAGAAATGCGTCAACGAGTACGGTGCCGATGCCATCGCGCTGATACTGGTCAGCACCGACCCCAACGGCCAGGATGCTTCTCCCGAAGCGGCTGCGGCTACTGCCAAGAAAGTGGCCGAAGCCATCGATGTGCCCCTCATCGTTTACGGCACCTCTAATGTGGAAAAAGACGCGGAAGTGTTGCCGGCAGTAGCTGAAGCCTGCCAAGGCATGTCTATCAGCATCGGACCGGTACAGGACAAAAACTACAAGAAAATCGGGGCCGCAGCCTTGGGTTACAACCACACCGTGGTGGCCAACACCCCCATCGACGTCAACCTGGCCAAACAGCTGAACATCCTGCTGGGTCAATTGGGGGTTAAGGACAGCCAGATTCTGGTTGATCCCACCACCGGCGGTTTGGGCTATGGACTGGAGTACTCTTACTCCGTCATGGAGCGGGACCGCATGGCCGCGTTGACCCAGGAAGATGAAAAGCTCCAGTTGCCCATCATCAACAATATGGCCAACGAAGTCTGGAAGGTCAAGGAGTGCAAACTTTCCAATGCGGAAGCTCCGGAGCTGGGTGACCAGGCCAAACGGGGCATTCTCATGGAAGCGGTTACCGCGGTGAGCTTGCTCCTGGCGGGGTCTGATCTTCTTATCATGCGCCATCCGGAAGCGGTCAAGCTGGTAAAATCCTACATCCAGGAAATGGCGGGCTGATTGCCCCTCAAATCAACCAAAGAAACACCAGGAACGGGCCCGGCAAACAGCTTTTCTGCCTATGCATCGGGCTCTGCCTCGCCAGAGGGATCATGAAGGTCCCCTGTGTCTAAAGAAGAACCGGAGGATACATTTTTATGGCCGAATTAGAAAAGCTGACAATGGACGAAGCGGCTCAGGAGATGCTCAAG
>JASEFS010000004.1 GCA_030018495.1 Deltaproteobacteria bacterium | reverse complement strand
CCCCTCACCCTGCCCTCTCCCCAAAGGGGAGAGGGCAGGGTGAGGGGGAGTAAATGACCGACAATCTTCCACTGCATATAAGGTTTTGAAATAGCTTCTAATACTTAATTCATAATCCGGTTCACAAAAAAACCGCCGTTACTGGCGGTTTTTCATTGGTCCTGATAACTTCCCAAGCTTAAGAAAACAGCCGGAAAACTTCCGCCTTCAGACGGCGCATCTCTTCCTCCAGCTTGAACCGCTGCTTCTGATGAATAGCTTCTCTGATCTTACGGGCCATTTCATCAAAACAGAGCGGTTTGATAACGATTTCCATATTTTCCACATAGGTAATCTGCTGGGTTTGATTCCGCTGATGAACCATGAGAATGAAACGGGTGGTGGGGAAGCGTTGCCGAAGGTTTTCCACCAGCAGGTTGAAATCGGGCAATTTGAAGTCGGTGATGACGAGGTCATAGGTGCATTCCTGCAAGGTGGCGAGAGCTTCCTCGACGCTGGTCGCCAGGCGGAAATCCTCCAAACCTACGAGCTTGATGACTTGGGTAAGGAATTCCCGGCACCAGTCATCCTTATCCACCACCAGGATGCGGCCCTGGCAACGGCTTGCTTCATTTTCCATAGCTTGACCCTCGCGGAAAGAGAGTCTTTATTTTATAATGAATTTCTCCGGCTGGCAAGAGTCCGCCGAGGACCTCTCAAGCCGGCAGGACGATCTCTTCGTTGGGCAAGATGGGATTGAGAATGAGGCCGGTCATCACCTTGGGGAAAAAGTAGGTGGATTTTCGGGGCATGATGAGACCGGCGGTGGCTACCTGGCGGACCTGGTCAATGTGGGTGGGATTCAGGACAAAGGCCAGATTGGCCTCCTTGCGGCGCAGAAATTCCAGGACTTCGGGCAGGCTGCTGGAATATTTGCAGGTCTCGGGGTCGTCCTGGGCCTTGGCGTCCAAACCCAAAATCTTGTCGAAAACCAGGTAATTCAATACCGCCACATCCAGTTGGGCCAGAGCGGGGTGCATCTGCCGTCCCAGGATATTCTGCCTTATGCCTTCCCTGAGCCTCAGCCGCCAAGCCTTCAGACCGAACCCCAACATGATGAACACCGTGCCGCCCGGCTCGGCCAAGGCCAGGTTTTCCTTAATAAACCGGGCGTAAGCGTCGGTGTCATTCTTGGGACCGTCCAGGGGCGTGACTTCGAAATATTCCGTTAAGCGCCCCAGCAGCGGATACTCGTCCAAATGCTTTTTGATCCTGGGGCCGCCCAGCAGGCGGTGGGCCATGAGGATTACCAGGTCCGGATCGTAAAGATTGGCGAGATACATGAGGATGTAATTAAACGGGGCTTGGGGCGAAGCGCCGGGATAGCGTTCTTTGGCCCATTTTTGATAGGCCAGGCCGGTTTCATAGCGGTGGTGGCCGTCGGCGATGAAAAGCGGCTCAGGCAGCAGGGCCTGATAGACGGCCTTGAGACAGTCCCGGTCAGTCACCGGAAAAAGCCGTTGGTCCCGGCCTTCCACATCGGTAAAGGAGAATAACGGCTCAGCCGGCAGGCAGGCGCGCAAACCCGGCAAAACGCGGTTTCCCTTGTCGGGAAACAAAGCGAAAATGGGTGAAAAGTGCGCCCGGCAATGTTTGATGAGTTCCAGGCGGTCGGCTTTATGGGCCGAAAAAGTCTGCTCGTGGGGTAAAATAATCCCTTTGCTGAAGGGCTCGAGCCTGACCAGGGCCGCCAGTCCCACTCGGGTGTGTCTTTTGCCGTCAAGTTCAAAAGCAGTTTCCCAGTAGTAATAAGCAGGCTCCTGCTGCCGCTGAAACACCCCCTCCCGCTGCCAGCGGCCGAAAAGCTCGGCTGCCCGGCTGTAACGGTTGCTTAACGGAGTGTCGCCGGGGAGGGGCTGGGGGAGGTCTATATGAACCATGTTGTAAGGATGCGACGCGGCAAAAACCTCCCGCTGTTCCGGACGGATGACGTCATAAGGGGGCGTCACCACCCGGCTCATGGAATTAACCTTGTCCTTGTTGAAATAAAGACCCCGGAAAGGGGCGACCTGGGCCACTGCGAACTCCTTCTGGGAAATGGCTATCCGGTTAATTTACCAACAATCTCAGGCGCGTCAATAGGCAATCTGTTAAATTAGCGAAAATGCCGCTGGTCTCTCCAAAAAAGGGGTTGACCGGCAGGGCTCTTAAGGTTATATAAGTTTGACTTAACTGTGATTTTTCAAAAACAGGTGGCGCTCCTTTTCAGCCCTTTCCCTCAGGGTAAGGGTAATTTTCGTTTAAAACCGAGAATCCAGCGACCCGCCGAGCAGCAGGCATGACGCGGCCCCGGCGGCTGGGCTATCGAGTCAGGTAGGTACCGTTAAGCTTTTTCAGCCTGGTTCGAGGAGGACACTAACTTGAGAAACTTTGCTCTCGGCTATGGCCTGCATTTGACCCTTGACGGCTATGAGTGCAGCCAGGAGCAATTAGCGAACCTGGACTTGATTTACGAGTTTCTGGACACATGCCCCGACGTGATCCAGATGACCAAAATCATGCCGCCCTATGTTTTCAAATATCACGCTCCGGTGCCGGAAGACTGGGGCATCTCGGGGTTTGTCCTGATCGCCGAGAGCCATATCAGCATTCACACCTATCCTGAGAAAAGGTATCTCAGTCTGGATATTTTTTCCTGCAAACATTTCGATCATCAGAAGGCGCTGACCTACGTCACCGAACTGTTCGGCATCGGCCGGCACGAGCTGCATTTGCTGGACCGGGGTTTGGAATTCCCCCGGAATGTCGACGCGGTGGAACGCCTGCTCAGAGAAGAGCGCAAGCAGATGCGAGGCTAAGCATGGACGAGGGCGAGAGTCCCCGACCAAGCTTGTTCAAACAACTCTGGCAACGCTGGTTCACTCACCGGACCATATCCCAGCCGGAAGAACTGGAACAGGAAATCCTGAACCTCATTCAGGCCTGTGAGCAGCGAGGTCTGCTTTCCCGCCAGGAAAAAGAGCTCATCGAGAGCATTTTCGAGTTCCGCGAGACTCTGGTCCGGGAAATCATGGTGCCCCGCCTCGATATCGTCGGGGTGGAACGCCATACCCCTCTGGATGAAATCATTGCCCTGGTGATGGAAAAGGGCCATTCCCGCCTGCCGGTGTTTGAAGGCAACATCGACCACATTATCGGCATCCTCCTGGTCAAAGACCTGCTGGTTTTCTGGGGAAAGCCGGAAAGCGAACAGGACTTGGGCCAGGTGCTGCGCACTCCGTACTTCATCCCGGAGAGCAAAAAGATCAGCGACCTCTTGCGCGACATGGTGGAACGCAAGATTCAAATCGCCGTGGTTATCGATGAATACGGGGGCACCGCCGGCATCATCACCGTCGAAGACATTTTGGAAGAGATCGTCGGGGAGATTTACGACGAATACGACCAGGCCGAGCCCCGCCTGATTCCCCAGGAAGATGATGCGGTCCTGGTGGATGCCCGCCTGGATATAGAAGAGCTCATGGATTATTATGACCTCGAACTGGAGAGCCTGCCCGAGGGGAAATTCGAATCCGTGGGCGGTCTTTTGATCCACCTGCTGGGCCGGGTGCCCCAAGTGGACGACAAGGTGGTTATCGACGGTCTCGAACTGACGGTCATGGAGGCCGACGAACGCCGGGCCAAGCAGGTGCTGGTGCGACCCATGACTGCGCCTGAACCGGGCGAAGAATCCCCGCCGGCCGCCTAAGAAGTTTATGGCCAGCAATGGTTAACGCGGGGCACGACAAAACCAGACGCAATTTTTAACCAAAAACCAAAAACCAAAAACCAAAAACGGTACTTAACATTTTGTTCAGCGCGCCTCCAGCTTCTTCCCGCTCCCGCCGCAGCTCAGCTCCGTTTCTGGCCTGCATAATCTCCGGACTACTTCTGGCCGCGGCCTTTCCCAAATGGGACCAGACCTACCTCCTGCCCATCGCCCTCTGGCCCTTGTTCTGGGCTCTCCAGGAACAGCGCCCCAAGCGGGCTTTCTGGCTGGGCTATGTTTTCGGGTTGGCCTTTTACTCCGGGCTGTTATATTGGATTGCCTACGTCACCCACGTCTTCGGAAAGCTTCCCCTGCCCCTGGCTCTGGGAGTGATGCTCCTCCTGGCCGGCGTCCTGAGCCTTTACCGGGCCGTTTGGGCCGCGGGGGTGGCCTGGGTCGCGCAGCGCGGCGTCAGCCCCCTGTGGTTCGCCCCGGCTTTCTGGGTGGTCCTGGAATTCCTCCAGGCCAATTTCCCCTTCGGCGGCTTTCCCTGGGAACTTTTGGGCTACGGCCTTTACCGCCACCCCATGCTTATCCAGACCGCGGATGTGGCCGGGGTCTACGGCCTGTCCTTTCTGGTGGTCCTGGTGAATATACTCCTGTTTCTCATGAGCTACCGGAGATTCGGGACAATAAAACACAGCATGCGCCTTGAGGCTCTTCCCATACTGCTCATCATGGTATGCGTGGGCTACGGCGCCAACCGCCTGGAAACAGTGAAGCAGTCGGTCGCCAACCACCCCAAGATTAAAGTGGCTGTGACCCAGGGAAACATCAAGCAGGGCGAGAAATGGAACCCCCAAATAGTCCATTCCACTCTGGACCGGTATGCCGAACTGACCCGGCAAAGCCAGGGCGCCCGGCTCATCATCTGGCCTGAAACCGCAGCCCCCTTCTTCTTTGTGCGCACCCCGGACTTCACCGCCAAGGTCCAGGGCATCGTCAAGCAGAGCGGGGCTTATCTCCTGTTCGGGGCCCCGGCCTGGGAACTCACCAGAGAAGGCGAACGCTACTTCAACCGGGCCTATCTGCTGACCCCCAAGGCCGAAGTGGCCGGACAATATGACAAAGCCCATCTCGTCCCCTATGGGGAATACGTCCCCCTGCAGCGGCTCTTCTTTTTTATCCCTAAAATGGTGCCCATGATCGGTGACTTCGCCGAAGGGCCGGTGGGCGCCACTCTGTCTATGCCGGAGGGGCCGGTGGGAGTGCTCATCTGCTTTGAGTCCATTTTTCCCTATCTGGCCCGGGCCCAGGTGAAAAACGGGGCGCGCCTTCTGGTCAACATCACCAACGACGCCTGGTTCGGGGAAACCAGCGCTCCCTACCAGCACATGTCCATGGCGGTCATCCGGGCGGTGGAGGGCAGGGTGGCCCTGGCCCGTTCCGCCAATACCGGCATCTCCGCGTTCATCGCCCCGGACGGCAAAATCCTCTGGACTTCCGCCCTGAACATCGCCACGGCCCACACCATGGAACTGCCCTGGCTTCCCGGCGGCAGCATCTACAGCCGCTTCGGCGACGTGTTCGCTTGGGCCTGCACGGTTCTATCCATAATCATTCTCGTCGTGACCCGCCGCCGCGTCCGGCGGTAAGCGGCCCGCTTGTGCTGGCCTGACCCGCAAAATTTTCCTATAATAATGCATGACCTCTGATTTCAAATGCGGCTATGTAGCCATCATCGGCTACCCGAATGTGGGGAAATCCACCCTGCTCAACGAGCTGGTGGGAGAACGCCTGGCTATCACCTCACCCAAGCCCCAGACCACCCGGCACCGGCTCCTGGGCGTGCTTAACCGGCCGGACGCCCAGCTCCTGTTTCTGGACACCCCGGGCATCCTCAAGCCCCGCAGCGCCCTGCATGAAAGCTTGGTCAAAACCGTGCTGGAATCCCTGGCCGGGGCCGACGTGGTGGTGTGGCTGGTGGACCCCCGGCCGCCGGACCCCGGCAACGAGGTGCTGCTCCCGCATCTGCGTGAATTGGCACAGCCGCTTATCGTCGCCATCAACAAGATCGATCTGGTGGCCAAACCGGCCCTTCTGCCCCTTATCGCCGCTTACCATGAGACTTTTCCCCAGGCCCCCGTGGTGCCGGTCAGCGCGCTGTACCGGGACGGCCTGCCGGCCCTCCTGGAGGAGATCATCAAACGGCTGCCCGCGGCCCCGCCGCTTTTCCCCGAGGACCAACTGACCGACAAGACCGAGCGCTTCCTGGTGGGCGAGCTCATTCGGCAGCGCCTGCTTCACCATTTAGGCGAGGAGATCCCCCATGCCGTGGCGGTGGTCATCGAGGAATTCGACGAAAGCCGGCGTCCGGACCTGGTGAACATCCGCGCCGTAATTTACGTGGAGAAAGACTCCCAAAAAGGGATTGTCATCGGCAAGGGCGGGAGGGTGCTTAAAGCTGTAGGCCAGGAGGCCCGGGAGGAAATGGAGGTCCTGCTGGATGCCAAAGTTTATCTGGACCTCTGGGTGAAGGTCTGGAAGAACTGGCGCCGGGACCCCAAGGCCATCCGCATGTTGGGGTACGAAGGTTGAATCTGTCCGAGATTTTGAAATGGCTTGCAGCAATACATGCCCGGCTTAATGTACAGGGCGCATCATCTTGATTGACAAGTCCTTGTCTGTCCACTATTAATGAGATATAGGGCGCAATGTCATGGGACGCTTTAATCGCCTGGTTTTTGGTGGAACCCTAATTTTTGTCTTCTTTTTGCCGGCCTCGGCTCAGGCTGCGTTCTCGCTTTTCGAATGGGCCACCGAAGGCTCCTACGTCCATCAGATCGCCCACCTGCTTTTTTTGGGAGCCATTCTCTTCTTTATTAAAGAAATGTATCGTGGGGAATTGCACGAGACCGGCGGGTTCCGCAGCCTCATCTGGGCCTGCTGGCTGCTTGCTGTCTGGAACCTTGACGCGGTTATCGGCCATTCCATTGATTGGGCCTTGAGCAACCCCATTATCATGGGGGAAGGCATGTCCCGGCGCCTAGTCATGGAAAATACCCGCACCTGGTTGTTTTATATCCACCGGCTGAACCATTTTCTGTTGCTTCCTCCGGCTTTTTACCTGTTTTATCGCGGCTTGCTGGCGCTCTCCAGGGAGTCTGAGTACAGGCGGTCATGATCACTTTGCCCCTTTGGCCCATCTGGTTTTCGGGAATTATCGGCTCCTTCTTGGTTGTCGTCTTTTCCTTTATGGCCTATGCCGTATCCCGGCGCCTGATGCGGGATGACCCGGAAAACGCGCTCTGGCTTTTTCTCAATTGGATGTGTCTGGCCTTCGTGTTTTTCTCCCTCTCCCATTTTATTTCCCACAGCATCCAGGATCTAATCAGGTTCCAGCATTTGGATGGCCGGTTGAACATAATGAGGCGGATTTTCGGCGGCTTCGATTCCATCATCTATGTGGCCATTGCCACCATAACCCTGTTTTTCCACCGCATCCAGCGCCTTTACCGCCGCATGGAGGCCGATCATCATCAGTTGGAAGCAACCAGCCACGAAATCCTGGCCCTGAACCGGGAAATGGAAGCCCTGGTGATGGAGCGCACCATGAGCGAGATGGCCCTGGGCATGGCTCACGGCATCAGGAACCCCCTCCACGTTATCGGCGGCTTCAGTCACCGGCTTCTCAAGAAAACCGACACCGACGACCCCACCCGGGCCTGGCTCATGGCCATCGCGGAAGAGGCCAAGCGCATCGAGAACATGGTGGAGCGCTTCGAGACCCTGGCCCAAAGAAAGTCATCGTTTTTCGCCCAGGTCGATCTCAACGAAATTATCCGGGAAACCTTGGTGCTCATCCGCCCCGAAGTCGACTCCAAACATCTCAAACTGGTGACCGAAATCCACCCCGAGCCCATTATCGGCCGCCTCAACTCCCACCTGCTGAAAGTCGCGTTGGCGCACCTGTTGCGCAATGCCATCGAAGCCACACCTTCCCGGGGCACCATCACGGTCAGGACTTTTATCGAGAAAAGTTTTGCCGTCCTGATCATCAAAGACACGGGCCGCGGCATGCCCAAAGACGTGGTGGATAAAGTCTTCGTCCCCTTTTACACCACGAAAATCGGCGGCACCGGCTTGGGCATGGTGTTTGTGCGGCAGATTGTGGATGAACACCGGGGAACCATCACCCTGGACAGTCAGGTGGGGCGGGGCACCACGGTTACCATTCGCCTGTCCCTGCG
Source organism: Deltaproteobacteria bacterium (assembly GCA_030018495.1). Classification (GTDB taxonomy): domain Bacteria; phylum Desulfobacterota; class Desulfobaccia; order Desulfobaccales; family 0-14-0-80-60-11; genus DTHB01. The sequence continues at coordinate 136,881 of JASEFS010000004.1, read as the reverse complement.
CTTTGCCGAAGCCCCGGGAGTAAGCGGCGGTGAAGGTGAAGCCCCGGCGCCCGCTCCCGCCGGCCCGGCTGCCTGATGGTCACGTCCGGCGTCGGCGTTCGGTGCGGGATATCAGCCAGAAAATCAAACCCAGGACCAAAATTCCTCCCAGGTAAACGAGTTCCACCTGAATGTCCTCATGCGCCAGGGACGCGATGAGGACCTTGCGGATAAAGGCCACCAGCGCCACTCCCACAAAGAGGCTTAACTGCAGCTCGCCTCCCTGGAGGCGGTCGATCTCCGCCTCCAAAAGTTCAATAGCCAGCCACAGGACCAGGAGCGACCCCAGGGCGGCCACCAGCCCCTTTTCGGTATAGCCCCGGAAGATGAGGCTGACATCGTGCAGCAGCACCACCGCCATCCCCGCGGACAGGGCGATGAGGCCCACCAGGAGCAGGAGATTCAGGCCGAAGGTGAAGCGGCGGGCGAAGCGGATGAGCGCGTCGTCCAGGCGGTAGGACAGGAAAACTTTGCGCATGGCCTCTTCATGATAAGTGCGGGCGATGACATCCAGGTTGAGGTCCAGGATCTTGTCCACCGCTTTGAGGCTCTCCTCCAGGCGTTCCGCCGCCAGTTCCCGGATGATGATGTCCTTCAGATGCTGGCGGATAAAGTTCATGCTGACGTAAACGAAGTGCGCCGACAGGCCTATGCGCACGTGGGCATGCCCGATGCGCCGGAGGCGGGCATAATAGCGCTCGTCGAAGGGCCCCTGGAACAACGACATAAGCCACTCCCGGTGGGAGGCCTTCAGACTGGCCAGCCTGGCGGCATCTTCCAAAAACGCGGCGGTATCGGGCATTTCCAATAAAAACTGATAAAAATCCTCCACCAGGCGGTCGGCGTGCGGCTCAATCACCGGCTGCAAGCCTCTGAGAACTTCCATCTCCTGATCAATAAACCGGTAATTGTCTAAAATATTTTGGAAGGATCGCATGTCACACTCCCTTGCAAAATTTTATTCTAAAGGAAACGGCTGCTTACCTCGGAGGAAGGGCCGGGGGACCGCAGATTCTCTTTCGATTTCCCCTCCCAACCTGAGCCAAATTATTTTTCGGGAGCACGGGCATCTTGCCCGTGCTTTCACAGGCTGGAAGCCTGTGCTCCCGAGATATGGGCTGGGGGGCAGGAGTTTATTACAATTGGGCCCCTCCCCAAAAACAAATTAGCTAAAAGCTATTGCAAAACCTATATTAATCATCCTGAACGAAAGTGAAGGATCTAGAACTTATTGCCAAGGCTAAATTCTTCGTTTTGCTCAGAATGACGGAAGGCCCGATTTAGCCGTTTGCAATTGCTTCTAAACTCTAGCTTCATCTTTTTTGACCAAAGTACTATATTTACCTGTGTTTGAATATGCCTGTAAAGGAGATGGTATGAAATACATCCGCATCATTCCCTGTCTGGACATCAAAGACGGCCGCGTGGTCAAGGGCATTCATTTCGTCGATTTGAGGGACGCCGGGGACCCGGTGGAGAACGCCCAGCTTTATCAGAAAGAAGGGGCCGATGAACTGGCCTTTCTGGACATCACCGCCACGGTGGAGGGCCGCCGGACCACCCTGGAACTGGTCAAACAGGTGGCGGCCGCCATCTCCATACCCCTGACCGTGGGCGGCGGCGTGCATTCCGTGGCCGACATGGAGCGGCTGCTGGTGGCCGGGGCCAGCAAGGTGGGCATTAACACCGCCGCGGTGAAACGGCCGGAGCTTATCTCGGAAATGGCCCGGGCCTTCGGCGCGCCGCGACTGGTAGTAGCCATCGACGCCCGGTCCAATCCCGATATGCCTTCGGGCTATGAGCTGGTGACCCATGGCGGCCGCACCCCCGTGGGCAAGGATGCCATTGAGTGGGCCAAACAATGCCGGGATTTGGGGGCCGGGGAACTTCTGCCTACCAGTATGGATACGGACGGCACCAAGGCAGGGTACGACCTGAAACTGACGCGCCAAATCAAAGAGGCCTCGGGATTGCCGGTCATCGCTTCCGGCGGCGCCGGAACCCTGGAGCACCTGTACGCCGCGGTAACCGAAGGGAAAGCCGACGCCGTGCTGGCCGCCTCCATTTTTCATTTCCGGGAAATATCCATCCGGGCCGCCAAGGACTACCTGCGCCAGAAAGGACTGCCGGTAAGATCCTGAAGATCTTTGAGCCACAAGCAGTCCCCCCGTTTGGCGTCCGGGCGAGCCCCTGCCCCTGATTTTTGCGGATATACGCGATCATTAGTTTAGATTTTTTGTCAGTTCGGCTTGACAATAACCCATAACACGTTAATCCTTAAATTAAGGTAGTTTTTTTCCTAAGAGATGGGGGGAAATCGACAACCTAAACCTTATAATCGGCAAAACTCAGCGCAAAGGAGGTAGATCACATGAAGCGGATCTTTATGCTTTTCCTCGGTGCCCTATGCCTGACCCTCTTTTTAGGCGGTTGCGGCAAGAAGGAAGAACCGGCCAAGGCTCCCGCACCGGGAACTGAACGACCGGCAGCTCCGACGCCAGCACCCGGAGCCGCCAGGCCTGAAATGGAAAAAAGGGAAACTCCGCCGCCGCCACCCGCCGCACCCTCTCAAGAAAAACCTGCGGGTGAAAAGCCTGCCGAAACCAAATAACAGCAACCTGCCGCGGTTAAAGTTTGCTTCCCACCTGGCCCCTTCGCGTGAGGGGGCAGGTGGGGAGCTTGCTTTTATCGGACCACTTTCCGGATCATATCGGAAATTCCTGTACCCCCTCAATAAGAAGACCTCCGCGCCAATATCCTTCTTCAGCTTGTTGACAACCCTCCTCAGCCGCTTACTTGACAAATAAAGATTGGTGCCCTGGCCTCACCCCCTTGACATCCGAGTCGCGCAGCAGTTTTACCCCTTCGTTCAAGGCGGGTGAAGAGCTTCTGCGAAGCGATTGGGCAGCACCGTCACTGGGACCGGGAGAAGAAGAAAATGGTTCCGGCCTAGCTCGGGCCAAACACCTCTGAGGTTCATTGCTTCGGGTCAAATGCGACAGGGGGGCGTTATCAAGAAGCTCGTTTTTGCCGGTTTCATCCTTTGTTGCGTGGCCCTGCTGGCGGGCTGCGGCAAAGAGGAGAGGCCTGCCCCGGGCAAGAAGCCGATGGCGGACCGGCAGCAGAAGGATGGCCCGAAACAGCAAAACGCCCCATTGAATAAAATTAAAAAGCAGGTGGCCAGGACCAAGGACAAAATCAAACAGGTCAAGCCCGGAAAACAGGCCAAATTGCTAAAATACGTGGAGGGCTTGGAGAAACACCTCGATGCGGCCGAAGCTGAAGGGGCGGCGAGGTTTGACCCTCAGAAGGTTCGGGAATGATAAAAGCGGGCTTTATCTTCTCCAAAGGCCTGTCCCTGACCGGTCCCCAACTTTCGGAAAAGGCATGGTGGCGTCCGGCCGCGGCTTCTTCGCTTTGACCTTCAGGCGAGCGCCTCCGGCAAATATTCCCGTCCCATTTGCCGCCCCGCTTGGTGCACTGCGGCAAAAATAGCCGGGACGCTGATCCGCCCCTCTTCGTACCGAACTTCAAAGATATCCTGTTCGGCATTATAGGTTGCCTCATGGATGCCGGGCAGGGCCATGATGCCGGCGCGTACCGCGTCGGGGCATCCGACTCAGACAAAGCCGCCTTGCTGCATCATGCCTGCCACCCGAAATTTTAAAACGGCCATCTCTCTCCTCCTCTATCAAGGACAACCTGATATAATGGCAAAGGACGTTTGATCAATTCACGGCAAAGGTGCCGGGCCAGCAAATTCTTCATTCCTGCTTAAGCTTTAGGAAGCCACTGCTTCTTTAAGGCAATGGCTTCGATCTCCACCGCCGCGCCTTTGGGCAGACCTGCCACTTGAACGGTGCTGCGGGCCGGCGGCTTCTCCGGGAAGAATTCTCCATAAACCCGGTTCATTTCACTAAAATCGGCCATATCTGCCAGAAAAACCGTGGTTTTAACCACGTCCGCCAGCGTCAGGCCGGCGGCTGCCAGGATCGCCTTGAGATTTTCCAGGACCTGCACCGTCTGGACCACTATATCTCCTTCGACCATCTTTCCCTGGCGGTCCAGAGGAATTTGCCCGGAGACAAAGACAAAGGGCCCTGCGGCCACCGCCTGGCTGTAAGGGCCGATGGCCGCGGCAGCCTGACCACTGGCTATGATTCGCTTTTGCATAAGGGACTCTTTCCTGAAGAGGGATTTGATAACTGCCGATGTCTATAAGTTCTTCCTGATAATCCGCAAAGTCAAGAGCTGTCCTGAAAACGAGGGGTTTTACCGCCGGAGTGTGCCCGCGTGATTGACGGGGCAACGGGGCATATTTAAGTAAAAGAAAGTTCTTGAAAAAATGGCTTTGGTTTGCTATTGCTAACGAAAACTTGCGGAGGATTTAGATGGGGCTGTGGCTTAAGTGCCCGAAATGTCAGGCGAGTAACCCCCTTAATTTAAAAGCTTGTGCTTCCTGCGGGGCATCTCTGGAAAAACTCTCGGCCAAGAACCGGGTCTATGTATTGACGCCGGCCGGCTCCCCGCCGCCGGCAGCGGCGGCTGCCGCGCCTGCCGCAAAGGCTGCTGAAGAGCCCAAGGCCAAACCGGCAAAGCCTCCTAGCAAACCGGCGCCGGCGAAGGAAGTGGAAGCCGCTCCGTCAGGCGCCCGCGCCTGGGAATCTGAAGGGCCGCCGCCCAAAAAAGCCAAAGGTCCGAAAGCGGTAAAGAAAAAGAAGGAGAAGTAAAGGATTTTCACCCGGTGTAGCCAGGAAGGAAGGGACAGCCGTGCCGGCTCCCTTCCTTTCTTTTATGTGACTCCTCAGGTTCGGCGCTGAGTAGAACCCTGCCCGGAACTTCAGGCTTCCTTCAGAATTCCTTCCAGCAACTCCACTAACCGAGCCTCGGCCCGGGCTACCGTAGCGATGATGTCCTCCAGAGCAATGGGGACCATGGCGTCGGGCAGATTAACGTTGCTGATGACTGAAATGCCTGCGGTCTTGAGGCCTGCATGCGCCGCCGCGATGGCTTCGGGAACAGTGGACATGCCCACCGCATCCGCGCCGATAAGCCTGAGGAAGCGCGTCTCCGCCGGCGTCTCCAGGCTGGGGCCCTTGACTGCAACATACACCCCCTTCCTCAGGGCCAGGCCGCGGCGCAGGGCCGTGGCCTCTGCCAATTCCATCAGGCCGCGGTCATAAACCTGGCTCATATCCGGGAATCTAGGCCCCCAGGCGTCGATATTTTCACCTACCAGGGGATTGTCTCCGATCAGATTGATATGGTCGCAGATGAGCATCAGGTCGCCTGACCGGAAGAGGGGATTGAGGCCCCCCGCGGCATTGGTGATGAGCAGGTATTTAACGCCCAGGGCCGCCATGACCCTGACCGGCATGGTGACCTGTTTCAAGGAATAGCCTTCATAGGCATGAAAGCGCCCCTGAAAAATAAGCGTCTCTTTGCCGCCCAGCCGCCCCCAGTGGAGCCGGCCTTCATGGCTCGGGCTGGTGGCCCGGGGAAAATGGGGCAGCTCATGATAAAGTCGCTCCCCCGGGGCCTCCAGGCGCGTCGCCAGGAGTGATTGCCCGGTGCCGGAGATGATGCCCCACTCCGGCCGCAGGGGGAGTTCAGACTCCAGAAACCGGGCGCATTCTTCAATATATTGGCGGTATTCTATAGAACTAGTATAATTAATCATAATTCGTTTCCCTGGCGGAAAGGAAAATTACGCCACCCACCCCTTTTTATCAGGAAATTCCCTGACTTTCACATGGGGTTTTTCTCCTTGACAAAAAGGTGGAGGTGGCATTAAAACTTATGACACCTTAGATAAAGTAGCCTGATTATGTCAAGACCAAGAAAATGTCGATGGGTAGGGCGGGAACCCGGGGTGACGTTCTTCAAGCCCCAGGGAATTCCCTTGAAAACCTTGGAACACGCGCAGATCACCGTGGACGAACTGGAAGCCTTGCGGCTCTCGGATTTCGAGGGCCTAAGCCACGAAGACGTGGCTCGCCGCATGAGGGTTTCCCGGCCCACAGTGACCCGCATGCTGGCCAAGGCCCACCGGGCCGTGGCCGACGCCTTGGTGAACGGTAAAGCCATTCGCATCGAGGGCGGAGATTACTGCCTTGCCGGCGATAATTGCTGCCCCAGATGTGGAAATTATATTCCTGAAGAGCAGATACCGTCCCAGAGCATTTGCCGGAACTGCGAAAATGACCTGAGCTTGCCGCTGCAATCACGCCAGCATTAAATAATTCGGGACAACAGGCGAGACTCAAACATCGTTTCTCTCGGGGGGAGGGAGATGTCCGAATCCATTTCCTATAAGGATGCCGGGGTCGATATCGACAAGGCGGACACCTTTGTCCAATCGATCCGCGCTCTGGTGAAATCAACTCACCGCACCGGAGTTTTAGGCGAAATCGGGGGATTCGGCGGCCTTTTCCACTTGGATGTGAACCGCTTTCGCAACCCGGTTCTGGTCTCCGCCACCGACGGCGTGGGCACCAAGATCAAAATCGCCATCATGATGGAGCGGCACAACACCATCGGTATCGACCTGGTGGCCATGTGTGTCAACGATATTATCGTCCATGGTGCGGTGCCGCTCTTTTTTCTGGATTACCTGGCCATGGGGGAACTGGCCTCCGGGGTGGCCATACAGATTATTGAAGGCATCACCAACGGCTGCCGTCAGGCCCACTGTTCCCTGATCGGCGGGGAAACCGCCGAAATGCCCGGCATGTACCAGCCCGGGGACTACGACTTGGCCGGTTTTGCCGTGGGCGTGGTGGAAAGGGAGCAGCTCCTGGACGGCTCGGACCTCACGGTGGGCCACCGCCTCATCGGCCTGGCCTCCAGCGGCCTGCACTCCAACGGCTTCTCCCTGGTCCGCAAGGTGCTGTTCGAACGTCACGGCTACTCCGTCACCGATGAATTGCCGGAGTTGGGGGTGCCCCTGGGGGAAGAACTCCTGAAACCCACCCGCATTTATTCGGAAACCGTGCTCAACGTGCAGCGCGATTTGCCCATCAGCGGAGTGGCTCACATTACCGGGGGCGGCCTGACCAACAACATTCCCCGGATATTGCCCAAATCCTGCCAGGCTGTAATTCATCGGGGCAGCTGGCCGGTTCCGCCGATCTTCCGCCTGCTTCAGGAAAAGGGCGGCATCACCGATGAAGAAATGCTGCGTACTTTCAACAACGGCATAGGGCTGGTGCTGGTGGTGGACAAACAGCAAGTGGGAGACGTCCTCCTGCGTCTCCAAGGCTTGAATGAGCAGGCCTATGTGATCGGCGAAATCGTGGAGCGCAAGAACGACGCCCCGCCCCTGGTGTATGTCTGATAATAGTTTTCAGTTTCCGGTTTTCCGTTTTCCGTCAAAAAAATAATACAACCCAGGGCTCACATGGGGCGAACTCTGCCTATACTTAGGATACGCATCCGCCTGAAACCGGCTCCGCCTTAATAACGGGCTGTGACGATCAAGCCCAAACCCATCCAAAAAGCCTCCCGGATGCGCCGCACGATGCTGAAAGCCGCGCCCAGCGCCGCTCCCAGGTGAAATCCCAAAGCCAGCAGGATGTTGCCCCCCTCCTGAAAGCCCAGGGAGCCGGGAATGAAAAAGCCGATGGACGTGAAGATCATCGTCAGGGCATCCAGACACAGAGACGACCCCCAACCGATGGGGTGGCCGAGCAGCCAAAAAATCAGGTACACCTCCGCCCCGTGAACCAACCAGGCCAGGAACAACAGCAAAAAAGCCGCCCCGCTTTTGCCCGGATGGCTGCGGTAAAAAGACGCCAGGCGGGCGTCCAGGCGGGCCAAATCTTCTTCCTTGTCTTTGAGAAACTTGGGACACAGCTTAAGGCGCTTCAGCAGCTTGAGAGTCCTGGTGGCGGGGGCATTTAATGACACTATGATAAAACCCAGGATAGCCGCGCCCAGGCCGGCCGCGGCCAGCGTCAAGGCATAAATGTGGGACGAGACCTCAGGCAGAAGCAGGGGCGCCGACATTAAACCGATCAGGATATACAGGAACAGGCTCAGCACCTTCATGGCTTTGTGAATAACCACCGAGGCGGTGGCCTCTTCGAAGGGCAGACCCACTGCCTGGAGGCGGGAAGCCTTGTAAGGCTCGCCGCCCAGACTGGCGGTGGGGGTAAGCTGATTCAAGGCCTCGCCCCCGAGGCGGATCCAGAAGAGGAAGACTACCCGGGCATGGGTCGATTTGGTGGAGAGCAGGAATTCCCAGGCCAGGGCCTCCAGCCAGTTCACCACGCCATAGGGCAAAAGCAGCAGAGGCCACCACCAGCCTATCTGCTTCAGATGGCGCGCCAGGGCGCTCCAGCCGATTTCCAGGAGCAGCCAGATGAGAAACACGGTGGCGACGGCCAAAAGTATGAGATTGAAACGGCGCATGTTGGTCAGTGGTCAGTGGCCAGTGGCCGGTGGTCAGTGGGTTCAAGGTTCAAAGTTGTGTAAGTGCGCATTGCGCACCATAGCCCAAGCAGCATTTAGCCCAAGCAGAGCTTGGGCGCCAATATCGTTCCCAAGCAGGAGCTTGGGAACGAGGTTTAAGGCTGTCATGTTCGCCTTTAAGTCTACAAACTATAAACCTGAACCCTCACAATAAAACCTCCCCTGACCCCCGACCCCTGACCCCTGGCCCCCGACTCCTGGCCACTGACCCCTGGCCACTGGCCACTATCCACTACTCCGCCCGGGGCAGGCGGCGCATCAATAAAACCAGGGGCAGGAGGAAAAAAAACATCAGGGTGAAGAACCAGTAATCGTCGCAAAAAGCCAGCATCTGGGCCTGGCGTTGCACCTCGCCGTAAAGCGCGGCCATGGCCTCCCGACTTTCCCACCAGCTCCAGTGAGGGCCCAGTTGCGGAAAGATGTTGCTCATGCGATGCTGCCATTCCTGGAAGGGCAGGGAAAGCGGGGTCAGATTCTCCACCAGATGGCTCTGATGGAATTGGGCCCGCCGGGACAACAGCGTGGCGGCCGTGGCGATGCCGAAGCTCCCCCCCAAATTGCGCATGAGATTGAAAATGCCCGTAGCGTTGCCCATTTTTTCCTGGGAGATGCGGGACATGGTCAGAGTGGTAAGAGAGACGAAGGTGGTCCCCAGGCCGAAGCCCTGCACAAAGCGGGGGAAATAGGCCCAGAAAAAGTTTATCTGCGTATTATATTGGCTCATGAGATATACGGCCAGGGCGTTGATCAGCAACCCGGCGCCGATGAGCCAGCGGCTGTCAATTACTCCGGTCAGCCGCCCCACAATGGGCATGATCATGAGCGAACCTATGCCGCCATAAGCTAAAGCCCACCCCGCCAGAGTAGCATCGTAGCCCATAAGGGTCTGCAAAAACAGGGGCAGCAGCACGATGCTGCCGTACAGCACAAACCCGAAGAAAAACATGATGGTCACGCCCGCGGCGTAGTTGCGTTCCTTGAACAGGCGCAGGTCCACCACCGGGTGCCGGTGCTTCAGTTCCCAGTAAATCAGAAGTACGAGACAGACCGCGGACACGATGGCCAACCGCACGATGAACGCGGAGGAAAACCAGTCTTCCCGCTCGCCCTTATCCAGCACGATTTGCAGGGCCCCCAGGCCGACGCACAAAAGGCCCAGGCCGATGTAGTCGATGCTGCCGGCCCGCTGCTTGCGCACATACTCCGGGTCGAAGATAAAGAACCAGGTCATGACCAGGGAGAGCAGGCCCACCGGCAGGTTGATGTAAAACACCCAGCGCCAGGTAAGATTGTCGGTGATCCAGCCGCCCAGGACCGGCCCGACGATGGGGGCGATGACCACGCCGATGCCCCAGATGGCCATGGCCATGCCCCGCTCCTGCACCGGAAAGGTCTCCAGCAGAATCGCCTGGGAGATGGGTTGCAGCGCGCCGCCCCCCAAGCCCTGGAAGATGCGGAAGACAATGAGGCTTCCCAGGTTGGGGGCCGAGCCGCACAGCATGGAAGTGCCGGTGAACAGGGCCAGGCAAATCATCAGGAAGCGCTTGCGGCCGAAGAGGGCTGCCAGCCAACCGGTGATGGGAAGCACGATGGCGTTGGAGACCAGGTACGAAGTCAGCACCCAGGTGGCTTCATCCACCCCCGCGGACAAAGCCCCGGACATATGGGGGAGCGCCACGTTCACCACCGTGGTGTCCACAATCTCCATGAAGGTGCCGGCCATCACCGCGATGGTGACCAGCCATTTGTTCACGGCGGGAGGGGATTGGTTATTGATGGCCATGGCGCCGGAGGGAAGCGGACCTTGCTACCATGACTCGGGGGAAAAGGCGAAAAGGGAAAAAGGGAAAGAGGAGGAAGCCGACTTTCGTTCCAAATCCTTTCCGCCTTTTCGCCCCATGCCGGCCATCATCTGCAAACTTGTGGGTTCAACCGCCATGTTTCAGTGATAACAAACGCAGCCCCTGGCGCTCCCGCGTGTCGATGGTGACGATGCAGGACATGCCCAGGCGCAGGGGCTTGTTTTCAGGGTAAGGAGGTTTGAGGACAATCTTCACCGGGATGCGCTGGACCACTTTGACCCAATTGCCCGTGGCGTTCTCCGGCGGCAGCAGGGAAAAGGCGGCGCCGGTGCCGGCCATGATGGACTCAACCCGCCCCTCGAACTGAGTGTCCGGGTAAGTGTCCACCTTGACGGTGGCGGCCTGCCCGATATAGACATTGGTGAGCTGGGTTTCCTTGTAGTTGGCTTCGATCCAGAGCTGCGGATAATCCAGAGGCACCAGCATCATCAGAGGCTGGCCCGGCTGCACGTAGTTGCCGGTCTTCACCTGGCGCCGGGTGACATAGCCCGGAAACTCCGCGGTTACCTTGGTATAGCTTAACCTCAGGCGGGCCTCCCTCAGGCGGGCTTCGGCCTCCTTGATGGCCGGCTGTTCAGTGAGGGGGATAGCGGTGGAGCCGCCGATCGCGGCCAGGGCTTCCCGGTGCTCCTGCCGGGCCTGGTCCAGTTCGGCTTGCGCTACCTTATAGCGGGTATTCACCTGGTCCAGGGTCTGCCGGGAGACGGTGCGCCGCTCATACAAACCGGAATAGCGCTTCCGGTCGGTGATGGCCTGATTCAGATGCGCCTGGGCTTCGCTAATTTCGGCCTGGGCCTTGGCCACCTTCACATACATGCTGGCCAGGTCCTGGCGCAACCGGTTCAAATTGGCTTCGGCCTGGGCCACCGCCACTTCGAAGTCCTGGGGCTCCAGGGTGAGCAGAGTTTGACCGGCCTCCACAAAGTCATTGTTATCCACGAATACTTGGGCCACCCGGCCCGGCACCCGGGGGGAAATCACACCCACATAGCCGGACACGTAAGCATTGTCAGTGCTCACGAAGATGCGGAGATAGTACCAGTATCCCACCCCCGCCCCTGCCAACAGCAGGACCAGGATCACCAGGCTGATGCGAATCGTGGTTCTACGGGACATTTTCGGCATTCTTGTTATCCACTAGTTCAGTAATGCCCCCCATGGCCCACAACATCTGGGCCTTGGCCATCTGGTGGTCGTAATGGGCGTTGAAGAAATTAACCCGGGCCCTGGTGAGCAAGGTCTGGGCATCGAGAACATCGGTGGCCGTGCCCACCTGCTCTTTATAGCGCTCGTTATTCAGGCGCAGGTTTTCTTCCCCCTGGGCCACGGCCTTCTCCGTCACTCTGATGCGTTCGGCCGTCTCCTTTAACCCCAGGTAGGCGGTTTGCACATCCAGGCGGATCTGCTCGGTCAGGTCCTGCCGCTGCAAGTGCAGTTGCTGCAGGCGCTGCCGGGCCTGGTTGACCTGGGCGCGGGTGTCGAACCCGGAAAAAAGGCTCCACTGCATGCCGAAAATGGCAAAGTACTGGTGCTCGTGAAGCCAGGAGTCGTTTTGCTGAAAAGTGTGGCCGGCCTGGAGAAAGACCCGGGGAAAATAGCCCGATTTGGCCTGGGTGATGTTTTTCTCTCCCTGTTCGATGCGCCGCTTGGCGGCCTCCAGGTCACTCCGCTGCTTCAGGGCTGTCTCCGAGGCCTGCTCCAGGTCCAAGGCGGGGGTCACCAGTTTGTTTTCCTCCGCCAGCGTGATGGGCGTGGGCACCGGCAGGCCCATGACCTTGTTCAAGGCCGACTTTAAATTGGTCACATCGTTTTTTGCGGTGATGAGCCGCTGCTCGGCATCCGACAGGGCCACCTCGGCCTGGAGGACGTCATTGAAGGTGACCAGACCGAACTCGTACAGGTTGCGCGTGTCGCTTAAGTGCTCTTTAAGCTGTTTCACTTCCTGCTCCGCCACAATGACCATTTTTTCGGCCCGCAGCACCCGGAAGTACCCCTGGCAAACATTGAGAAAAAGGTTGTCCCTGACCTGGGCGGTATCCAGGCGGGTGGCGGCTTTGCCCAGCACTGCGGCCTGGTAGCGGGAGATGGTGCCCAAATCGAAAAGGGTCTGATCCACCGTCACCCCGGTGGTCCAAAAATTTTTGTTGGTCATGGGGAATGAAGTTGACACCCGCGGCGCAGGTCCAATGGGCGTCTCCAATCCTCTCACCTGCACCTTAACGGGATTGTCGTAGATGGTCTGACTGGCGTCTGCCTGCACATGCGGCAGCAGCCCGGACCGGGCCCGCACCACCTCCTGGCCGGCGATGAGCTCCTCCACCCGGCTGATTTGCAGGGAGGGATTGGCTTTCCAAGCCAATTGCAGGGATTGTTGCAGGTTTAACCGGCGCGGCGGCTCATCGGCCAGGACCAGATTCGCGACCCCACTGCACATCAGGAAACCGGCCAGGCTGACAATGAGAAATTTTATGGCGAGCATCAGGAGTGCACCTCAGCTGTCGATGCCGGCGGTGGCGTTAATCCCGACAACATAAAAGTGACCAGCACAGGCAGCGCTTCTTTTATTGCCTCGCTGCGGCCTTCGGCCATCCCGTAAAACCCCACGCCCCGCACCAGGCTGCGCAGAAGAAAGGTGAGCAGTTTGGGGTCCGCGGGAATAAAGTCCCCGGTGGCGACGCCTTCGGAAAACAAATGGTTGAGCAGCGCCAGAATCTCCCCTTCCAGCTCGCGGATGCGGCCGAAGCGCTTACGGCCGCCGGGCACCATCCAATGGGCGAAGTCCCGCATATAGATGGGAAACAAGGCGCGCTCCCGTTCCAGATAATCCACCAGCACGGCCAGCACCCGGGGCAGCTTGTCCCGGGGTGAAAAAGCAGTGTCGATGACGGCCTTGAGATCCCGGTGCATATTTTCCCCCACCTGGGACATCAGGGCCTGGATGAGTTCCTCCTTGCCCTGGAAGTAAAGATAAATGGTGCCTTTGGCTATTCCCGCGGTCTGGGCGATTTCGTCCATGGTGGCGGCCTCCACCCCCAGGCGCTCCATGACTTCGCGGGCCGCGGTCAGAATTTCCCGGGTGCGGAAGGCCGTCACCACTTCTTTTTTGGTGGGTTTTGATTTCATAAATGACCTTGTAGTCAGTCAAATGACCATAAAGTCAATAAGAGAAATCCGGTTATTTGTCAAGAAAAACTTGCAAACCAGGGGTTCATGTAGTCAAAATAATATACATGGGGTTTTGGGTGAATCTTTGTAAAAACCTTGCCGGCGCCGATTGCCTGCGATTTTTCTATATAAAACGACTGACATTGCTGCCCGGATGATTAAGTTTAAGGTGCTGACTCGGGTATAAAACAACCAGAAACCGCATACCCGCAAACCGCCTTTTAAGGAGGATCTAAATGGATCGGCGGGAATTTCTGAAAAAGACGGCGGCCCTGGGCCTGGCGGCCGGGGCCGGCAAGTGGCTGATAATGCCGGAGGAACTCTGGGCCATGGCCCCGGCGGACAAGCCGGAGGCCATTATCGCCAAAGCGCAGGGTGATAAATGGGCCCAGATAACCGGTGAAGCCGTGCAGAAGCTGGGCGGCATGAAAAAATTCGTCAACCCCGGCCAAACTGTGGTAGTCAAACCCAATATGGCCTGGGACCGGCCCCCGGAGATGGCTGCCAACGCCCACCCCGCAGTGGTGCGCCAAGTCGTGGAGTTGTGCCTGGAAGCCGGCGCCAAAGAGGTTAAAGTTTTGGACCATACCTGCCATGACGCCCGCCGAGCCTATGCCACCAGCGGCATCCAGGCCGCGGTGGGGGACCTCAAGGACCCTCGGGTCAAAGTGGAGTTCGTGGACGAGCGACGCTTTGTGGAGGTCAGGGCCGAAAAAGCCAAGTCCCTGAAAAAGTGGTATTATTATAAGGACATTTTGGAGGCCGACTGCTTCATTAATATCCCGGTAGCCAAACACCACAGCGAAGGCCGCCTGACCATGTGCCTGAAGAACATGATGGGCGCCATCGGCGGGTGGCGGGGGCGCTGCCACGTGGGCTTGCACCAGAACATCGCGGACATGAACCTGGTGCTGCGCCCCGACCTCCATGTCCTGGACTGCACCCGCATCCTCCTGAGAAACGGTCCGTCAGGAGGCAATATCGAGGATGTGGAAGTGAAAAATCTGGTATTGGCCGGCCCCGACCCGGTGGCCCTGGACGCCTTCGGCGCCACCCTGTTCGGGCTGAAACCCGCGGACATCGGGCATATCACCAAGGCCTTTGAGCTGAACCGGGGCGAGATGGACCTGAACAAAATCAAGTTTGTGTAACTAAAATCAAGAGAACAGACGAGGCGTAGGGGCGGTCGGCGAACCGCCCCTACGCGCTTTTCCCGAGGTTCTCAGGCAAAAGCTTCTTGCATGAACGAATTATGACCGACAAAAACTTCTCCATATCATCCAAAACCTGGGTCTGGCTGAGGCGCGGCACCCAGATTTTCTTTTTTCTGCTGTTTGTGACGCTTTTTCTGAAAGCAGAATACAGCGGCCAGGACATCCTCAGGTGGCCGGTGGACCTGTTTTTCCGCTTCGACCCGCTGATTTTGGCGGCCCACCTGTTAACATTCAGCCCCTTCATCGCCGGCCTCTGGTGGGCCCTGGCGTTCGTGGGCCTGACTTTTATTTTGGGACGCTTCTTCTGCGGCTGGGTCTGCCCTTTGGGCACCACCCTGGACGGCTGCCGGCGCCTTCTTTTCAGGCCCCGCCCGGACGGGGGCGTGGCGGACCGCTGGCGCCGGGGGAAATACTACCTCCTCATCGCCCTGTTGGCCAGCGCCCCTTTCACTTTGAACCTGGTGGGTCTGTTTGACCCCCTCTCCCTGCTGTACCGCACTCTGGCCATCGTTTTTTACCCGGCCTTCAACTACGGGGTGGAAAAAGCCGGGCTGGTGCTCTACCGCCTGGGGCCGCCGGCAACTTACGTGAGCGAACCGATTTACCAATTCTTGAAGACCACTGTACTGCCGTTCCGGGGTTTGGTTTACCTGCTGCCGGTGCTTACCTTTATTCTCTTTGCCCTGATAGTGGCCGCGGAAAGGGTGGACCGGCGGTTCTGGTGCCGGGCCCTGTGCCCCTTGGGAGCACTATACGGACTGGTGGCCCGCTTTTCGCTTTTGCGGCGCAAACCCTATGCCCTGTGCCCGGACTGCGGCGACTGCGCGGAGGCTTGTAAAATGGGAGCTTTCGGGGAAGTGGGCCAGACGCCGACCGTCCCTGCCGCCTCTCCTGAACCCCCTCCCCCAACCCCGTACAGTGGGTTGGGAGGGGAGCTTGAGGGGAAGACGGGGAATTCACCCTCGCCCGGCCCTCCCCTCAAGAAACCCGCGTCCCATTCCAGTGCCGAGTGCCAGCTCTGCCTCAAATGCTTGGCCGAGTGCGACCAGGGGCGGGTGGGCTTCACCTTCCGGCGGAAAGCCCCGCGCGCGCCTCTGGACCTGGGACGCCGGCAGGTGGTCACCTCCCTGGCTGTGGGCGTGGTTGCGGTGCCGCTTGTCCGCTTGGGTTCGCTGGCCGTCCGGCCCGAGGAATACCTGATCAGGCCTCCAGGGGCCCAAGATGAGGCGGAGGTGTTGTCCCGCTGTATCCGCTGCGGCCAGTGTATGAAGGTCTGCCTGACCAACGGGATTCAGCCGGTGCTTTTCGAAGCCGGCCTCGAGGGTCTCTACACCCCCAGGCTCATCCCCAGGATGGGCTATTGCGCCCATTCCTGCAACCTGTGCGGCCAGGTGTGCCCCACCGGGGCCATCCCCATGCTGGATCTGGCTGTCAAGCAGGCCACCGTATTAGGCACGGCCACCATTGACCGCAGCCGCTGCATCCCTTACAGCGAGGGCACCGGCTGTTTGGTGTGCGAGGAGCATTGCCCGGTGGCCCCCAAGGCCATCACTTTTAACACCGCGGAAGTTTTTAACAGCCAAGGTGAAAAGATGCCGGTGAGGCTGCCCGTGGTGCATGCGGACCGCTGCATCGGCTGCGGCCACTGCGAGCACGTCTGCCCGGTGGGCGGCGCCGCGGCGATCCGGGTGAAGCGCTCGCTTAGGGTGGAAATTTGATGGCAAAAAAAGTGATCCGACTTATTACTTGTTACTGACTACTGACTACTGACTACTGACTACTGACTACTGACTGCTGACCGCTCACTCAAATGGATCGCCTCTATCCCGACCAGCCCCTGGTTGGTGTGGCCGCGGTGATTTTTCGCGGCGACGAGGTCCTGCTGGTGCGCCGGGGCCAGGAGCCGGCCAAAGGCTTCTGGAGCCTGCCCGGAGGCTTGGTGGAATTGGGGGAGAGCTTAAAGGACGCAATCACCAGGGAAGTCCGGGAGGAAACCGGCCTGAGCATCAGGATTTTGGGAATTTCCGCGGTGTTGGACCGCATCTATCGGGATGCCGAGGACAAAATTCCCTATCATTATGTGCTCGTCGATTTTGTCTGCGAGTATGCCGGGGGCGACCTCAGGCCCGGCTCCGATGTGGACCGGGCCGGCTTCGTCTCGCTGGCCGATTTGACCAGCGCGGCCTTGCCGGATTTTACCGCCGACGTGATTCAGCGCGCCTGGGAGCAACGCCGCCTGGGAACCTTCCTGGCCCTGTTGGATTGATGGGAATAAAAAAATTTCCTGAGGTCTTTAGCTTCAAGTTTGGGGGAGAGGGTAAAATAAAATGGAAGAAATCACTCAAACCATCGGAGCAATCACGAGAAAATCATAAAGCTTCATCGCGAAGATTCCAGCACCCTAACCCTAACCCCTGACTCCTGCCACCTAACCCCTGGCGGCCCTTGGCCCCTGCTTCCAAAAAAATCGGGGACACCAGAACCGGCTCCCCGATTTTCTATCCCGTTTTTCTAAAAAGCTACTTTTGCTTTTTCTCCGCCTTGGGCTTGGCCGCCTTGACCTCCACCTTGGTGGCGGTCATGCGGTACTCCACGGTGACCTTTTCGCCCACCTTGAGGTCGCCGGTGACCTTAGTATTCGCATCCCGGGCGATTTCCCAGCGCTCCTTGTCTTTTTGAACCGCGATCATGGTGTCGGTGGCCTCCAGCACCGGACCCGTCACCTGGTAAGTCTTGACGGCCCCGTAGGCCAGGGTCGACAGGAAAAGGATCAAGCCAATAACTGCCAACGCTTTTTTCATGGCGCGCTCTCCTTTAGCAAACTTGGTTAACTGCTTTTCCTTTCACAGCCAAGAAATCGCGCAGACTCAAAGACCTGGCCGGTTTCACCTCCTTACCTTCCGTGAATTTGAGGAAGCTCCCTAAGGGCTTGCCGCAGGACCTCGTCCGAATGCTCCATATCTTCCAGTTTGCCTTCAAGATAAGCGTCATAGGCCGCCAAGTCAAAGTGCCCGTGGCCTGAGTAATTGAAGACGACACACTTTTCCTCCCCGGTCTCCCGGCAGCGCCCGGCTTCGTCCACCGCGGCTTTAATGGCGTGGGCGGTCTCCGGGGCCGGAACGATGCCCTCGGTGCGGGCGAAGAGGCGGGCCGCGTCGAACACCGGATTTTGGGCGTAGGCCCGGGCTTCGATGATCTTTTCATGCACCAGGAGGGACAAGAGCGGCGCGTCGCCGTGATAGCGCAGACCCCCGGCGTGGATGCCCGGCGGCACGAAGGAGTGCCCCAGGGTGTGCATCAGGATGAGGGGTGTTAAGCCCGCGGTGTCGCCGAAGTCATAGGCATAGGCGCCCCGGGTGAGGGTGGGGCAGGCGGTGGGTTCCACCCCGATGAAGCGCCTCTCCTTGCCTTTGAGTTTATCGGGCACAAAGGGAAAGACAAAGCCTGCGAAATTGCTGCCGCCGCCGACGCAGCCGATGAGGATGTCCGGCTCCTCTCCGGCCAGGGCCAACTGCTTTTTGGCTTCCAGCCCCACCACGGTCTGGTGCAGCAGCACGTGGTTCAGAACGCTCCCCAGGGAGTAGTTGGTATCCTCGTGGGTGGCCGCGTCTTCCACCGCTTCCGAAATGGCAATCCCCAAGCTGCCCGAGGTTTCCGGGTCCTTGGCCAGGATTTGCCGGCCGGCGTTGGTGAGTTCGGTGGGCGAGGGATACACCGCGGCCCCCCAGATCTGCATGAGAGACCGCCGATAGGGCTTCTGGTAATAGCTCACCTTGACCATATAGACGGTGCACTCCAGCCCGAAGAAGTTGCAGGCCAGGGCCAGGGCGCTCCCCCATTGACCGGCCCCGGTCTCCGTCGCCAGTCGTCTGATGCCTGCCGCCTTGTTGTAGTAAGCCTGGGCCACCGCGGTGTTGGGCTTGTGGCTGCCCGCGGGGCTCACGGATTCGTCCTTATAGTAGATGCGGGCCGGAGTGTTCAGGGCCGCCTCCAGTCGCCTGGCCCTGCGAAGAGGGGTAGGGCGCCACAGGCGATAAATATTCCTAACCTCGTCCGGGATGGCGATCCAGCGCTCCTGGGTCATTTCCTGCTCAATCAAGGCCATGGGAAAAATGGCGGACAAATCTTTGGGTCCCAGCGGCTGCCTGGTGGCGGGATGCAGGTAGGGGGGCAGGGGCTTGGGCAGATCCGGCTGAATGTTGTACCACGCCTGGGGCAGGTCGGTTTCGTCCAGATTAATTTTGTATGACTCTGTCATGAGTGCTCCTTCCAAGGTCCTGGCTGTCATTTATAGGCTTCGGCGTCAGACCTGTCAAGTCGATGGCTGCAAGGGCCGGGAGACCCGGCTCCTACCGGAGCGTCGATGTTTAGGAAGCAAGCCGGGAAATTAATGCCCTTGAGATGTCAAGCCGATAACAGGTAATAGCCGGAGGTTTAAGGAGATACAGGCGCGCTGAAATATTGAAGACCTGGGAAAGTTCTTCTTTTCGGCTTTTTATCGCAGCGACAACCAGTTATCGGCAAGGTTTCCTTCAGGATGAAGAGCAAAGATCTCCATGAAGAGACGGCTTTCCGCCGGGTCTCCGCCGGCATCCGGGAAGAGGAAGTCTGCCAGATTCTCAACTTGAAAAATAACCTGGATTACAGCGAGGTTCTGGTCCAGTACTCGACCAAATATCTCCGTCTGGGGTGGGACTTGCTGGCCGTAAATTTCAAAGGGGAGCCCGCCCTGGACCTGGATTTCAGCCTGAATCAAAAACTCTGGGCGGACAAGCTCGCCCGGCTGGGACTCGAAGGCATCCAGGTGAATTTGGGGGTGCGCACCGGCGCTCCTTCCCGCCTGCTGGTGCTGGAAGTGCACCGCGCCGAAAGTCTTTCCCCCTTCAACCAGAGGGGCGAGTGGTGTTCGGGGTGCGTGGCCGAAGTCGGGCTGGAGCGGGAACAGCACTATTACACGCTGCCCAAGGGCTGGCAGCCGCCGTCTTCTTTTTTCCTGGAATCCTGCCAGATCATGGTATTTGGCGAAGGCGGGGTGGTATTGGCGCCTCCTTCCCTGGAACCAAGGGCACAAAGCAACCTGAGGTGGCTCAGACCGCCCTGGGAATCGCCGCCCCCCAGACCCAGTGCCGGTCTGTGCCGATTCATCCGGGAGCACGCCCCGGTAATGCCCCAGGCCGCCCCGAAATCCGAGCCGGCCTCGCCGCCCTGGAGCGAAATTTACCCGGTCATCAGCCAACATCCACAGGTTCTCCAGGCGCTGCTTGAGCCCGCCCCATCCCCGGAGCGCTATTACCAACGCTTGTTGCAGACCGCCAAAGCCGCGGATCTGGAGGATTCCCGGATCCTCTTCGGCCTGTTGTGGCATGCGCCTCTGGGCAATTCCCACAGTCATCCCCAAAGGGCTCAATATTTGGAGGGCCTGATAAAGCAAACCTTGGCAGGCCTTGATGACATTCAGCCATGGGAGGCGGAGAGCGCGCCCTTGCGGCAAACCCGGGAATCGTCCAGTCAGGCGGATACGCGGGTAAATCCAACAAGTGCGCCAGGCCTCAAGCAGGATTCTCCTGCCGACCTGGACTTCGACTTCGACCTGCCGTTCCCTGCGCCAGCTTCTGAGAAAATGGAACCTGCGTCGAATCAGCCGGCGAACGGGCAGGGAAGCCGTCAGCCGGGATGGCAGGACATCTATGAAGCCTGGAGCCAAATGTGCCGCTTTTCCCATGAGAATCTGGTGGTGGAGCGGCGGCGCTATGAGACCATGATTTATGAATTGGGGAAACTGGGCGCGCTGAGCGATTTTTTCAAGCGGGAGTGCCGACAGAATAAGGCCCTGCGTGACAAGCTGGAATCCCAATGGACCAAGGAATTGGACCATCTGCGCCAGTTGGTGGGGCAAAAAACCAAGAAAGGCTGGTATCGATCGTGGCGGCAGCAATGAGCGGGCAGGCAAGACAAGAAAGCGGTTTTGACGGGCAGGATGGCATCTACCTGGAAATCGGCGGCAGGAGACGGGGGCGGGCGCCCCTGTCGGTTCCGGTGGAGGTAAAGGGATTGTCGGCCGGCGGGGTGGTGTTGACCGCCGCGGACGCCTCGGGGAGCATCGGCGACTCGGGCCTTGAGGGTCAGGAGGCGCTCATTTTGCTGCCCCGGTACCCCGAAGAAGAACTGGGCAGGATTGCGGGCCGCGTGCTCTGGACCCGCCCGGCGGAAGGCCAAGCTGATGCATACGTCATCGCCCTGGAGTTGGCTGAGCCGGATTTGCGGGTGCGCCAGGCGCTGGAAGAGCGCCTTAAGGGGTATCCCCGGGACTTTAAGGAACTGTGGGACCAGTGGGATAGAGTCCACGCCCGACGCTTCATTCCCTCCGGTCATCAAGCCATCTACGCGGTGGCGGTAGGGGCCATGGCCGGCGGCACGGCCCTGTATTTTCTCGGACCGGAGAACCTTAAACTTTACGGCAGCATCCTGGCCATTTACGGTTGCTTGATGATGGCGGCGAAAAGCGCCTGGGCCATGTGGCAGGACCGCACCGTGTCCGAGGAATAAGCCCCGGTTTTTTATTCAACTAAAGCACAAGAGTGAAAGCGATGCAGACACCCATGACCAAAAAACTATGGGCCATCGGCGGCGGCAAAGGCGGCGTCGGCAAAAGCGTCTTCACCCTGGGGCTGGCCATTTCTTTGGCGCGACTGGGGAAGAAGTTGATCCTGGTGGACGCGGACCTGGGCGGGGCCAACCTGCACACTCTCATGGGGGTGCGCTATCCGCCTCACACCCTGGAGGATTTTCTTCTCAAACGCATGAGCCGCCTGGAAGACATCATCATCGACACCCAGATTGAAGGCATCGGCCTGATCTGCGGCGCAGACGACATCCTGGGCGCGGCCAATCCCACCTATGCCCAAAAGTTGCGCATACTCCACCAGATCGAAGAACTGCCCGCGGACCTGGTGCTCCTGGACCTGGGGGCCGGAACTTCCTACAACGTCCTGGATTTTTTCAACTATTCTCCGGGAAAGATCTGTATGCTCACAAGTCAGGCCACCTCCCTCCAGAATGTCTACGGCTTCATCAAAAACAGCCTGTATCGCCAGATAACCCGGGAGTTCGCCAAAGACAGCCTGGTGCTTGACCTGCTCATGCAGACGGACGTCAAAAACCACGGGCAGGGGGTTGAATCCATTAATGATATCCTGCTCCATCTGAAAGAGGCGAATTCCGAAAGCTTCCAGCATCTGCTCCGTCTCCTCAAGGATTTCTCCATCTACCTGGTCGTGAACATGGTGAAGGAGGAGAAGGATTTCCAGGCCGGCCTGATTATCGAAAAGGTGTGCGCCTCCTTCTTGAGCCTCAAAACCCGGGTGCTCGGGCGGCTGTCCTATGACCCCGCGGTGGAGGGCGCGGTGAACCAGATGATGCCCTTCCCCCTCAGGCAGGAAAAGAGCCAGGCGGCCAGGGACCTGGAGAAGATCGCCCACCTGTTGTTGGAGAATTGTAGCCTTCCCCAGGATTCCGGGATGTTGTCCGAAGCAGCCGGCGGCTCCTGGTCCCGCTTCTGGCGCCGCACCCCGGCTTAGAGAAGGGCGAAACGGGGAAAAGGGGAAAAGGCGAAAGGGGAGGCGGTTTAATGAGGTTGTCGGCGCAATGAAAACTTAATGAGAAATAATATGGCTCGGGTTTTACAACTTCCCATACTTAAAAAGAAAAGTGAAATAACCGGGGGAGCCGAGAGGGAACTCTTCCCGGTGCCTTTGCGCCTGTTCAGGCCCGGCCAGGAGCCGCCTTGCCCCATCTATTTCAAGCCCCTCGGACATCGCCGGGCCGGAGGAGGGGGAGCTGAGGAGGCCTGGGGTTACTTTGACCCTGCGGACGCGGGTCCCCTGGTAATCTATCTGTCTGCCCGCCTGAAAGAGACGGAGGCCGCCGCCGACACCTCCGCCGTCGAGAAAGCCCGCTTTGTTTATGACACTGCCGTGGTCTGGATACAGCATGTGTTCCATGGCAGCTCGGAGAAATTGACGGCTGGACAGCTTCACCTGGCCGAACACATCGTGCGCCGGCTGTACGCCTTGCTTTCGGAAGCAGGTCCCCGGGAGGCGGCCGCGTTGGTTCGGCGGCATGATGCCGGCCTGTTTACCCACTCCGTCAATGTCTGCCTGTTGGGATTGGCTTTTACCCGCCATTTGGGCTGGCCCGCAGCGGAGGCGGAAGTTTTTGGCCTGGGAGCCTTGCTCCATGATATCGGCATGGTTTTCCTGCCCCGGGAGCTCTGGACCAAAACAGGACCTATATCCGCAGAGGAGCGGGAAGCTATCAGGACTCATCCCCAACGGGGCGTCCAACTGCTGGAAAAGTTCTCCGACCTGCCCGGCACGATTTTCTACATGGCCGCACAGCATCACGAAACCGGCGACAGCTCAGGCTATCCCTTGGGACTGCCGGAGCAGGCCATTCATCCCTGGGCCACCCTGCTCAGACTGCTGGACACCTACGAAGCCATGACCTCCATCCGACCCTGGCGCGCCCCCCTGGACTCCCCCAAAGCCTTGCAGGTTTTGAAGCACGGCGCCGGAGGCACTTCCCTGGCCCCGGCCCTGCTCGACCGGCTCGGTGAATTTTTGGAGACCTGACAAAATCTCCGCCCAAGGCTAAAGCAAACCTGATTAATACTCCTGACTCGGCCTTGCCGAAGTTCGGCCCCGCGCTGTGGAAGCCCGAGGCTCGACGGGATGCGATAATTGCTTGACAGGCCAGCGGGCTCAGGCTAAGGTGATGCAAAAGCCGGGGTGAACCCCGGAAGGCAGCTAATAAAAATTTTGGGAATGAATGGGCCACGAAGGCCGGGGCGCAGGAAAGCGCCGGTTCTTTGTGGTTTTTTTTATTTTACCCTTAAGGAGGAAGGCATGAGTAAATCGGGATATCGGATACCGGCGATGGTGATGGCCCTGGCCGCGGCCTTGGCGTTCAGCGGTGCGGCCTTAGCCCATTTCCACACTTACTGGCCCAAAGTGGAGGGCTGCTACGGCAAGCCGGGGGAACAGGTCACCTGGCAATATTTTTGGGGCCATCCTTTTGAGATGATCATTTATGATGCGGTGGAACCCAAATTTTTCGTGGCTGGACCCGACGGCAAGAAAGAGCCGGCGTCCGTCCAGGCAGTCAAACTGAAAGACCCGGAGAGCGGCCAGGAGCGCCAGGCTTATGAAGTCTCGTATAAGCCCGGGGCGGTGGGAGACTATTACCTTTGCCTGGAAGCCCAGCCCTATTTCATTCCCGAGGAAAAGGTCTTCTGGCAGGACTTTGTCAAAGAGCCCTGGCATGTCATGGCCGAAAAGGGCTGGGACCAAAAAGTCGGCCTGGAAGTGGAAATTGTGCCCTTGACCCGCCCCTACGGCTGGCCGGTGGGCTCGGTTTTTCAGGGGCAGGCCCTGTTTCAGGGAAAGCCGCTCAAGGGGGCCACGGTGGAGATCGAAAAATTCAACGGCTTTTTCGTGCCCGCGGATAAGCTTCCCAAAGACCGGTTCGGGGAGGAAAACACCCCGCTCATCACCCGCACGGTAAAGACTGACGCCCAGGGCTATCTGGCCTGCACCCTGGACAGCCCCGGCTGGTGGGTCATTGCCGTGGGCCAGCGGCACGGCCAGAAAACCCGGCAGGGCCAGGCTTATCCAGTGGATAAGCGCGGCTATCTCTGGGTATATGTGGAGCCCGCCCCCGCTCCTTTGGCCCCTGCGGCGGGGAATTAGCCCGTCTTTGCTCGTCTGTGGGGGCGGTTCACCCGCCCCTTAAAAATTGACACGGGCAAGGAGATATCTTAAATTAAAAAATATAGCTTGGAGGAGGTGATAACAAATGTGTTGCCACAGCAAAGACAAACATGAGCACGAGCATTCCCATGAGCACGTGGCTCACACCCATGACGGGCATGAGCACACCCACACGGCGACCACTCACAGCCACGAGCATACGCATGATGACGGCCATCACCAGCACGAGCATCAGTGTTGCCATTAAGTAAAACTGTGAGCCTTTTATAAATTAAAGCCGCCAGCCGCGCCCCCGGACAAAAGCTCGGGCAGAGCGGGTGCGTGGCTTTTTCTTTTTAAGGGGTCTCGACCACGGGACAGGGCACGGTTTCGGGCTGGCCCTGGGCTTCGCCCAGCGGTTCCCGCCAGGCCAGCAGGTAGATGGGTTGAGCCCCGACATTGCGCACTGCGTGGGCAATCCCGGGAGGAATGCGGATAAGCACTCGGTGTCCGGCAATTCGCCTGGAGGCTTGCCCTCCGTTTGTGGTTTTCCAAATAAAATCCCCCTCCCCGTGGAAAGGATAGAGCCACTCCAGGTGTCCTGGATGAACGTGGTTGCCCCGCACCTGCCCGGGCTGGATGGAGACCAGATGGAAATTCGGGATTATAACGTCGGGCCGGCTCACCCGGTTTTTAAACGGAAAGAAGCTCAACCCCCGCGGGTCTTCGGATATTTCTTCGCTCAGATCAATGAATTCCACGGCTGCCATCGCGCCTCCTCATAAATCCGCCGGATAATTACAATTAATATCTTAGATAATCCGGAAATTTTGCAAATCCAGGGTTGTTTGTTAAAGTGAGACTGCCTCACCGGGCAACCTGTCGGTGACATATTTTATAATTCTTTACGCCTTCCCGTCTTTGAGAGGAAAAATATTGCACGCAAAGGCGCAAAAACACTTAAAGAGAAAAATTCGTCAGCAAATTTCCGAACCATTGTACTTTGAGGAAGGTCATGACCACCATCAACGACCTGGTTTTAGTATACCTGGAAAACCAACCGGCGTTTTATGCCCGTATCGAGGATATCAACCCGGATGTCAAAAAAGGATGGTATCAGGTGGAGCTTTTGGCGTTGACGCTGCCTCCCCAGGCCCTGGTCTGGATTTTGGAGGAAGCCCAAATTCAGGGGGAGGAATTCACCATGGGGGGCAAGCCGGTGAGATTGGTTCTGGTCCCGCCAAAAACTCCACTCCAACCGGAAAGCCCGGGTCCGGAGGGCAAAGTGATCCCCTTGCGCAAGCCTTAAAAGACGGTTTTCGGTTTTTGGTTTTCGGTTTTCGGTGGAAAGGTAAGGGCGTCTTTAGAAATAAGCCCCCTCACGGTCATTCGGTTTCAGCGACTGCATTTCATCAGCTCAGCTCCAAGGCCATTATGTCATCATACCTGGGATCATCGGTGTACATCCAGTAAGTCTGCCACCAGGGAATTTTGCGCCACAGGAAGAGCAGCTTTAGATAGTACAGGTAGCGGTGGCGATTGAGGGCTTTTTGCACTAATGGGACGGCCTGGGAAGGAATCGCCGGCCGCCGCGGCGGCGCCGGCCGGGCCAGGAGTTGAAAAGCGTCCCGACGGAAAATGCGTCGGCGGCTTACCTGCCATCCCCCCTTCTCAAGCAATAGACTCAAGGTCCAGGGTGAGAAATAAAAGTTGTGGGCCACCGAAAAGAGCCTGACGGGGCTCACTTTGGGGGCCAGGATATTGGGGGTTTCCAAGAACAGGGCGGTTTCCGGGTGGGCCAGGGTTCGCACCTTGGCCAGAAAATTCAACGGGTCTTGGAAATGTTCGATGGCGTGGGAAGAAAGAATCAGGTCGAACTGCTCTCCCGTCAGGTCCACGTCTTCAAAGCGGGCCTGCACCACCGTGAGGTCCCAATGCTCCCTCGCATAGGCTGCTTGGGCCGGATCCGGCTCCACGCTCAGCACTTTGGCGCCCAGGCGCTTGAGGTGGGCCGAAACCACCCCCAGGCCGGCGCCGATCTCCAGTACCCGGCACCCCGGCGTAAACACGGAGCCCACCAGAGGCCACTGTCTGGCCCAGCGCGCCTCCAGTTTTTTAAAATACCGGGAACTCGGCCGGGCATCCGTGTGCCATGCCTGGAAAGTGGCCCCGGTGTCCCGGCGGTCACTGTCTTCAATGACGGGATTGTGATAAACTAGGCCGCACTCAAGGCAAATAACCGTGGTTACAGTCAAATTCTGCCGGCGGCGCCGGCTTACGAAAGCGGTGCGATCAACTTCACACAAGGGGCAGAGAATCGATTTCATCCGATGAGGGTGTGCAAAAACACTGACGTAATCCGGGTATTTTCTATTGTAATCAAGAATTTCGATTTAATAAAATACCATATTACTATTTTTTAGCCTGTTTCTAAGCGAATGCGTATTCTTTTGGTGCAGCCTACGACCAAATATCCCGACGGACGTCCACTGCGCAGTCGCAGCCGCTGGCTTCTGGGCATCACGCTGCCGTTTCTGGCCGGCCTGACGCCCAAAGGCCATCAGGTAGAGATCTGTGATGATCGCCTGGGTCCCATCCCCTTTCATCGGTCCTATGATTTGGTGGGCATCACCGCGACCTGCGCCACTTCCGAGCGGGCTTATGAAATTGCCGGCGAATTCCGGCGCCGACGTGTGCCCGTGGTCATGGGAGGTTTCCATGTGAGCCTTCACCCGGATGAGGCCATGGAACACGCGGATGCCGTGGTGGCGGGGGAAGCGGAAGCCGTTTGGCCTGAAGTCCTGGAGGATGCGGCCCGCAAGCGCCTGAAACCCGTTTATCAGGCCGAAAGATTCCACGATATGACGGGCCTGCCCCGCCCCCGAGTGGAGCTGATGGATTTTCGCCGCTATCGGGTAAAAATCGTGCCCGCGCAAACCTCCCGAGGGTGTCCCTATCATTGTGCCTTCTGCGAGGTGCCTATCATTTACGGGCAAACTTACCGCCGGCGTCCCATAGGCGAGGTTGTCGACGAAATCAAGGCCAACATCCGGCTGACCGGCTTGAAAAAGGTCTATTTTATTGACGACAATCTCACCGGGCATCGGGATTATGCCAAGGAGCTCTTCAGGGCCCTGCTCCCCCTTGGTATCCGCTGGAGCTGTCTATGGACCATCAACACTTCCCGGGATGAGGAATTGCTGGACTTGGCCAAGGCTTCAGGGTGTTTCCACGTCAATATCGGCATTGAAAACGTCTGCGAGGAGAGCATCTCTTCCATTGACAAGGTGCAGAATTCCGTCCAGGAATACGAAATACTTCTGAACCGCCTGCGTCAGCGGGGCATCTTTTATTCCCTGAACTTTATGTTCGGACTGGACGGCGACCGCAAGGAACTGTTTGAAGAAACCCTGGCCTTTTTGGAGCGGGTCAAGGCCCCCATGGCCTTTTTCAACGTGGCGACGCCCCGGCGGGGGACCCCCATGTGGAACCGGTTGGCTCAGGAAGGCCGGATTCATAATCCTGAGGCGGAAAAGTATCTGGGCATGGTTTGTAATTTTGTCCCCCGCCACATGACCCCGGCTGAATGTGAAGAAGGCGTCTGGGACTGCTTTCGCAGATTCTATTCGTTTCCGGCTATATTTCGACGTTTCCTGTGGCCGCCCAATTCCTTTATATTTCAGGGCCTGCCCAGCAACCTGTTTTTCCACTGGTCGGCGTACCGGGGCATTGATCCGGTGGACTTCTATTAGTTCCGGACAAAGAAAAAGGCAGCCTGGAGGCCGTCAATGATAAACTGCACGGCCAGGGCGGCCAGAATCAGGCCCATGATGCGGGTGAGGAGCCGGATGCCGGTTTCCTTGAAAAAACGCAGCAAGGGCTCGGCAAAGCAGAATACGATATAGGTAATAAGCATGGTCAGGGCCAGGGCGCAGACCACGATGCCGTCTTCCCAAAGACTTTCGCTGCGGCTGGTCAAAACCAGGATGGTGGAGATGGCCCCCGGGCCCGAAAGCAGCGGCACCGCCATGGGCACCAGGGCGATATCCCGGTAGTCCGCGGCCACCAGGCTGGAAGAGGTGTCCAGCCGGTTGAAGTGGCCCCGGGCTTCCAACATATCAAAAGCGATGCGGAACAGGATCAGGCCGCCGGCAATCTGGAACGCGGCCAGGGTGATGCCGAAAAAGTTCAGGATAAGGCGGCCGAGAAAGATAAACACGGTCAATATGGCAAACGCGTAAAAACAGGCCCGGCGGGCCAAAGCCCGGGAGTCCTCCGGCGAATACCCCGAGGACAGGGCGAGAAAGGAAAAGATGTTGCCCGGCGGGTCCACGATGACCAGAAGGGACACCAGGCTGGTGATAAAAAAAGCGGCAGGGTGGCCGGCAACATCAAACACGGGTCTTCAACCTTTGGCTCCCAGAAAGCTCAGAGAGAAGTGATGGCTAACTTTCAAGTAAATAAGACATACCAGGAAATCAACGAAAAAATCAAGCAGGGCAAGGCGGTGGTGGTGACCGCCGAAGAGATCATCGACATTGTCAGGAGAAAAGGGGAGGTGGCCGCCGCCCGAGAGGTGGACGTAGTCACCACCGGCACCTTTTCGCCTATGTGCTCTTCCGGGGCCTTTCTGAATTTCGGCCACGCCAAGCCCCCTATCAAGGCCTCCGCGGTGAAGCTCAATAATGTGCCGGCTTATGCCGGGCTGGCCGCGGTGGACGTCTATATAGGCGCCACCGAACCCGCGGCGGACGATCCTTTGAACAAAGTCTACCCCGGCGAGTTCAAATACGGCGGCGGCCATGTCATCCAGGATCTGGTGGCCGGCAGAACCGTGCACCTGGTGGCCGACGCCTACGGCACGGACTGCTATCCCAACAAGCGCCTGGAAAAAGATATAACCTTAAAAGATTTGCCCAATGCCGTTTTGTGCAATCCGCGCAACTGCTACCAGAATTACAACTGTGCGGTGAATCTCTCCAACCGCACCATTTACACCTATATGGGTCCTTTAAAGCCGCGGGCCGCCAATGCCAACTACTGCACCGCGGGGGAGCTGAGCCCGCTGTTCAATGATCCTTACTATCGCACGATAGGCATAGGCACCCGCATTTTTCTGGGAGGAGGCGTGGGCTATGTGGTGTTCCCCGGCACTCAGCACCACCCCGGCCGGCCCCGGGGCGAAAACGGCGTGCCCCTGGCGCCTGCCGGAACCCTGATGGTGCTCGGGGATATGAAAAAGATGAGCCCCCGCTTTCTTGTAGGGGTGAGCCTGTTGGGCTACGGCTGTTCCCTGGCCGTGGGCCTGGGCGTGCCCATTCCCCTGCTCAACGAAGAAATGGCCCGTTTCTGCGGGGTGGCGGATGAGGATATCTTCGCTCCCATTGTGGATTACGGCACTGATTATCCGGCCGGCACCGGCCGCATTTTGGGCCAGGTGAGCTATGCCACTCTGAAGAGCGGGAAAATGATCCTTGACGGCAACGAAATTGTCACTGTGCCGCTTTCCAGCCTGGTGCGGGCCAGGGAAATCGCTCTTCTGCTCAAGGAATGGATTGAGCAGGGCCGGTTCTTGTTGGGCGAACCGGTGGAGCTGTTGCCGACAGGCGAAGAAAAACCGGTGCCGTCCTTCAGTCATGAGAGTTGATGGAGGCGGGGGCCAGATTCCTCTGGTTGGATGATTTTGGAAACGGTCGTTACTGCCGAATTTAGTGAATATGTGCGCCGGACGCGTCGAGCGGTGCTCCTGTTCTCCGGCGGTTTGGATTCTTCCTTGCTCCTGGCCCTGGCCGCGGCGGAACTGGGAGGCGGTCTTACCGCTTTGACATTGACCGGCCCTCACATCGCGCCGGGAGAACTGGCGGCTGCCTGGCATCTTGCCCGGCGATTCCGGGTCAGGCACATCGTTCAGGCCTTCGATCCTTTGGAACTTGCCGCCTTCCGGCACAATACGCCGGAGCGCTGTTATGTCTGTAAAAAGGCGGTCATAAGTTGCGGCTGGCAATTGGTCCGCCGGGTGGGGGCGGAGGTATTGTGGGACGGCACCAACCTGGATGATCTGAACGATTTCCGCCCCGGCCTAAAAGCCGCGAGCGAGGCAGGCGTAGCCAGCCCCCTCTTGGAATTGGGCCTCGGGAAGCTTAACATACGGGAGATGAGCCGGCGTCTGGGGCTGCCGGACAAACCGCCCCAAAGCTGTTTGGCCACCAGATTCCCTTATGACACCCAACTCACCCGGGAAGATCTGGAACGGCTGAGCCGCGCCGAGGCCTGGCTCAAGGTGCGCGGCTTCAGCCATGTGCGCCTCAGAGTGCGGGGAAAGCAGGCTGTATTGGAACTGAAGACGGAAGAAATGGCCAGGTTTGCGGCCCCAGAGGTTCGGGGACCCTATCAGGCGCTGGTCGCAAGGCTGGGCTGGAGCAGTCTGGAATTTTCCTTCCGGTAAATTTATCTGAGAAATAGCCATGCTCAAAGTACTATTCCTGTGCACGGAAAACGCCTGCCGCTCTCAAATGGCGGAAGGCCTGGTGAACCATGATCTGGCCGGACAGGTAAAGGCCTTCTCCGCCGGGATCAGCCCCAAGACGGTGAACCCCAGGGCTGTCGCGGCCATGCGGGAGCTGGGCATCGACATCAGTCGGCAATACTCCAAATCGGTGGATGAACTGCCGGAAAAAGATTTTGACCTGGTCATCACTGTTTGCGATCAGGCTCAGGAACAATGTCCATTGTTCCCGGGCAGCACTGAAGTCATGCACGTGGGCTTCCCGGACCCGGCCAAAGCCACGGGCACAGATGAAGAGATCATGGCGGTATTCCGCCGGGTGCGGGATGACATGCGGAAACAGCTCATAGGAGTTCTCAAACAGAAGCTGGCATCCGGGACTTAGCAACCCGGACGAACCGGTTTGCTGCAGAGGGTGAGACCCAAAATTTTCTGACCTGCAGCCAATTAAGATATTCCCTGTCATTCCACTAGTTCAATGAACCGGACCATTCGCGCTTTGGGTCTCTTTTCCGGAGGCCTGGACAGCATGTTGGCCGCCGCGGTGCTGCGGCGGCAAGGCATCGACGTCACCGGGGTGACCTTTATAACCCCTTTTTTCGGGGCGGAGCGGGCCCGGCAATCCGCGGCCCATTTAGGCATGCCGTTGCTGGAGGTCGATCTCACGGAAAAATTTCTCCCCCTGATTTACCGGCCGCCCCGGGGCTTCGGGCGCTATCACAATCCCTGTTTGGACTGCCACATTTTGATGATCAGGGAGGCCGGGGATATGATGGCAAAGTCGGGCTTCGATTTTTTATTCACCGGCGAGGTCCTGGGCCAGCGCCCTATGAGCCAGCACAGGGGAGCCCTCAATTCGGTGGCCAAAGAATCGGGCTACGGCGAGGTGCTTCTGCGGCCTTTGAGCGCCAAGCTTCTGCCTCCCACCAAGCCCGAACTCCTGGGCTGGGTGGACCGTGAGAGACTTCTTGACATCAGCGGTCGGGGCCGCAAACGGCAGATGGCGCTGGCCCGGGAATACGGCATCACTGAATATCCTTCTCCGGCGGGCGGCTGTCTGCTCACCGATCCCCGGTACAGCGCCAGACTCAAGGAATTGCTGGCCCGCTCCGCAGAAGTTTCCCGGCAGGACCTGGAACTCTTGAAATGGGGGCGGCACTTTCGCCTGCCCACCGGCAAAAAGGCCATCGTGGGTCGCACCCATAAAGAGAATGAAGCTATTGCCTCCCTTAAGCATCCCGCGGACCTGATATGCAAAATAAAAAATTTTCCCGGGCCCACGGTGCTGGTTCCCGGGAGCGCCGGGGGCGAAGAAGCGGCAATGGCCGCGGCCCTCACCGCGGCTTACAGCGACGCCCCGGAAGGCCAGCCGGTGACGGTGAAATGCGGGGAGAACGAGGAGAAGCTTCTCCACCTCATCGCCCCTGCCAAGGATAACTTCAAAGAGTGGCTGATCTAGCTAAAATTAAACAAGGCGGCACTTTCTCAAATGGAGCCAGTCATGCAAAAGGTTATTCTGCTTATCATGGACGGCCTGGGAGACCGGCCCATCAAGGAACTGGGGAACAAAACTCCCCTGGAAGCGGCTCACACGCCCAATCTTGACGCCCTGGCCGCCCGGGGCATCTGCGGCATGCAGAACGCCATCGGCGTGGGCCAACGGCCCGGCAGCGACACCAGCCATTTGGCGATTTTGGGCTATGAGCTGGACAAGTATTACACCGGCCGGGGCACCATCGAAGTTTCCGGGCTGGGCATGGACCTGGAGGAAGGGGACGTGGCCCTGCGGGGCAACCTGGGCACGGTGGACGACAGCCTGGTGACCGTGGACCGCCGGGCCGGGCGCATCGCGGACACCGGCCCCTTTGTCAAGGACCTGGACGGCCTCACCTATGAAGGCGTCACCCTGCACATCAAACCCGGAACGGGCCACCGGGCCGGCATTATCCTCCGGGGTCCGGGGCTCTCCAGCCGCATCAGCGACAACGACCCCCATGAAGTGGGGGTCAAGGTGCATGAAGTACACCCCCTGGACGGCAGCGCAGAAGCGGCTTTCACCGCCAAGGTGCTCAACCATTTCCTGAACCGGGCTCACGAAATCCTCAAAGACCATCCCTTAAACGAAGAGCGCCGGAAAGAAGGCAAGCCTCCCGCCAACTATCTTCTTTGCCGCGGGGCCGGGTATTACAAAAAAATCGAAAAATTTTCGGAGCGCTATGGCCTCAAGGCCTGCACCATCGCCGGGGGCGGCCTTTACAAGGGCATCGGCGCGTTCACCGGCATGACGGTCCTCAAGGTGCCGGGCGCCACCGGCATGGCCAATACGGACATAAGCGCCAAGTTCGAAGCGGCCATTGAAGCCCTGGCCGGCGGGTTTGATTTCGCGTTTGTGCACGTCAAAGCCGCGGACGCGTTCGGCGAAGACGGCGACTTCCAGGGCAAAAAGGCCTTTATCGAGAAGATCGACCGGGCGGCCGGCACGCTCCTCAATCTGCCGCACACGTTGTTGGTGGTCACCGGCGACCACTCCACGCCCTGCGCCCTGAAGAAGCACTCCGGCGACCCGGTGCCCCTTATGATGGTGGGGGAGGGGCTGGTCCGCCCTGACCATGTCGCCGAATTCGGCGAACGGGCCTGCGCCCGGGGCGGCCTGGGCCGGCTGACCGGGCTCATGATCATGCCGGAAATCATCAATCTTCTGGGCCTGGCCCCCCTGATCGGGGATTGAACTGAGCAGTCGCATGAACCTTCGGCTCTCTCAAAAGCATGAAAAAGGTTGGAGGCCACAGGTGTCCTCACCTGTGCCCTCTTGATGCCCGAGGCGGGATGCGCTTCGCTTTCCCGCCCTACGCTGATCACTGGCCACCAGCCGCCATCGGTATCCCATGGATGACATAACCCTGGTGCAGCAGGCAATCAACGGCTTGTCCCTGGGCAGTCTTTATGCCCTGATCGCCATCGGCTACACCATGGTGTACGGCATCCTGCGGTTGATCAACTTCGCCCACGGCGACCTCATCATGGTGAGCGCCTATGCTGCGGTTATGGCGGTGGGTCTGTTCAGCTGGTCCTGGCCCCTGGCCTTCGGGCTGGCCCTTTTGCTCACCGGCCTGCTGGGGGTGTTATTGGAGAGGGGGGCTTACCGGCCCCTGCGGCGGGCGCCGCGCATTTCTCTGTTGATTGCCGCCATAGCGGCTTCGTTTCTGCTGGAAAACGTCGCCTTGGTGATTGCCGGGGGGCGGCCCAAACCCTTTCCCACCCCTGCGGTGTTCGCCGGCGCCCTGGAATGGGGCGGCCTGTTCATCCCCCGCCTGAGCCTCATTATTCCGGCTGTGACCGCGGTCCTTTTGGCCGCCCTGTTTCTGCTGGTCCACCATACCCAGGTGGGCCGGGCCATGCGGGCCGTGGCCCACGATCTGGAAACCGTGAGCCTTATGGGCATCAACGTCAACCGCATCATCTCCCTGGCCTTCCTTTTGGGGTCGCTCCTGGCCGGGGCCGGGGGGCTGCTGTGGGCCATGAAGTATCCCCAAGTCAACCCTTTCATGGGGATTCTGCCGGGGCTCAAGGCCTTTATCGCCGCGGTGTTGGGGGGCATCGGCAACCTGGCCGGCGCGGTCCTGGGCGGCCTGATTCTGGGGGTTTTGGAAATAATGCTGGTGGCCTTCTTCCCGGCTTGGGCCGGCTACCGGGACGCCATGGCCTTCGGCCTGCTGATTGTTATTCTCCTGGTGCGGCCCACCGGGATTTTGGGAGAGAGCCTGGGACAGGAGAAGCTTTAAGGACAGGGGCCGGGGGTCAGGGGTCAGGGGCCAAGGGAGGTTTTCTTGTCAGGGTTCAGGTTTATAGTTTATAGAGTTAACAGGTGAAAATGACCGCACCTATAAAGGAGACCGGCCAATAAACCTCGTTCCCAAGCTCCCGCTTGGGAATGATATTGCGGCCCAAGCTCTGCTTGGGCTAATTCAGACTTTGATGATGGCTAAAGATGGTGTGCAGTGCGCTGCAATTTTGGGTTGGTGATTTTTTTAAGAATCATTCCTGACACCTGGCACCTGACACCTATAAAGGAGACCGGCCAATCAAAAAATTCTGGCTGAATGCCGGCGCCCTGGCGCTGCTGGCCCTGTTTCTCTGGGGGGCAACGCGCTATGCCAACGAATACCAGGTGCGTCTGCTCAACAATATGGCCATTTTCATCACCCTGGCCGTCAGCTACAATCTGATAAACGGCGTCTGCGGCCAGCTTCACCTGGGGCCCAACGCCTTCATCACCCTGGGAGCTTACACCGCGGCCCTGCTCACCCTCTCTCCCCGGGAAAAAGAGCTCATCTTTATCATCACGCCGCTTATCTGGCCTCTGGATCAGGTCAGTCTTTCCTTTCCCCTGGCTCTTTTAAGCGGCGGCCTGGTCGCGGCTTTATTCGGTTTCCTCACCGGCTTTCCGGTTTTCCGGGTGCGGGGCGACTATCTGGCCATTGTCACCCTGGGTTTCGGGGAAGTGGTCCGGGTTCTGGCCAACAACCTCCAAGGCCTCACCAACGGCCCCCTGGGTTTGAAGGGCCTGCAACCCCTCACCAATCTCTGGTGGTCCTGGGGGGTGGCCGCGGCCACTGTGGCTGTAATCCTGTCCCTGGTCAAGTCCAGCTATGGCCGGGCCATGCAGGCCATCCGGGACGATGAGACCGCGGCCCAGGCCATGGGGGTCAACACCTTCCGCCACCTGATGCTGGCTTATGTCCTGAGCGCCTTTTGCTTCGGGGTTGCCGGCGGGCTGCTGGCCCACCTCATCACCACCATTTCCCCTTCGCTGTTCACTTTTTTCCTGACCTTCAATCTCCTGATCATTATCGTCGTAAGCGGTCTGGGTTCCACCACGGGCGCCGTGATTTCCGCCATCCTCTTCACCCTGGCCGGGGAATGGCTCAGATTCGTGGAGGAGCCGCACCGATTGTTCGGCTTTGATATTCCGGGCATCCCCGGTATGCGCATGGTCATTTTCTCTTTGCTGCTCCTGGTGGTGATTATCTTCTTCCGCCAGGGGCTCATGGGGCGAAAGGAATTTTCCTGGCAGGCAGCGGCCCGGTTTTGGAAGCTTTCCGCCATCCGGAGGGATGCCGGGAACGTGTAAAGAAATCGCCATTGCGGCCCTCCGCTTCCGCCTCAATAATTCCGATGATCTGACTCCTTATAAATTTCTTTATTTCCTCAATACTTATGCAATAATACTCTTCCAAACAATAGACCGACCCGACAATGTTCAACCGCACCGGATTCCAACGCCTGATCCCTTACGCCAAACTGCCCCAGAATCTGTTAATCGCGGGGTTCACGGGCATGATACTGGTGGGCACCCTCCTGCTTCTGCTCCCTTGGTCTCAGACCAGGGGAGACATCGGCTTGGTGGACGCCCTCTTTACCGCAACTTCTGCGGTCTGCGTCACCGGGCTTATCGTGGTGGACACGGCCACGGCTTACTCCCGTTTCGGCCAAGTGGTTATCCTGGCCCTCATCCAGGTGGGCGGGCTGGGGATCATGACCTTCGCCGCGCTGGCTTACCTGATGCTGGGCCGCCGCCTGTCCCTGGCGTCCCAGGCGGCGCTGCACGACGCCTTTTTCCAGAGGGATTTGGGCATCGAATTCAAAAAAAGATTCCGGCAAATTTTGGCGATTACCGCGGTCATTGAACTGGCGGGCATGGCCTTCATCTGTCTGGGTCTGCTCTGGCTTCAGACTCCCCTTAAAGAGGCTTTATTTTCATCAGTGTTCCACGCCATTTCGGCCTTTTGCAACGCAGGGTTTTCCATTTACACGGACAATCTCATGAGGCTCAGGGGAAGCCCGGTAATCCTCGTGGCGGTCATGCTTCTCATCGTTCTCGGGGGCCTGGGGCATATGGTGCTCACCGAACTCTGGCACGCAATGCGGGCGCGCCTGGACCGAACCGGCGCCAAGCCGGTTCCCTCCCGGCTATCCGTGCACGCCAGGGTCGTTTTGCAGGTGACGGGCCTCTTGATTCTGGGAGGCTGGCTGGGTTTGCTGATTCTGGGTTTGACCGCAGGCGAACCGGGTTGGGACCGGAAAATTTTAGACGCCCTGTTCCAATCCATCACGGCCCGCACCGCGGGTTTCAACACTGTCAATATCGGCCTTCTGCCTCTCGGTTCCCTCTGGCTTCTGACCATCCTCATGTTTATCGGCGGTTCGCCGGGCTCCTGCGCCGGGGGGGTAAAAACCACCGCTTTGGCCATCTCCCTGGCCGAACTGAAAGCCAAGCTCTTCGGAGATGAGCAGGTAACCTTAAAAGAACGCCGGGTCCCTAAACCCATTGTTTGGCGCACCTTGGTGCTTTTGCGCCTGGCCTTGGCCTGGAATGCAGCGGGTATTCTGCTTTTGTTATTCACCGAAGCAGGCCGGCCCGGAGTGGGATTGCACGACGTGATCTTTGAGCAGATTTCTGCGTTTGGCACAGTAGGCCTGTCCACCGGACTGACCGATAAGCTTTCTACCTGGGGGCGGTTGTGGATAATTGCGACCATGTTTGTGGGGCGGTTGGGGCCTTTGACCATCGCCTTGGGGTTGGCCCCGGTAAAGCCCCTGCATGTCGCCTATCCTGAAGGCAAGGTGATGATCGGATGAAAAGAAAAAAGCATATATGCGTTATCGGCTTGGGGGAATTCGGCCGCGAACTGGCCCGGCAGCTCGCCAAAGATTGTGAAGTCCTGGCCCTGGATAAGGATGAGCGCGCCGTGGAGGCGGTCATCGAGGAGGTTCATCGGGCCTTGATCATGGATGTACAGGACTTCCACAGCCTCAGCTCCATCGTCACCCCGGAATTTGATGAAGCCATCGTCAGCATGGGGGAGGATCTGGCATCCAGCGTGCTGGCCACCCTGCACCTGAAGAAGATCGGGGTCAAACGCATCTGGGCCAAAGCCACCACCGAGGACCATGCCACCATCCTCAGATCCATCGGGGCTCATGAAATCACCTTCCCGGAAAGGGAAACCGCCCGCCGTCTCGCGGCCCAGATCATCAACCCCAATCTCCTGGATTTTATCCCACTGGAAGAAGACTACCGGGTCATGGACGTGGCGCCGCCGGATGATTTTTACGGCCACACCCTGGCGGAGCTGGAACTTCGCAAACGCTATGGCGTCTTTGTCTTGGCTATCAAGGAATTGGTGCCCCAGCGGTTTATTTTTCTCCCGAGCCCGGATTTCGTCATCAAGCCCAGCGACATTCTGGTAATGATCGGCAAGGAAGCCGATCTTATGCATATCCGGGAGATGACCGCACCCAAGATTTGAGGGACAGCGGTCAGTGGTTAGTGATCAGGTGTCAGGTGCCGGGTGTCAGGTGCCAGGGGTCAGGGGTCAGGAAAAACTTACATATCCGCATCTCTAGAAACCTTGAGCCTTGAACTTGGGGAGGCTGTCAATCCCAGCTGTAGGGCGGGAAAGCGAAGCGCATCCCGCCTCGGGCTTTTTATACTCGTTCTCAAGCTCCTGCTTGGGAATGCTGTTGCGCCCACAGGCTCTGCTT
The DNA here is from genome assembly GCA_030018495.1 of Deltaproteobacteria bacterium. Taxonomy (GTDB): domain Bacteria; phylum Desulfobacterota; class Desulfobaccia; order Desulfobaccales; family 0-14-0-80-60-11; genus DTHB01. The sequence goes on along the minus strand of JASEFS010000004.1, from coordinate 98,333 downwards.
AGGCTGTGGTGCGGCGGCGCGCACTCTGCAATAAATTTGAACCTTGAACTTTTGAACCTTGAACCTGCCATGCTGTCAATCTCAGGTTTGAGCGTCAGATTCGGAGGGCTTTCGGCGCTGGAGGATTTTAATCTGGCGATCCCCCCAGGCGGCCTTTACGGCCTCATCGGCCCCAACGGCGCCGGGAAGACCACGGTATTCAACCTCATCAGCGGCTTCCTTGAGGCAACCGCCGGAACCATCGTGTTCCGGGGCAAAAACCTCCACCGGCTGAATCCACATACCCGCACCATCCTGGGTCTGGCCCGGACTTTTCAGAATATCCGCCTGTTCGAGGATTTGACGGTGATGGACAACGTCATGGTGGGTTTTCACTGCCGCAGCCAATCGGCTTGGTGGGAGGCGGTGTTGCGGGTGCCGCGCTATGTCAGGGAAGAACGCCGCCACGCCGGTCGTGCCCTGGCGCTGCTGGAGGAGGTGGATCTCAAGGACGCGGCCGGGGAAAAAGCCGGCCAACTGCCTTACGGCCACCAACGGCGTCTGGAAATCGCCAGGGCTTTGGCCACCGGGCCGCAGCTTTTGCTTCTGGATGAGCCGGCCGCGGGCCTCAATCCCCAGGAAACCCTGGATTTAATCCGATTTTTGAAGCGCACAAAAGAACGCCATGGGCTGACCATGCTGGTGATCGAGCACAACCTGCGCCTGGTGATGGGACTCTGCGAGCATCTGACCGTCCTGGACCACGGCCTCACCATCGCCCAAGGCCCGCCGGCGGCGGTGCGGGAAAATCCCCAGGTGATTCAGGCGTATTTGGGGAAATAGCTTTGAACCTTGAACCTTGAACCTTGAACCTTGAACCTGGCACCTGGCACCTGAAACCTGATACGGCACCTGCCATGCTGGAAGTCATCGACCTGGAAGTAGCCTACGGCGCCATCCGGGCCTTGAGCGGCGTGAGCTTCTCGGTGCCGGCCGGCCAAATTGTGGCCCTTTTGGGGGCCAACGGCGCGGGCAAAACCACCGCCATCCGGGCCGTCGCCGGACTGGTGGCGCCGACGCGGGGCCGCATCCTTTTTGAGGGGCAGGACATCCTGCACCTGCCCCCGCATGAAGTCACCCGCCGGGGTATCGCGGTCTGCCCGGAAGGCCGCCGCATTTTCCCCAACCTCAAAGTACTGGATAACCTGATGTTAGGGGGATACAACCGCAGGGACAAGGGCGCCTTAAGCCGGGATCTTGCCGATATTTTGCGATATTTCCCGCGTCTGGGTGAGCGGCGGCAGCAGCTTGCCGGCACACTCTCCGGCGGCGAGCAGCAAATGCTGGCCATCGGCCGGGCCCTGATGTCCCGTCCCCGTCTGCTGCTTCTGGACGAACCCTCCCTGGGGCTGGCGCCGCTGCTGGTGCGGGAGGTGTTCCATATCATCCAGCGCCTTAACGACCAAGGCGTCACCATCCTGCTGGTGGAGCAAAACGCCTTCGCCGCCCTCAAAATCGCCCATTACGGCTACATCCTGGAGAACGGCCGCCTGGCCATGGCCGGTCCGGGTTCGGACCTCCTGGCCGATTCCCACCTCAAACAGGCCTACCTGGGGGACGGCCTGGACAATTGATGCGCGCCCCGTTATTCCTATAAACTTGCTCGGGAATAAAATATTATTTAAGATAAGATTCACAAAAACTCTGCCGTGAACCTCAAGGAGGAGCGGATGTTCAAACCTCTGCGTCTGGGGGACGCTTATAAAGGATACACCTATGACCTGGACAAACTCGTATCACCGGAAGAGACCATCGCCCGGGTGAAGGGCAGGCTTGCCCAGCTTGATTTGAAAATTCTCAAGGAAACCCTGCGGATAGATTCCGGGCGCCTGGGCATCCCGGTGTACATAAGTCTTCTGGACGTGGACGCAACGAAGGTGGTGCCGACCCGGAAGCAAATGGGTAAAGGCGCGACGCCGGCCCAGGCCGAGGCCAGCGCCTTGATGGAGTTGATTGAGCGCTTCAGCTTCTTTTCCTACCTGGAGGAGGGTCCGCTGGTGTTCGCCACCGCCAGGGAGTTGGGAAAATCGGCCCTGCCGTTTGAATATCTGGCTAAATCCCTGTTCGACAACTCGCCGGAAGCCAAAAAAGCTGCGGAACTTTACCTGGATTGGCCTTTGTTTTTCACGCCGGCCACCAATCTCTCCACGGGCCGCGCGGTGATGGTGCCCATCCACTGGTTCTACCTGATCGAAGAATACAACGGCCCGGCCGCGGGCAACTGCCCGGAGGAGGCGGTGCTCCAGGGCTTGTGCGAAGTGGTGGAGCGGCACGTGGGTTCGGTGATCAGCCATGAGCGCCGGGTCACCCCGGCCATCGACCCGGACAGCGCCGGCGACCCGGCGGTGCGTGAACTGGTGGAAAAATTCCGGCAAAAAGGCATCAAGCTCTTCCTGAGGAACTTTTCCCTGGACACCGGCATCCCCTCGGTGGGGGCCCTGGCCTATGACCCCTCGACCTTTCCGGAGTCCAGCGAAATCGTGTTCACCTGCGGCACCACCACCAGCCCCGAGAAGTCCCTGTCCCGGGCCTTGACCGAGATCGCCCAGTTGGCCGGGGACTTCCACCGCCGCACCAGCTACCGGCCCACCCTGCCCAAATATGAAAGCCTGGCGGAAGCGGCTTATCTCATGGAGCCGGGACCGCTGGCGCCCATCAGTTCATTGCCCAACCTGGCCCACGACAATATCGGCGAGGAAATCCGCCGTTGCTTAATAGCCTTGGGGGATTCCGGGCTGGAGGCGCTGGCGGTGGAAACCACCCATCGCGCCCTGGACATTCCGGCTTTTTACATATTAATTCCCGGCACCCATTTTTTGGACCGCACCCGGGATACGAACGTCATCTTTCACCTGGCCAAGGCGGCCAGCCTCTATGCCCCTCCGGAAGCCGCGCTGGAGGCCCTCATCCGTTTGGACCAGGCCTTCCCGGAACGCTTTGACGTGCACTTCTTCCTGGCAGTGACGCTGGAAAACCTCGGGCGCCCCCGGAAGGCGCTGCATCATTTGGAAAAGTCCCTGGCCCTGGGCCCGCCGCCCCACGAAATAGCCAGTGTCTATACGCACTTGGGGTCGGTTTACAAGGACTTGGGGGATTATCTGAAGGGCGTGGAGGCCCTCATGCAGGCCCGCAACCTGAACCCGGACCTGAAAGAGGCCCACCACCTGCTGGGTTTCTGCTTTTTTAAGCTGGGGGAATACCAGCAGGCTGTGGAGTGCTTCGAGAAGTCCATCGAACTGGACCCGGGCTCCGGCATCGACTACGCCAACCTGGGGGTCAACCTCTGGCGCCTGGGGCATCACCAGGAAGCCGCGTACGTGCTGCGGCAAGCCCTGGACCTCGACCCCTCCCTGGATTTCGCGCGCCAGGCTTTGGAGGAGATGGGATAATAAGCTGGTGGGGGAGGGGGCCAGGGGCCGACGGCCCCTGCCCCCTCCCCTAATGAGCGGGAACACAGGCTTCCAGCCTGTGCTGCCCAGGCAAGATGCCTGTGCTCCCGGAAGCGCTTGGGATATTGGGAAGTTTGAGAGGAGGGTGAGGGGCCTCAGGCCTCACAGCCCCCCTAAACAATTTACCTACCCACCTGCTGCCGGCATCTCGGGCAGAAGCCAGGCCCTTTGCGGTCGGTGTCGGCCAGGCTGTTGGAGAAAAACATAATGCAGGCAGGGTCGGAACAATGTTCCAAGCCCATAAGATGTCCTAACTCGTGTACGGCCTCCTTTAAGGCCCGCTCGCGGAAAAGCTCGGGATTGCTGCTCCGGCCATAGAATTCCGGGTTCAGGCGGGCCAGGGAAATGACCGCGGTGCGGCGGCGCCGGTCCGCCAAGCCGAAGACGAAATTGAGGCGTGGCACATAGAGGTCTACATCGGTCACCATCAAGGTCAGAGTTTCCCTGCCCGGGCCCATGACCGGCGCCTGGTCGATGAAGGCGTCGGCTCGATACTGGCTCCGCTCTGCCGCATAGGCCGACTCCGGCACCATCATTCTTTCGGCATACCCCACGTCGGCGCCGAATTCCCGGCGCAATCCCCCTTCCAGGAACGCCAGCATTTCCTGGGAAACTCTACCGCAGGGGATGAGAATGATCTGCAAGGAAGCCGCCTGGGTTGAAGGTATCGATGACAAGGACATGGCAAGCATCAGGGCGAGAAGCAAATTTTCATCTCCGCAATTATTATGTTAAGTTTGACGCCAAAAATTACTACTTAATCAATTTTACGATTCTGGCTCGATTGAATGACCACGGGTACGCGCATATTCTGGGGGTTGGCCATGGCGGCTTTGACCGCCGTAGCCCTGCTGGTTGCCGTCTGCTGGGGCGGAGTGCCGGTGGACCGCCTTGCCGGCCGACTGCTCAAGCCGCTCCTGCGTTTAACCATCGCGGTGGGGGTTGGTTTGTTGCTGGGCATCATCATCGAAAGCGCCAACTTTACTGCGGGCATCGGCCGGGTGTTCGCGCCGCTCCTGCGCTTCGGGCACTTGAAGGAGCCCTCGGCTTTGGCCTTCAGCACCGCGTTTTTTTCCGCGGTTTCGGCCAGCGCCATCCTGATGAACGCCTATCAGGACAACGCCATTTCCCGCCGCGAACTGACGATCTCAGCCCTCATTTTAACTTTCCCGGCTTTTTTCGCCCACCTGCCCAGCATGTTTTTCATCATCACGCCTTTTGTGGGGGTTCTCGGCGTGTATTACCTGCTGATTCTTCTGGGCGGCGATATTTTGCGCACCTTCGGTTTTCTCCTTTATGCCCGCCTGAGCCTCCCTGCTTACGAGCCGACGTTGTCGGCCCCGGACCGGGAGCGCCCCTCCTGGTCTCAGGTCTGGCGCGAGACTCAGAAAAAATTTGTGAGCCGCCTCTATAATATCCTGGTAATTACTATTCCCATCTTCGTCCTGGTCTTTCTGGCCCGGGAGGCCGGTGCGTTTGACTGGCTGCGCCATCATTTAACCGGCCTTCTCAAGGGCATGCAACTGCCGGTGGAGGCCTTCAGCATCCTGATTTTCTCCCTGGCCGCCGAGACCGCCGGCGGCTTTGCCGCGGCCGGGGCGCTCCTGGAAGGCCAAGCCTTGCGCCCCGCGGTGGTACTCTTCACTTTAGTGCTGGGCACCATCCTGTCCAGTCCCATGCGGGCCGTGCGCCACCAACTGCCTTACTACCTGGGGATTTATACCCCGGCCCTGGGGCTCAAACTCCTGGTTCTCTCCCAGGTCTTCCGGGTTTTGAGCCTGCTGCCGTTTCTGCTTGGGATTTATTATTGTGGTTTTTAATCCGGTTAAGGGCAGCGGCGGACCGTGCCCCGCCTTACACTGGCTGCAAATAATCCAAACAACCCCTTTCCTTGACAGGCCGAAGCCGGGAACGTTATAAGGGCCTGAGAGGTTTTCGCTTATGCAGTCCAAAAAAATTTATCTCCTCGACATCAGCTCCTACATTTATCGCGCCTTCCACGCCATCCGAGGTCTGGCCAGCTCCCAGGGCTTTCCCACCAACGCGGTCTACGGCGTCACCAACATGCTCCTTAAGGTCCTGAGGGAGCGCCAGCCCCAGTACGTGGCGCTGGTGTTCGACTCCAAGGGGCCCACCTTTCGCCACGAACTCTACGCGGATTACAAATCCCACCGCCCCCCCATGCCGGAAGAACTGGCCATGCAGCTTCCCTATATCAATAAAATCATCGCCGGCTTTCATTGGCCCAGAGTGCAGGCCGAAGGCTATGAAGCCGACGACCTTATCTGCACTTTAGCCAAGGCGGCCCGGGAAAAAGGCTTTGAAGTGGAAATCATCTCCGGGGATAAAGACCTCCTTCCCCTGGTGGGCGAAGGGGTGGTCATGTGGGACCCCATGAAGGATGTGCGCTTTGATGTGGAGACCGTCAAAGAGAAATACGGGCTCGGTCCCGCGGAATTGATGGAGGTGAAGGCCCTGGCCGGGGACCCCAGCGACAACATCCCGGGTGTGCCGGGCATCGGCGAAAAAACGGCCTTGAAGCTTATATCCCGCTTTCACACGGTGGAAAATCTTCTGGCCCATGTCAATGAGATAAAAGAAAAAAAACTGCGGGAACGTCTGAAGGAACATGCCGCACAGGCCAGACTGAGCCGGAAGCTGGTGCAGCTCAAGGATGATGTTCCTTTTCAGGCCGACCCTGAAAAGCTCCGCCCCGGCGCGCCTGACCGGGAAGTTTTGCGGCAGCTTTTTATCGAACTGGAATTCACCAAACTCATCAAGGACCTGGGCTTTGACACGCCTTTAGCCGAGGGCTGCAGGCTGATCCAGAACGAGGCGGAGCTTGAGGCCGTAGTCGACGCCGTCCGGCAAACCGGCCGGATGTCCCTGTTTTTTCTTGTTGGGGAAGGGCATCCGGTAATGGCCCGCATAGCAGGTTTGGGGCTTTTCTGGCGCGAGGGCGAAGGCGCGTATATTCCTCTGGATCAGGCCCTTTCGACCGATAGGATTTGGCAAAAAATGGGGCCGTTGTGGTCCGATGCGGCAATCAAAAAGATAGGCCCTGATTTGAAGGCGGCCAGGCTGGCCGGCGAAAGGTTCGGCCAATCACTGCGCGGAGACTACGGCGATATCCTGCTGGCTTCATATCTCCTCAATCCGGCCCGCTACGACCAGACTTTAGAAAATGTTGCCCTGCATTACCTGGGCGTAAATCTGCCCGGCCCTCGGGAATTGGGCGGCCGGCCCATGGCCGCGGCGCATCTCCCCTTAGCGCAGGCGAGGCAATTTGTCGGCTCGCGCTGCGAAGCGGCCCTGAAGGTCTGGCCGACCCTGGCCGCCGAACTTGAGCGGGACGGCCTCTGGCCTCTATATCAGGATTTGGAATTGCCGCTTCTGGCCACGTTGGCCCGCATGGAAAGCCGGGGGATTTTGGTGGACCGGCTCTTTTTGGAGCAGTTTGGCCGGGACCTGGAAAGCCAGATGCAGCGGCTGGAAAAGGAGATTTATGAGCTGGCGGATGAGGAGTTCCTGATCAACTCTCCTCAACAACTGGGGCGCATACTTTTTGATAAGCTGGGATATGCCCCTCAGAAAAAGACCAAGGGCAAAACCGGCTATTCCACAGATATGGAGGTGCTCCAGAGCCTGGCGGAAGAAGCTCCCATCGCCGGCAAAGTGCTGGAATACCGCAGCCTGGGGAAACTCAAGGCCACCTATGTCGACGCCCTGCTCAGGCTCATCAACCCCGCCACCGGCCGCATTCACACCACCTTTCTGCAATCCGTGGCAGCCACCGGCAGGCTTTCCAGCCGCGATCCGAATCTCCAAAACATCCCGGTGCGGGGTGAAATGGGCTCCCAGATCCGCCAGGCTTTTGTGCCGCCGCCGGGCTGGGTTCTCCTGAGCGCAGATTACTCTCAAATGGAACTTAGGTTGCTGGCCCATTTTTCCGAAGATCCCGTCCTGCTTCAGGCCTTCCAGGAAGGGGTGGATATTCACCGGCAAACCGCGGCTTATGTGTTCAATATTCATCCGGAACTGGTATCCGCCGATATGCGGCGTCAGGCCAAAGTTATAAATTTCGGCATTATTTATGGTATGAGCCCCTTCGGCCTGGCCAAACAGTTGGGCATCGGCAACCGCTTGTCACAAGAATTTATTCAGCGGTACTTCACCAAATATTCCTATGTCAAGGCCTACCTGGACGGGACCCTGGAAAAGGCCCGTCAACAGGGCTGGGTAACCACCCTTATGGGCCGGCGGCGGCAAATCCCCAATATCACCAGCGCCAATCGCATTGTGCGCCAGGAAGCGGAGCGGGCCGCCATCAATACGCCCCTGCAGGGCTCCGCCGCGGATATCATCAAGAAGGCCATGCTGGATATAGAAGGGGCTTTGCAGAAAGAAGGTCTCGCCGCCGGGATGCTCCTGCAGCTCCATGATGAACTTTTGTTCGAAGTTCCCCACCCGGAGTTGGCGGCTACAGCCGCGCTGGTGCGCCGGGTCATGGAAAAGGTAGTGCTTCTCAAAGCGCCGTTAATTGTTGATCTTCGCTCAGGGCCTAATTGGGGTGAAATGCAACCCATGGAAAGAACAGAACAATTTTACTAAGAGAGTAGGTTCGATTATGGCAACTTACCCACAAAAGGAGAAAATCTGGTCAACGGCGCAAAAAAAAATAGTTTCACGCATAATTTTACTTGATATTTTGATTGCCGATTATTAAAGTATGGGCAGCTTTTTGAACCCTTAAACCATTCCTTTGAAAAGGGGGGATAGATGATGAGGAAAGCTTTGGTAAAGAAGGGTTTTGCTTTGGCGATTCTCATGGCGTTTGTTATGGCCATGGGAGCGGGCTGCTGCGACACGTGCAAAAAGTACGTGGATGAGGCCAAGATGTATTCCGATCAGGCCGCGGCATCCGCTTCTAAGGCTGACAATGCGGCGCGTAATGCGGAGATGGCGGCTGCTGATGCGAAGGCTTCAGCTGATAAGGCTGAGGCTGCAGCGGATCGGGCTGAGGCTGCAGCGGCTAAGGCCGAAGCTTGCCTGATGAAAAAGATGCGGAAGTAGGCACCTGGGTGCGACAACTGGAGAGTATGCTCTCTCCGAAAGGGGGTAATCGATGAGGAAGCCGTTTATGAAAAAAGGTTTCGCGTTGGCGCTCCTCGCGGTCTTTGCCCTGGTGCTGGGAGGTGCTGGCTGCTGCCAAAAGTACTATGATCAGTGCAAAATGTACATGGAGCAGTCCAAGGCTTCTGCTGATAGGGCCGCCGCCTCCGTAGTGAAGGCGGAAGCTGCCGCTCAGGATGCCAAAGTCCCTGTACCTCGGGCTTCTGCTGCCGCCAACAAGGCGGAAGCGGCTGCTGCCCGGGCTGAAGACGCGGCGGAAAAATGCTGCGCTGCGGTCAAGCAGTACAGACCGAAAAGAGCAAAAGCAAAAGCAAAAAGAAGGTAGTAAGCTTTAAGAGTGATCTTTTAAGGAAATTTCCTTAAATCCTAAACTCTACCGAAGGTGTGGCCGGAGCCTTAGCTCCCCACACCTTCGGCATTTTTAGTGACATCTACCGGCATGCCGTTCTGCTCCTCCGCCGCCCGCATTACTTTCTCCATATCCACGTAAGCGCTCAAACCCCGGTCCTCTATAAGATTCAGCACATGGAAGACCATGGAGCGGATGCGAAAATACACGTCTTCATGGACCGAAAGAAAGATGCGGCCGTTGCGGAAGCCCACCTTGGCCGGTTCGTAAATATATTCCACCGTAGCCCCCATGGGCACCAACGGAAAAAGTTTTTCAATATGGTCGGGGTACATGCGGGTGCAGCCGTGGCTCACCAGGCGCCCTACCCCCCAAGGCATGTGGGTGCCATGAATGCCGTAGTCGCCCCAGGACAGGGTGAGCTTATATTTCCCTAACGGGTTATCCTCACCGGGAGGCATTACGGCCATGCCGTACTTGGCCTGCAGCGACTTGGGAATGTGCCAGGCCGGGTTGACTTTCTTCTCCACCACCCGGAAGGAACCGGTGGGGGTCTTGAAATCCAGCACTCCCTGCCCGATAGGAAAGGTGTACACCTGGGTGGCTTTATTTTTGAAAAAATAAAGCCGCATTTCTCCGGTATTGACGATTATGTCCTTGCCCCGGCTGTCCGGGACGATCCACATCGTCGGGACGGTAATCTCCTCCCCGGCCGGCGGAATGAAGGGGTCCCAATGGCGGTACATCACCCCCAGATCCTGATAGCCCAATCCGTAATCCCAGGCCAGGTCCAGGAGGTTCTCACCTTTTTTGATGACGTGGCGCTTAGGCGCGCCCACCACGTTATAAGCCTCAGGATCAATGCCCACTTTATTGGCAGGCAGGCGAATCTGAAAAGGACCGGCAGCCTGGACCGCCGGAGTTGCCCACAAGAGAACGGAAAGAAAAGTAAAAACAGCTAATTTACGCATAAGATCAGTCCTTTGCACTTCTTAAATATTTAATATCGGAAATCAACGGCTGCCGGGCGATGCCCTTTTCGGTAATGATGCCGGTGATCAACTCATTAGGAGTCACATCAAAGGCCAGGTTTAGAGCCTGCGCCCCAGAGGGAGCCAGGATTTCCCTCCGAAACCGGGTGACCTCTTCGGGAGCCCGCTCCTCCACCGGGATTTGGAGGCCGTCTGCCAAGGAAAAGTCAAAAGTTGAGAACGGGGCGGCCACATAAAAGGGCACCCCATGGTATTGGGCCAGCACCGCCAGGCTGTAAGTGCCGATCTTGTTGGCGGTGTCGCCGTTGGCCGCAATGCGGTCGGCCCCTACTATGATGACATTGACTCTGCCTTTCTGCATCAAGGCCGCGGCGGCGCCGTCGGGGATGAGGGTATAGGGGATGCCGATTTTCCCCAATTCCCAGGTGGTGAGGCGGGCGCCCTGAAGCAGCGGCCGGGTTTCGTCCACCCACACGGAGAAGCGCTTGCCCGCTTCCCAGGCGGCCCGCATCACCCCCAACGCGGTGCCGTAAGCCCCGGTGGCCAGGGCTCCGGTGTTGCAGTGAGTGAGCACCTGGTCGCCGTCCTTGATCACCACCTGGCCGTGCTGGGCCAGGTGCCGGTTGGTGGTGTCGTCCTCCTTGAGAATGACCTGGGCCTCGCGCACCAGGCGTTCCTGCAAGGCCGCCACCGGTTCGGCGGGATGCGCCTTTACCACGTCTTGCATGCGGTTCAAGGCCCAGAAAAGATTCACCGCGGTGGGCCGGGCCGCGGCAATTTCCTGGCAGATGGCGGCAAAACTCTTCTTGAATTCTTCCGGATCTTCCGTCTTTAATGCCAAAGCCCCCAGGGCCGCGCCCATGGCCGCGGCCACGCCGATGGCCGGCGCCCCCCGGATGGCCAGGGTGCGGATGGCCTCGATGATGTCATGGTAATCGGTTATCTCCAGGTAAAGCTCCTCCTGGGGCAGAAGCCGCTGATCCAGGAGCCTGACCTTGTTGTCCTCCCAACAGATGCTGCAATAAGGAATCATAGAAGTACCCGTTTTCATTTCAAGTTTTCAGCATATATGGCGGCCCCTGGCCGCCGGGAGTTAGCGGCATGGCGTGCCCGGCACGCCCTATATTATTCCGACAACAAACGCTGGAAAATCTCGTTGGCCAGTTTGGGGTTGGCCTGGCCTTTGGTTTTTTTCATCAACTGCCCCACGAAAAAGCCCATCACCTTGGTTTTGCCGGCCCTATAATCCGCCGTCTCCTTGGGGTGGGCCGCGATGATTTCCCGGGCCTGGGCCTCCAAGGCCGCAGTGTCGCTGATCTGCACCAGGCCTTTTTCCTTTATGATGGCCTCGGGGTCCTTGCCCGTGGCCGCCATTTCATCGAATACCGACTTGGCGATCTTGCCGCTGATCTCTCCGCGGTCCACCAGGGCCAGGAGGCGTGCCAGGGCTCGGGGTGTCACTTGCACCGCGTCGATGCCGGCTTCCTCCTTTTTAACTTCCCGCATGAGTTCGCTCATGATCCAGTTGGCCACTTTCTTGGGCTGGGGAAAATCTTGCAGGCAGGTTTCGAAATAATCGGCCAGGGCTTTGTCGCTGGTGAGCACCTCGGCGTCGGCCGTGGGGAGGCCGTACTCAGTCTGAAAGCGGGCCGCCCGCTCCGCCGGCAGTTCCGGCAGGCCCCGGCGGATGCTTTCCAGCCATTCAGCATCCACTTTCACCGGCACCAGGTCGGGGTCGGGAAAGTAGCGGTAGTCGTGGGCCTCCTCCTTGCCCCGCATGGAGAAGGTCTGGCCCTTGGCCGCATCCCACAGGCGGGTCTCCTGGACGATCTCCCGGCCTTCGCTCAAGAGCGCCCGCTGCCGGCGGATTTCATACTCCAGGGCCTGCCTGACAAAGCGGAAGGAGTTCATGTTCTTGAGCTCGGTCTTGACGCCCAATTCAGCAGAACCGGGGCGCCTAAGGGAGATGTTGGCGTCGCACCGGAGTGATCCCTCCTCCATGTTGCCGTCGCAGATTTCCAGGTACAGCAGGATGTTGCGCAAACCCTTCAGATACTCCACCGCCTCCTCGGGAGTGCGCATGTCCGGCTCACTGACGATTTCGATCAGGGGCACCCCGGTGCGGTTGAAGTCCACGAAGCTCACGGGCCGGGAGGGACTGTGGATGAGCTTGCCCGCGTCCTCCTCCAAATGGATGCGGGTGATGCCGATGCGCTTCGAGTGGCTATCGACGGTGATATCCAGGTAGCCGTGTTCGGCCAGGGGCAGCTCATATTGGGAAATCTGGTAGCCCTTGGGCAGGTCCGGATAAAAATAATTTTTCCGGGCAAAAACGGACTCCGGCGCAACGGTGCAATTGGTGGCCAGGGCCATTTTCAGGGCGAACTCCACCGCTTTCCTGTTAAGCACCGGCAGCACGCCGGGCAGCCCCAGGCAAACGGGACAGGTTTGGGTATTGGGCGGGGCGCCGAACGTGGTGGCGCAGCCGCAGAATATTTTGCTTTTGGTGAGCAGTTGGGCGTGAACTTCCAGCCCGATGACGGCTTCAAACTCCATAAGAACCTTTCCTGGCGAAAATCCCTGCCCTCCAAGGATAAAATAAAGTCCCCCTTTTATAAAGGGGGAAGAGAGTTTTTTGCATGTACCCAGACTATCGCTTGTGAATCACAGGAAAGAGCAGCTATCCGCCGGAACCTTCCTGGTTCCCAAGCTCCCGCTTGGGAACCGGCTTGGAGGCGAAGCTCGGCTTCGCAAATATTCCAGTTAACTATCTAAGTTACTTTTATAGTTCAATGGCACCAAGCAGAGCTTGGGTGGCAATCGCGTTCCCAAGCGGGAGCTTGGGAATGAGTAATGCAGCAGCAGCCCCGGCTGTTCTGAGCGCAGGAGGGCGCCTGCGCCATTTTCTCCCCTCCGGATGGCAGCCTTGACAACCTTCTTATCACTCAGGCCGCAGGCCGCGGCTGATGATGTCCCTCAGCTCTCTGGCCGCGGCCGCGGGATCAGGAGCCGCGGTCACCGCGGTGATCACCGCGGGGTGCCGGGCGCCCCGGCAGACCACCTGGCCGATGTTCGAGGCCTTGATGCCGCCCATGGTGGTCCAGGGAATTTTGAGATGCGGCGCGATGTGCTCGATAACCTCTGGACCCAAGGGAACCGCGCCTTCTTTGGTTAACGTGGCGAAAACCGGCCCGATGTTCACGTAGCCGGCCCCTGCGTCCTGGGCGGCCAGGGCCTCCTCCAGGGAATGGGTGGAGGCGCCGATGATCAGGTCCGGGGCCAACCGCCGCGCCGCGGCCACCGGCAGGTCGTCCTGCCCGAGGTGCACCCCGTCGGCTGCTGCGGCCAAAGCAATGTCCAGCCGGTCGTTGATGATCAGGAGGGCGCCCGCGGCTTCAGTCTTCTGCCTGAAGGCCAGGGCCCGCTCATAAAGCTCGCGGCCGCCCATGTCTTTTTCCCTGAGCTGCACGAGGCGCACGCCCGCGGCCAGGACTTTTTCCAGGATGTCAAGGCCGGAGCGGCCGGCGCACAGCTTTTCGGTGATGACCACATAAAGATCAGCCCGGTCAAAGAGGGCCAGGCGTTCGGCAAGGGTCATCAGCCGCCCCCGACGATACCCACCAGTTCGAGCACATCTCCTTCGGCCAGGGTTGTGTCCCGGTAAGCGGCGCGGTCCACGATCACGGCGTTCTTCTCCACCACGGTGCGCTTGGGTTCAAGCCCCAGTTCCTGAAGGAGATCGAGCACCGTCCGCGCCGGCACTTCCCGCAGTTCACCGTTGACCGTTAATCTCATAACTGTTCCCCGTGTGCGAAGATATTCTCTTCCTGAAATTGCTGGGTTTCGCAAAACGCCCGGTCAAAGTCCTTCCAGACCGGGTCGTAACCCGCCCGGCGGATGGCTGCCGCCACTTCCTCCGGGCTGCGCTGGTCCTCGGTTTCAAATTGGGCCAGGGTTTCCTCTCCCAGGGCATAGCCGCCCGGCCGGGTCGAAGACCCGGCGCTCATCATGGTCACTCCCAGAGGAATCAGCCGGTCCCGGAGGTCGGCCCGCTCCCTAGTGGAAAGGTTGAAGCCCACTTCAGGCAGGAAAAGGCGCAAAGCGAGCATTAGCTGCACCAGCTCCCGGTCGCTCACGGGGTGCAGAATGCTATGGCGGGGCGGGGCATTCCTGAGCCTTGGGAAGGACACAGAGACCGCGCTCTGCCAGCACTCCTTTTGGAGATAGCGGGCGTGCAAGGCCATCCAAAACACCTCCAGCCGCCAGTCAAAAAGACCCAGGAGCGCGCCGATGCTGAGGCGCCTGGCCCCGGCCCGCCCGGCCCGCTCTATGGCATCCAGGCGGTAGACAAAATCCTGCTTCTGGCCGCGGCGGTGCACCCGGGCATAGGTGTCCCGGTCATAGGTTTCCATGTACAGGGTCACGCCCTCCAACCCCCGGTCCACCAGGCGCCGGTAACCCTCTTCGCTCAAGGCATAGACCTCCACGGACACCGATGCGAAGTATTCCCGCGCGATGGCCACGGCCCGGGCCAGATAATCCAGCGGGGCGGCCTGGGGCGCGTCGCCGGTCAGGAGCAGCACCGTCTGGAAGCCATGCCGGGCCAGGGCCTCGCATTCCCGCCGAATTTCGTCTGGTGTCAGGGTGCGCCTGGCCCCGTGGCCGCCGGACTGCACCGCGTAAAAGCAGTAAGTGCAATCAGCGCCGCAGATATTGGAGAGATAGATGGGCACATAGAGGCCGATGGTGCGGCCGAACTGGCGGCGGGTGAGGCGGTGCGCCAGGCGGGCCATTTCCTCCAGGCGGGCGGCGGCCTGGGGCGACAACAGGGCCGCCAGGTCTTCCACGGAGAGCTGTTCTCGTGCCAGGGCGCGGGAGACGTCCTCCGGGCCGGCAGCCTCTATTAGCCGGTGAACCCGGTCCGCGGGCCAGGACTTCAGAACTTTGAGAAAATCCATGCTTCTGTTATTTTCTGGTTCTCAAACTGAGCTTGGGAACGCATTTGCCGGCCAAGCTGAGCTTGGCAAATCATTCCGTTCCCAAGTGCAACTTGAGAACAAGGGGGAAGGCGGGATGCGCTTCGCTTTCCCGCCCTACGGGTCATTGTTACTCCAGAAAGCCGGTCAGGGGGGAGGAGGCCGCGGCTTCCTCCCGCACCGGCCCTAATCCGGCCCGGTAGGCCAGGCGTCCTGCTATAACCGCCATGGCAAAGGCCTGGGCCATACCGCCGTGGTCCGCGGCATCGGCCAGGGCCGTGTTCACCAGCACCGCGTCCGCGCCCATCTCCATGGCCTCCGCGGCGTGGGACGGCGCGCCCAGGCCGGCGTCCACCACCACCGGCACTTTGCTCTGTTCGATGATGATGCGGATCATGTCTCTGGTTCTGACCCCTCGATTGCTGCCTATGGGCGCGCCCAGGGGCATCACCGTGGCGGTGCCCAATTCTTCCAGCCGCTTGGCCAGAACCGGGTCGGCCTGGATATAGGGCAGCACCACAAAGCCTTCCTTGATGAGCATTTCCGCAGCCCTCAGGGTTTCCACCGGATCGGGCAACAGATACTTGGGTTCAGGGGTAAGCTCCAGCTTCACCCAGGGCATCAGCCCCATGGCCCGGGCCATGCGGGCCAGGCGCACGGCCTCCTCCGCGGTGCGCGCCCCCGAGGTGTTGGGCAGGATCAGGTGCCGACCCGGGTCCAATACTGACATGATGCTGTCTGTCTGCGGCTTGGCAAGGTCCACCCGGCGCAAAGCCACGGTGACAATTTCGGCCCCGGAGGCCGCCAGCGCGGCGCGCAGGGCTTCGGCTGAGGGGAATTTGCCGGTCCCCACCATGAAGCGGGAGCGAAAGGCGCGGCCCGCGATGACCAGAGGATCGTCAGTCGTTAAGTTATTGATCTGCGAAATAAGTTTTTGTGGGCTTTCTGACACTTGATTCCCTTGGTTCAATTCGCCGGCGAAGGCTCCGGCGCTGCATTTTCATATAAAAATTCTGCTCAGGTTAGAGCGGCTTGCCGGCCAATTATGGGATTGTCGCCGCACAGCGGGCAGTCGGCCGCCCGGGACCGAGCCATCTTGTGAAACCGGCACGCCAGCGCGTCAAAAGTCAGCAGCCGGTGAACCAGGTCGGAAGCGAGCCCGAGTAGAAGCTTCAAGGTCTCGATGGCCTGCAAGCACCCCATAACCCCGGCCACCGCGCCGAGGATACCCAGTTCCCGTTCTTTGGGCGGCTCGGGCAGGAGGCAGCGGTAGCAAGGGCTCCCCTGAGCCGGGTCCACCACGAACAGCTGCCCCGAGAACTCAGCCACCGCCGCGGATACCAGGGGAATTTTCGCCTGCCAGCAATAGTCCGCCACCAGGAAACGGGTCTGAAAGTTGTCGCTGGCGTCCAGCACCGCATGGCATTCTTTCAAAATTGCGCCGATATCGGCGGCGGCCAGGCGCACCGCGAAAGTCTCCACCCGGCAATGGGGATTCAGAGAAGTAATGGCATCCCTGGCCGAATCCACCTTGGGCCGGCCCAAATCCGCCACCCGGTGGAGAATCTGGCGCTGCAAGTTGGAAAGCTCCACCGCATCCGAGTCCACGATGCCGATATGCCCCACCCCGGCTGCGGCCAGATAGTAGAGGACGGCTGAGCCGAGGCCGCCCGCGCCCACCACGACAACCCGCCCGGAGCGCAATCGCGCCTGCCCTGCCTCGCCGATTTCCGGCAGGAGGAGGTTGCGTGAATAGCGCCGGCGCTCTTCGTCGGAAAGGGTGGCGTTCACCAGGAGTTCTCCCTGTGGCGGCACTTCCAAATCCCTACCCCTCCTGACCCTAACCATCGCCTGTTTGTCGGGAGCGCCGGCTTCCAGCTTGAGTAAGCAGGGCAAGATGCCGGTGCTCCCGAAAGAATCTTGTCGGGAGAGTAAGGGCTTGAGAGGAGGGCCTGCGGTTCTCCGGCCTTCTCCTCCAGTTGTGCCTGGAGCTAATTATGCTTGAAACCGCGCTATCCTTTTCCCATCTGCTAAATTATATAAAATTTTCCGCCGGTTGGGGTGAAACCAAAATAAAAGGCGGGGCCGGTGTACAGCCCCGCCCCATTAACTCCTTAAGCTGCATCCAGGCGGTAGCGTTCCTCGACGATCCTTTCCACTTCCTCTTCAGTGGGCATGGTATCCCGGTAGCCCGCCAGGTACTGGTTCCGGAGCCACCGGAAGAGGCTCACGGTTTCGTTCACCCGGACGATTTCGGGGATATCGCCGCTTTTCACGGTCTTGATATGCGGGCTGTACTGGCCCAGCATGCTCACCACGTCATAGAAGGTGGCGGCCTCCCGTTTCACGCCCCGCTTAAAGGACTTGCCCTCCTTGGGATAGATGAGCTCAGGGTCGGGATTGCCCGAGATATCAATTCTCTGGAAGGGTCGGCGCACGGCTATCTGCCACTTCCGGGATTCCACCATCATGCGGGAGATGAGGGGCCCGGCCCAGTCGTGGGTGACATGACCCTGCGGGCAGGCGGAGAAGAACTCCACCATGGAGGGGCCGTTATAAGCAATGGCCTCCTTCAAGATTTTGATAGCATAGAAGGGGTTGTCAATAGTGAGCTTGGCCGCGTAAACGTGGGAGATGGCCATGGCCTGGCTGATGATCCGGCGGTGCAGCGTGGTTTTGCCGGCGTATTTCCTGCCGATGGGGCTGGTGGAGCGGTCGGCCCCGAAGCGGGTGGCCCCGGATTTCTGGGTGCCCGTATTCATATAGCCTTCGTTGTTGTAAATCACCCAGGTGATATCGAAGTTCTCGCCCAGGGCGTGGTTGAAGGGGCCGTTGCCGATGTCATAAATGGCGCCGTCCCCGGCGAACACGATGATTTTGGTAAGCACGTCGTTATAACGATTGATGTAAGCCTGATCCAGGCTGAACTTGCTGCCCAGGGCCGCGGCGGACGCGGTGCCGAAGCCGTAGTGGCCGGTGGGGTAGATGCGGGAGTTGAAGGGGTTGACCAACTCCGACACCTGATCGCAGCCGGTGGCGTTGATGGTGTAAATGTTGAAACTATAGTCCAGCATGTGTTCAATGGCCCGCTTGTTTCTCTCCGACAGGATGCGCAAGCCTTGATAAAAAGTGGCGATGCCCTGGGGATGATTGCGCAGGGACTCCGCCGCGTAGAAGGTAAGCAGATTGATCACTCCCTCGCTGCAACCGGGGCACAGGGTGTGCTTGCCGGGATAGAGTTTGGAAAGGACGAAAAGCACCTGATAGTTCAGCGGCAATTGATCCACGTGGGAGGCCAACTCAAGGGTGTTGTCCAGTTTCCGGTATCTCTCCGAGAGAAAGTCCAAGGGAGTTATTTTGGTCTTGTCCACCATCTTCAGGGCGTCGGTGGGACAGACTTGGGCACAGACGCCGCAGCCTTTGCAGGCACTGGGGTCAGCCTCGATGTTCATGGCGAACCGCTCCCAGGGCACGCCCTTGGGCGGCTTCTTGAAAATCTTGAAGTGGCTTTGGGCGTCCGCCGGCACTTCTTCATGAGTGACCAGGCAGTACACCGCGGCATCGGGACAAGACGCGGCGCACAAGCCGCAGGCGATGCATTTGCCGGCCTCATAAACCGGGACCTGGGTGCCGATGTAACTCATGTCCCGAAAGCGGCTGGTGGCCGCGGGCACCACGGGCAAAAAGCGGTCCCAGGGCACTTTTTTGCCATCCAGGATAGGCTTGACCATGCGCCGGTAAAAGACATCCTGATAATTGGGCATAAGAGGGATGGGTTTGATGGTGCCCATTTCGTCTTTCTCGGTGAAGCGGAACGGCAGGCCGGCAGTGCCGGGCCCCTGCCCGAAGTCTTCGGGAGGCGGCGGAGCGTACTCCGGCTGGTCATCAGACAGAGCCAAAGTGGCTATGGCTTTCTCCCCCGGATTGCCGGCGCCTTGGCTGGCGCCGAATCTCAGAAGGGCCAGATTGGGATCGATAATGTCCTTGCCCTTCTTGCCTCCTAACTTCTTCTCCAGGATTTTTTTGAGGCGCTGCTCAAATTCCTTTTCCGGGAGGATGCCCAATTCCTTATTGACCAAACCCAAAATGGCCGCGCCCGGCAGATTGCGGTTCAGGAACTGCAAAGCCGATTTGGTGGCGTCCAGGGTGAAGACCTTGATCTGACGGTACTTGATGAGAGACTGAATCTGGGGCGGAAAGGTGGCCAGCACGTCGTAGCAGTCCTTGCAGCTGTTGATGATCAGGAGGCCCTTTTCCTTCAGACCGCCCACATATTCCTTCAGTATCTGGTCTGACAGGAATTTTTCGTTGAAGAAGGCCAGCACGTTGCGCTCCGTGAGCTCCGAGGCGTTGCGGATGGGATGGGAGCTGATGCGCAAATTCATAAACACCGGCGCGCCTTTGCGGGCCGCACCGTAGCGGGCCCCGGACTGGACGTACTTCTTGCTGCCGGTGCCGTAATCTTCGGCATAAATCAGCGCGGCGGATTCCAGCGCGGTCTTGACGCCTTCGGCGCCCACGCCGATGAAGGTCATGCCCAGCTCCCGTTCGAGATAGCCCGGCAGGGGGGACGGCTTCAGGGTGAGGGGGCCTTCGATGCCGCAATAGAAATCCCGCAAAAAGCCCCGCTTTTTTTCCATGACGGAGATCATGTTCTCCACCACCGCGGCGGCGTCATATTTGTTGAAGTCCTTGCTGCCCAGGCCGTAGACGCCGTGCAGCAGGGTGGGCATGTCCTGGCGGCCGTACACCCGGTGCTCGGCCTTGCCTTCCTTGCCGGCCCGGATGGAAACCTGGAGGGCGGCCTGCACATCCGCGAGCAGCAATTGGTTGTGGGCTGTACCGCTCCGTTCCAGGACGCTGATCACCTTGGCTTTGCGCATGCCGTAGGCCAGTTCTTCGTAGCAGGGCGGGTTAAATAGCACGGGGCGCACCACCCCGATCTTATAGCCTTTGACATCCCGGTAATAGTCCACCACGTCTTTGACCACGCCCGCGGCGGAGCCCAATATGACCACCACCATATCCGCGTCTTCGGTGCGGTAGCATTCCACCACCTTGAGGTTGGTGCCGATCATCCGGTTCATCAGGTTCATGGCGGCCACAAAACCCCGCTTGAAGAAGCGGTAGGCCAGGTCCTGGGACACTTCGCCTTCCATGGTCAGGTCGGTGTCCGTGAAGGTGCCGGTCAGGGCCCCGTGCTCAAAATCGGGCTGATAAAAGCGGTTCGGAGGCCCCACAAAGAATTCCAAAAAAGAATCCGACAGCTCAGCAATATTTTCGATGGCATGGCTTTTAATAAAACCGTCGCCGATGACCATGGTGGGAAGCATCACTTGCTTCAACTCCGAGACTTTGAAGGCGATGGGCAGGAGTTCATGCATTTCCTGGTTGTCCGCGGAGACCAACTGGGCCCAACCCGAATTGCGCACGGCATAGAAATCCGTATGGCCGCAATGAATGGAGAGCGAGCCTTTGTTCACTTCCCGGGCCATGACGGTCATGACCACCGGCAGCCGCTTGCCGGCCACGGAAAACAGGTTTTTCGTTTTCAGGAGGAGACCCTGGGAGGAGGTGTTGTCAACATAACGCCCCCCCTGAGAAGCCATGGCTTCCACCGAGGCAATGGCCGAGAGTTCGTCCGAGGGTTGGAAATACATGAGTTCCGTGCCCCAGAGGTTTTTTTGTCCCATGGCGGCGGCCCGGGAAAACTGCTCGGCTATGGGCGTGGAAGGGGTGATGGGATAGCCGCAGAGTCCGTCGGCCACCCGGGTGAGGATGGAAATAGCTGCCTGGTTGCCGTCCATGAGTACGACTTTGCGGCTCCGAATAGCCTCCAGCATTTTGTCGGGAATGGTTGAGAGGTCAAAGGAGAACATCTCCCTGGCGTCAAACCGTTCCCATTCGGTTTGCCAATCGATGTGGACAACGTCTCTTTCCTTTTCCTGACGCAGCTTATGATAAGGAAGCTGCTGCCGCAACGCGTCGATACTAACCCGGTTGGTCAATCCAGACATACTTGAACCTCACTTCAAGAATTTTTAAAATTATCTCAAATGCACAAACTTTCTGCTAATCTTTTTTTCTAGAAAAAACAGTGCCTATATAATAAAAAATTTTTGGAAAGTTTCTATTATATCATAAATATTACAAGATCAAGATTCCATAGGTCTTTTGATCAATCATATAATTTATGACTTTTCCTCCCAAACCGTCTGGCCGTTCAAATACCTTCCTGCCGACCTTGCCAACAACTGTTTAGTGCTTATGTTTAGGCACATAGTGAACCATACCAGGACCCTTAAGCCCAGGAAAGGAGGACAGCTATGGCCATGCGGGTGTGCTGGCTGGATGACTTGGGCAAGGCCCAGGAAACGGCCAGGAAAACCAATAAGCCCATTCTGCTGGATTTTTACAACCCTCAGTGAATCGGCTGCCAGCAGATGGGTGCCGTGACGTACCCCAACGAAGGTGTGGCAAGATTTGTTGACCTCAATTTCATCCCGGTGCAAATCGAGGTCTCCAATAAAGCGATGACGGAAAAATACAATGTTTCCTGGACGCCCACCATCCTGGTGCTGGATGCGGACGGCAAGGAGCACTATCGCATCGTGGGATTCTTGCAGCCTGATGTATTCATCGCCACCCTCGAGGTGGGCAAGGGCCGCTTCTACCTGGACCAAGAGCAATTCGCGGAAGCCCAGGCTCTTTTCGAAGAGGTTATCGACCGCTGTCCCGTGCCGGAAGTGGTGCCTGAGGCCGTCTTTTTCCAGGGAGTGGCGGCCTATAAAAGGACCCACGATCCCAAACCCTTGCGGAAGGCATACGATATTCTGACCGCCAAATATCCGCAGAGCGAGTGGGCAAAGCGGGCCGAGCCGTACAAGCTGATCCCGGCCTAAGCATATGGCGAAAAGGGGAAAAAGGGAAAGGGCGAAGAACAACATTTATACCCAGCAGTTCTGCCGCCCTTTCATATTTTTTCCCTTTAATCCTTCCTCCACAAAATTTGGCAGACAAGGGGATGGCCATGCGGGTAGAAGTGGGTCAGTCATTATTGGAACTGGTGGAAGGCGACATCACCCAGCAGGACACCGAAGCCGTGGTGAATGCGGCCAATGAGCAACTGCGGGTGGGCGGCGGCGTGGACGGCGCCATAAACCGGGCCGGGGGACCCAAAATCCAGGAGGAAGCCAGGAAGATCGGCCATTGCCCCACGGGCCAGGCGGTAATCACCACCGGGGGCAATCTTAAAGCCAAATACGTCATCCACACCGTGGGGCCGATCTACCGGGACGGCCGGCACGGCGAGCCGGAGCTGCTGGCCTCGGCCTACCGGGAAAGCCTGAAAATGGCCTCGGCGCGCGGCATCAAGTCCCTGGCCTTCCCGTCCTTGTCTACCGGAGTCTACGGCTACCCGGTGGCAGACGCCGCCAAAATCGCCCTGAAAACCGTCAAGGATTATCTGGCAGAACACCCGGAAATCGAGCTGGTGCGCTTCGTGCTGTTCGGCAAGCCTACCTATGAGGCCTACGCCAGGGCGCTGGAAGAAATTTGACCCTCTGGCGGGGCGGCTTGGGTCATCGTTGCCCCTTCTCTGCTCCAAGCAGCGGGAGCACAGGCATCTTGCCTGTGCTTCTTTAAAACAAGCTTGCCGGGTCAATGTCCAGGGTGAGGTCGATTCTGCCTCTGGGCTGGGGGGACCAGAGCCGGCGCACCTGGTTGAGGGCTGCCAGCAGGGGAGGGCGGCCGTAACTTTTAAGGAGCAATTGCCAGCGGAAGCGGCCCTTGAGCTTGGCCAGACCCGCGGGAGCCGGCCCCAGGACCCTCACCAAACGCGCCAGTTGGCTATCCTTAGATAGTAGACGCTGTAAATTATCGGCCAGGCGCCGGGCTTGGGCGGCCACCGCCTCTTCGGCCGGACCGCTCAGACGCACCAGGGCCAGGCGGGTGAACGGCGGATAGCCGGCGGCGCGGCGGGAGGCGAGTTCCGCTTCATAAAAAGCCTCATAGTCCTGGGTTCTTATCGTGCTGAAGACGTAGTGCTCGGGGTGATACGTCTGGACCAGCACCCGCCCCGGAGATTCGCCCCGGCCGGCCCGGCCCGCCACTTGGGCCATAAGCTGAAAAGTGCGCTCCCCGGCGTGATACTCCGGGAAAAACAGGCTCTGGTCCGCGGCTATGGCCCCCACCAAAGTCACGTTAGGGAAGTGGTGCCCCTTGGTGATCATCTGGGTGCCCACCAATATGTCCATCTTTCCGGCCGCAAACTCCTCCAGGATTCTCAGGCCCCGGCCGCTGTGGGGGGCCACGTCCCGGTCCAAACGGCAGACCCTGGCCTCGGGAAAGAGTCGCTGCACTTCGGCTTCCACTTTTTCCGTGCCGATGCCGTAGCGCTTGACGGCCGAGGACTGGCATTCCGGGCAACGGTCGGGCAAAGGCTTGGTGAAGCCGCAGTAATGGCAGACGAGCAAGTCGCGCCCGCGATGATGGGTCAGAGGGATGCTGCAATGATCGCAGTGAAAGATTTTGCCGCAGAAGAGGCAGAAAACCACCGTGGAAAAGCCGCGCCGGTTCAGAAACAGCAGGGCCTGCTCGCGCCGGGACAACGTTTCCTGCAAAGCCGCAGCCAGGGGGGCGGAAATGATCTTCAGGCTGCGGCCCCGCTCCTGCTTCAGGTTCACCAGTTCCACCTGGGGAACGTTTTGGGGGGTGACGCGGCGGCTGAGATTAAGGTAGCGGTATTT
Source organism: Deltaproteobacteria bacterium (assembly GCA_030018495.1). Classification (GTDB taxonomy): domain Bacteria; phylum Desulfobacterota; class Desulfobaccia; order Desulfobaccales; family 0-14-0-80-60-11; genus DTHB01. Next base: position 74,648 of record JASEFS010000004.1, on the reverse strand, counting down.
TCCTGACTTGGCCCGGTAATAAGTAGTCACTGCAGGGGTGGCCGACACCAGCAACACCGCCGCCTTTGCCAGCTTCCCCCGGTAAAGCGCCACGTCCCTGGCCTGGTAGGGAAGACCGCCTTCGTGCTTATAGGAAGGGTCATGCTCTTCGTCCACCACGATAAGGCCGGGGCGGGGGAGCGGCGCAAACACCGCGGAGCGGGCCCCCACTAAAACATCCACCTCCCCCTGCATGATGCGCCGCCACTGGTCCAGCCGCGCCGCGTCGCTCATGCCGCTGTGCAGCAAGGTCACCCGGTCGCCGAAACGGCGGTTAAACTGCCAGGCCACCGGATGGGTGAGCGCGATTTCCGGCAGCAGGACCAGGACCTGACGGCCTTGCGCCAGGCATTCTGCGGCTGCCGCTAAATAGACTTCGGTTTTGCCGCTGGCCGTCACCCCGTGCAGCAGGAAGGGAGCAAAAGCCCCGCTGGCCAGCCCTTGTGAAACCTCCTTGACCGCTCTTTGCTGATCCTCGGTGAGAGTCAGGCTTTCTTCAATCAGCCCAACCGGGTGGTCCGCCAAAGGGTCCCGGAAGGCTGACCGGTTCTCCAAGGAAACCAGCCCCTTGCCGGCCAGACGCCGCAATACGGCCTGGCAATTGGAGAAAATACGGTTTAATTCTCTGACGGGCGACGGGCCGTGCTCTTGGAGATGCTGGAGCAGGGCCCGCTCCCGCGGACCTAAACGGACCGCGGGGGGCCGCAGAGCCGATTCGCGCCCCGCGCCTGCCGATTCTCCCGCAGTCTGAGCTTCACCTGCCGCGGCGGCCCAGCGTTCCGTTTTGGGACCTGTGGGCTTCTCACCGCCGGGAATAATCTGGCGCAGCGCTTCTCCCAGGGGATAATGATAGTATTCTGCCAGCCAGCGGAAGAAAGGCACCATATCGGGGCCGAACCGGGGCAAGGGGTCCAAAATTGCGGTGACATCCTTTAAAGCAGCTTCAGGAATCTCGCGGGCCGGCCCCAACAAATAACCGGATGTATGCCGGCGGCCCACCGGCACCTTGACCAGGCAGCCCACCTGCGCGGAGATCAAACGGGGAGGAACTCTATAGGTAAGGGTGTGAAACAGGGGCAGCGCCACCGCCACTTCAAGCAGCGCCGCCTCCTGAGCGCCGGCGTCCTCAAGGGACTTCGGGGTCATGGAACAGGGTTGTATTCAGATTTCAGGCCAAAAAGGTCTGCATACGCCGACACCAGGGCGCACCAGCTCACCGGCAGAGAGACCAGCAAGCCTACACCCAGGGCCAGGATGCCGGCGATATTTACCAGCACCAGCAGCAGGAGAAGCACAAAAAAGCTGAACCACCGGGGCGTGACAAACTTGCGGCTCTGCTCCATGGCCGGCCAGAAATCCAGGCCTTGATCCACCACCAACAGGGTGGCGAAAATATAACTCACGGCCAGATACAAGCCGGGAATAACCAATAAAAACAGGCCGATGGTGATTAAAACCCGACTGACCACCCCCAGGAGAACCAGGGGGAGAAAATACTTGAATTGAAAGCCCCCAAAGAAATCCATAAAGGTGGGGGTCTTTTTCTGGAGAATTTTGGCGCTGACAATAATGAATCCCGCCACCAAGGGCTCGTGGATCGCGGCGGCGGCCAGCCAGCCGATGCCCCGGGGATAGCTGATAATTGCCAAAATGACAAAGTAAACCAGTGTGAAAAGAACGAATCCCAAAGGAAATTGCCTGAACACCTCCCAGCCTGTCCTGAGGTAATCTCCCAATTTCAACTCGCCATGGAAGGAAAGGGTTGCGGCTGCCTTAACCGGTGGCGCGGACTCGTCTATTCTCCGGCCGCAGTGCTGACAAAAAGCACTGCCGGCTTCAACTTCGTGGGAACAATGAGGGCATTCAGGCAATTAAGATCCTTTCAGAAAAGGAACTTCAAAAGAGATTCATGCTCATTATGGCCTAAAATTCGCGAAAAGTCTAACCAAGAGGAAACAGAGAAAAGCATGGTTTTTAAAAAAGTTTTGAAGCGATTCGCAGGGAATGTTGGGCAGGGGCGGGTCGCGGCGCCCCTGCCAGGCTTCATATAACTGGGGAACTTTTTGAGATATTCCCGGGACTCAAGGCGGTTATTAATCCGGCAGCCTGACAATGGTCCTGCCGCGGTGTTGGCGTTTTAGCATGAGATCGATTTGTTCGCTGAGCCCGGCCAAATCGGTCTCTGAAGCAAGTTTTTCCAGGTGAGGGAGTTTCCAGTCGCCGGCGATCCTGTGCCAGACCTTGCGGCGCATTTCCATGGGGCAGTTTTGCGAGTCGATGCCGATGAGGGTGACGCCGCGCAAAATAAATGGAAACACGTTCAAGGGGAGGTCCGGAGAAGCCGCATTGCCGCAGCAGGTGACCACTCCGCCATAATTCGTAGACTTGATTGTGGTGGCTAAAATGGGGCCGCCCACGGTATCCACGGACCCGGCCCACAGACTCTTGAGGAGCGGCTTGCCGCTGGTATCGGTGGCTTCCTCGGCGCTGATCATTTCCCGGGCGCCGATTCCCAGGAGATAATCCTTGTTTTCAGGCCTGCCGCTGACCGCGGTAACGGCAAAACCTTCTTTGGCAAGGATGGCCACCGCGACGCTGCCCACGCCCCCCGTGGCTCCGGAGACCAGAATTTTTCCCTGGTCCGCGGTCACGCCCGCGCCCAGCAGCCGGAACACGGACAGGGCCGCGGTAAATCCCGCGGTGCCATAAATCATGCTTTCCCGCAGGGTAAGGCCGTCGGGCCGCTTCACCACCCAACCCGCGGGCACCCGGATATATTGGCCGAAGCCGCCCGGCGTGTTCATTCCCAAATCGTAACTGGTGACGATCACTTCATCCCCCGGTTTGAATTCCGGGCTTTGGCTTTCTTCCACCACTCCGGCGGCATCGATTCCCGGAGTATGGGGATATTGCTTGGTTACCCCTTTGTTGCCGATAGCCGAGAGCGCGTCCTTGTAATTTAGGGAGGAATAGGCCACTTTCACCAGGACGTCGCCTGGAGGCAGATCGCTTAAGCTTTTTTCCTTTACCTCCCTTAAATACCGTTTTTCGGGGGTTTCAGTTATTACCAAAGCTTTGAAGGTTTTTTGAGCCATAATCGTCCGCCTCCCAAAGTAATTAAAATTAACGAGGGGCCAGTCCATCCAGATAAGCGAGCAGAGCGTTAATAGCTCGATCCAAATTCAAGGATGACTTGGTCGTGCCGTGTAAAACCGCGGCCCCCAGCAATCCCGCAAAAAGCATTTCAGCGACGGCCGCTGTGTCCACCTCCCGGCGCAGTTCCCCGGATTCTTTGGCCTGTTCCAGAAGGCGGTTTAACAGGCGCCTTACGCGGTCGAAGCCGTCCGTGATTTCCCGGGCGGCGGGGAATTCCTGCGGGTCCAGTTCCACCGATAAGGTGAGAAAGATACAGCCGCCGGGAAGGGCCTCCTCGTCTTTAAGGTACCGGTCCCGGTAGTTTTCCAGGAGTTTTTTGATCTTGGCCATAGGCTGGAGGATGTCATCCACCCCTGCCAGGTTCCTGTCACGCCAGACTTTTCGGGCTTCGTCCAGCACTGCCAGCAGCAAATCCTCTTTGGTTTTGAAATGATTGTAAAATCCACCCTTGGAGATTTTCGCCGCGTCCATGATGTCGCTGATGGAGGTGTTCAGGAAGCCGTTACGGGAGAAAAGTCTCAACGATTCGTAAATGATGCGCTCTTTGAGATTCATATAAAAACCGACCGGTCGGTCTTATTATTTATTTATATTTCCTTTTTTGTCAACAAGTACATCAATTACGGCAGAATAAAACGGATGGCTATTCCCTTGATCCCAACCAGCTCATAAAAAGTGGCTCACTTTTGGGGGCATTTCATGACTCCATCCACCCTCTCCCCCCGCTGGGGGGGAGAGGGCCGGGGCGAGGGGGGCGAACTTAGGGACAGTATTACTGTCTCAAAGAAACAAGCTGTTGTTTACAAGAAGCACCTTCGAGCTGCTTGAGCTCTGGTTTTTACCGCCGCCCGCGGTGATGCCTGCCGTGGAACTGCCGCACCTGGTACATGAAGGCCTCAAGCCGGGTCCGGGTGTGGGTCTGCTCCTGGCCGTCATAGGCCAAGTTGAGGAACGGGATATTTTGATTTGCTCCCCGGAACTTCTCAAATAGGGAATTGACCACGGTTCCGGGCATGCAGGTGAAGGGCATGATATTTACCAGGCCCGCGGCGCCTTTGTTCACGAAGTCCTTGGCTTTGCCTATGCTGAGAATGGCTTCGCCTTCGAAAGAATCGTGCAGGTAGCCGTCGGCCATGGCGATGGTATCGGGAATGGGAGGCTCCTTCAGGTTGCGCAGGCTGCCGTGGAAAATATTCTCCAGCCGGTGTTCGTCTTTGTGCTGGAAGTACTCTTTCAGCCGAATCTTCAGATAATACTGATAGCGCTGGGAAACCAGGGCCCGCTTCTTGGAGGTGTAATTGACATACAGGAGCCACTCGGAAATGGGGGGCAGCCACACTTCGCCGCCCAAGGATTCGATCTCCCGCACCGCATCTTCATTGCTGAAGCGGTTGGATCTGACGTAAATTTCGCCCACCACGCCGACGACAGGTTTATCTCCGTGACCGTTCAAGGCTACGTCGTCAAATACCTGACGGGCCTCGGCAAGAACCTTGGGCAAGTCGCCCCGGTCCCGCAAAGTTTCGTAAGTCTTTTTCAGGTAGTGGGCATAGACTTTGTCGGCTTCGCCGGGGACGCGTTCATAGGGGCGGGTCTCCCTGAGCTTCTTTTCCAAAAGATCGATGGCCACGATGCCGTTCCAGGCCACACGGTCGAAATCGTCTCCCACCATGCCCACTTCGTTGTACATGGTGACGTCCTGATCCGGGGAATAGACCGGCACCTGGGGAAAGCCCAATTCATCCAGCACCAGGCGGTGGTAGCGGCGATACTGGCCGAACCGGCAGGGGCCGGAAGCGGAAGGCATGAAAAAGGCGCTCTTGTCCGGGTTAAAGTCCGGGCGCTTCACCAGCTTGGCCAAATCGCCGGTGGTAAGGATCAACGGATAACACTCCTTGCCGGAGGTGAGGCGCCGTCCCAGTTCCAGGCTCTCGCCGTCGGACTCCGGCAGGGCTTCGGCCTCGGCCCCGCAGGCCTCAAAAGCCGCGACCAGGGCCAGGGCGTGGTCGGCCATGGGCGGGAAGTAAATCCGGCGCTTCAAACTGCCGGTCACCCGGTCACGGAAGGGGGAAACCCGGGCGGGGGCGGGCTCCACCGTGACGTTCTTGAGGCTGTCCAAAAAGGCCTCCAGCCGGGTGATGGCGCCTACATCCGAAGAGTGTTCGTCAATTTCGATTTCCAGATAGGGCTTGCCCCGCATCTGCTCCCGGAGAAAGTGTTCGATGAAGGAATCCGGCCCGCAGCCGAAGTTGGTGATGAAAATGCCGTACAGGCGAGGATCCCTGCGGATGATCTGGGAAGCTCCCAGAATCTTCTGGCCGAAGCGCCAGTACATCGGCTTGATGTCCTCAAGATCGTCCACCTGGTCCAAAGGCAAAAAGTCCATGGGCATGCCCAGGACGCCCAACTGCCGCAACTTCCGGTGAAGATTGAGATTCATGGCCGGGTCGAAGGCGTTGTAGGGCCGTCCGATCAAGACCATCAGCCGGTCATCGGGTCCGAGGGAGTTTAAGATCTCCCGGCCCCGCTCCCTGAGTTTGGCGTAATATTCATCCTGGGCGGCCAAAGCCCGTTTTAGGGCGCGCTCCGTCTTTAGAGCCGACACTCCCAGTTTGCGGCCCAGGTCCCGCATACCCCGCTTCAGTTGCTTATAGCCGCGGCCGAAATAGAGCACCGGGGTCAACAGCTCAGCACCGTACTCCTTAAAACTGATAGCCACCGGCAGGGTATAAGCCAGCGACTGCGCCATGGGGCAGACCTGGCCCTGCTTCACCTCAGGGTGTTCGTGGGGCAGATCAATGATACTGGGCAGCAGGATGCGCTTGACCCCGGCCTTGAGCAGGTCCAAAACATGGCCGTGGGCCACTTTCACAGGATAGCACGGTTCCGCGGCCAGGGATTCCACCCCTTGGCGGATTACCGTCTTGTTGGTCTTGGCCGAAAAAACTACGGTGAAGTCCAGTTCCTCCAGGAAAGTGCGGAAGAAGGGCATCATTTCCTGGAAGAACATGGTGCGGGGGATGCCGATAACCCCCCGTTTTCCTTCCCGAGGCGGCTCGGGGCCGTAGAGCAGGTCTTCCCGCTCCCGGATGAGGTCGGGCAGATCAGTGCCTTTTTGTTCCGCGCCCATTTCGTATTTTTCGCAACGGCTGCCATAGAAGAGGGGTTTTTCGCCGGCGATCTGAACTTGGCGGATTTCACAACGGTTAGGGCAACTGGCGCATTCAAAGGAAGTGATGTTGTACTCCCGGTCCGCCAGGTCGAAGCCTTTGAAGCGGGACTCCTTCCAGGTGCGCTCCCGCATGGCCAGGATGGCCGCGCCGATGGCCCCGGTAACGTCATGGTGGGGGGGCACGGTGATGCGCTTGCCGCACACCTTCTCAAAGGCCGCCACAATGCCCAAATTGGCTGCGGTGGCCCCCTGGTAGAAGATGTTGTTGCCGATCTTGCGGTCTTCCACTACCTTGTTGATATAGTTGTAAACGATGGAGTAGGACAGCCCGGCCACCAAGTCTTCCCGGGCCGCGCCGCGCTGCTGATGGTGGACGATATCCGACTCCATGAACACGGTGCAGCGTTCGCCCATGCGCACCGGAGTCTTGGCCTCCAGGGCCAGGCGTCCGAATTCCTCCTTTATGGAGATGCCCAGCTTTTCGGCCTGCTCTTCAAGGTAGGAGCCGGTGCCCGCGGCGCAGACCTTGTTCATCATGAAGTCCACGATGGCGCCGTTTTCCAGTGAAATGAACTTGGAGTCCTGGCCGCCGATCTCAAAGATGGTGTTCACGGTGGGGTCGATGGCTGCGGCCGCGGTGGCCTGGGCGGTGATTTCGTTGCGCACCACGTCGGCCCCGATAAAGTCCCCGGTCAGGTAGCGTCCGGAGCCGGTGGTGGCCGCGCCCATGATTTTTACCCGGCCTTCCAGCTTTTTCCCTACCCGCCGCAGACCCTCGGTGATGGCCTCCAGCGGCCGACCCGCGGTCATGAGGTATTCCCGGGCCAGGACCCCCATATCCTGGTCAATGACCACCACGTTGGTGCTGATGGAGCCCACGTCAATGCCGAGATAGGCTTCGGTCTCGGAGCCCAGGGGCGGCGGGGGCAACACGGCATACTGGTCGGGCCCGATCTCCAGGGGAGGGGCCAGCCGCGCCAGCGGTCGCTCCGGTTCCTGCTCCTGGCTGAGGTAGTCTTCCAGGGGCTGCAAATCAAGGCGGAAATCCGCGGGGGGCTTTTCCCGGGCCACCAGCAGCGAGCCCACCGCTCCCAAAGAGGTGAAGTGCGGCGGGATAATGAACGACTCTTCATCCAGCTCCAGGACTTCCCGGAAGGCCTGGCGCACGCCCAGGTTGTGGGCCACCCCTCCCTGAAAGGCCACCGGCGCGGCCAGCTTTTTGCCTTTGGCGATGTTGCTCCTCAGGTTTCTGGCCATGGCCAGGCACAAGCCGTAAATGATTTCGTAATCCGGCGTGGCCCCTTGCTGCAGGTGGATCATGTCGGTCTTGGCAAAAACGCTGCAGCGTCCCGCAATGCGGGGCGGAGTGGTGGATTTGAGGGCCATGTCGCTGAACTGCTCGATGGTATATCCCAGGCGGTGGGCCTGCTGGTCCAGAAAAGAGCCGGTGCCTGCGGCGCACATGGTATTCATGGCGAAGTCCTGAATCACCAGTTCGCCGTTTTCCTGGTGCACCATGATGAGCTTGGCGTCCTCGCCGCCCATGTCGATGATGCTCCGGGCGTCTGGCCGGAAATGATAAGTGCCGCGGGCTTGGGCGATGACCTCATTGATAAAGGGTCCGCCCAAAATTTCGGCCAGCACCTTCCCCCCCAGACCGGTAAACGCGGCCAGACGGCATTGAGACAGCGGAAATTCCGGCTCGAGGTCCTTGAGAAGCTTCAAGGCGGTGCGATACGGCTCCCCCAAATGACGCTGATAAACTTCCCGCAGGACCTCGCCTGCGGCATTCATTACCACCAGATTGACGCTTACCGAACCGACATCAATGCCCACATCATATGCGGCCTGCATGATTTCATCCTCAGTGAACGGTGATTTTTGATATTAAATGCAGGGGCAGGGAAACGGTCTAGAAGCGATACATCAGTGATACATCCCCCAAAATCCCCCTTGATTGAAATCAGCCTTGGTGGTGAAGCCGGGCCGAAGGCCCATCAATTCTAACTGTCAAGCTTTCTTCACTCAGCTTTTGGTTCGCTGCGATAAAAACCTTGGTGTTCATAAAGATTTCGGGATACCCGGCCCGCGGCCTGAAGACGATGCAGTCTTTTCTGCACCTGGGGCAAAGGCAGCCCCAAAGCCTCGGCCAAATCCCGGGCGGTCATGGGACGCCGGGAAAGCATGTCGATAACCACTCTATCCTTGGCTGCCGCGGCCGCAGCGCGGTGAGGACGGTCGAAGGACGCGATGATTTCCGCCCCCTGACCAAGATACGCGGCGATGGCTTCCATTTCCCGCCGGTTTAGGGCCCGGGCGTAATTTTCCACCACCGGGCGCACCGCGGTATTGAGCTGAACTTTGTCAGGGGCGATGGCGGCAATCTCCCGCTTCAGGGCCGCCAGTTCCGCGTCGGTGTCGTTGATGCCCTTGAGCAGCATGACTTCCAGCCACATCTGGCCGCGGTATTCTTTGCGGAAGGCCTTCAGCCCGGCCAGGACCATTTCCAGGGTGAGCCCCGGAGCCGGCCGGTTGATGCGGCGGAAGGTTTCCTCGCTGACCGCGTCCAGAGAGGGCAGGACCACATCGGCGCAAGCCAATTCCTGCCGCACTTCCGACTGATAAAGCAAAGTGCCGTTGGTGAGAACAGCCACCGGGATAGTTGTGATGTCCTTGACAGCAGTTATGATTTCCCCGATGCCGGCATTGAGGGTGGGCTCGCCGGAGCCCGCCAGGGTAATATAATCCGAGGTTGCCGGCGGGTTCTGAAAATACTCCCGGATTTCCCGGATAATGGCTTCCACTGCAAAGGGCCGGCGCTCCAGGGTCAGATGCGTGGTGCGCCCCACCTCGCAGTAAATGCAGTCAAAAGTGCAGGTCTTGGGAGGGATGAGATCCACTCCCAGGGAAAGTCCCAAACGGCGGGAATTTACCGGGCCGAAGAGGTGGGTCATGTTAAAAGCAGCCTAGCTGGCATTGAATAATTTTAATCTTTAATTCATTCAGCAGCTCACCCATTTCCGCCCGGGTGACGCCCAGTTCCTCCGCCAGCTTGAAGGCCGCGGCGCAGGGAATCTTGCCCTGCGGCGCGGCAGCCTTTATTTTATTCATTAAGACTTCTTTGGTCATATTCGGCACCCTATAGAACAACTTTTAAATTTTTACCCAGGCTCAATGAAAAATCAAGGGAATCGATGCCGTCGCAACCTTGGGTTAAAGCTACTCTATGTTTAAGACCTGAAAACAGGTTTTGATCAGGATGTCTGAAAGATTAGTAAGAGGTTCGGCCACCCGCCCATAAATTTTAAAGGTGGCTACCTGGAGCACGACTCCCAGAACCATGGCCGCCAGGACGTCAGGGTCCCCGACCGGAATTTCTCGACGTAACATGGCCTGGGCAATAACATCCCTCACCACCACTACGGGATTGGGCATTTCCGGCGTCACTTTTTTGAGTTGGGCGTGTTGGGCCAGGAGCAGATAATTGAAGAGCACCGGGTCTTTGTCGTAAAAATGGCAAAATTGAAGGATCATGGCGGACAGCTTGTCCTTCAGGGTTTCGCGCGGCACGTGCAACTGCTCCAATTCCTTGGCAAAGGCCATGAAGTTCTGGGCGAACAGCTCCCAGGCCAGGTCGTCTTTGCTCTCATAATGACGGTAAAGGGTGCCTTCAGCCACCCCGGCGGCCTGGGCGATATCCCGGATGGTGGTTTCGGTGATGCCTTTTGCCACAAAAAGGTCCAGAGCCGTCCGGGAGATCCGTTCTTTGGTTTTCTTGCCGTCGCGCATATATGTATGTGAATATTCATTCACATTGATAAAATGTCAATGATTATTTTCAAATCTTTGCAATTTTCCTAGAATGTTAAGCTCAAAGTCAAAACGCACAATAGGAGGAAGGAATAATGAAAGTTCTGGCGATTTCAGGTTCGCCCCGGCCCAAAGGGAACACCTATACTTTACTCATGAAAGCCCTGGAAGTGCTGGAGCGAGAGGGGCTTAATACCGAATATGTTTCACTCCATGACAAGAGCATCAGCGGTTGCATCGCCTGTCTGAAATGTGCGGAGGACAAGAACCGCTGCGCCCAGGAAGACGATTTCGGGCCGGTCTTCGAGGCCATGGGGAAAGCCGACGGCCTCATCGTGGGAAGCCCCGTCTATTTCGGCTCCGCGGCCCCGGAAATGATGGCGCTGCTGGACCGGGCCGGTTATGTGGCCCGAAACGGCGACAATGTCTTTTTCCGCAAGGTGGGCTCCCCCATCGTGGTGGCCCGCCGGGCCGGGGTCAACTTCACCTATGCCCAACTGCTGTTTTTCTTCTCCATCATGGGCATGATCGTGCCGGGCTCCACCTATTGGCCCATTGCCTATGGCCTCAAGCCGGGGGAAGTGGTCAATGACGAGGAAGGCCTGAAAACGATAACCGGGCTGGCGGAAAACATTGCCTGGCTGTTGAAGAAGTTAAGGTAGTTTTCGGCCTGAGGTGCCAAGGGTCAGGGGTCAGGGGGCTAGGGTCAGGGGCTAGGTTTTGGGTTCCGGGTTTTGGGTGGTGGGAATTCGGTTATCGAAATTCAAAAACCAAAAACCAAAAACCAAAAACCAAAACCTAACTCCGCACCGCCCGCAGGCGTTCGGTGATAGTGGGGAAGTATTCTTCCTTGGTGTGGGGCAGGAACAGGGCGGCGATGTACTGATCCATGTAGCCCGGGGTCTCCGAGAGTTCGAAGTTGGTCATCATGTCGGCCACCCGGCGCTCCTCCTCCAACAGGTCCCGGGAGAAAGCCAGCAGGGTGGCGCCCGTGAGGGAGCCGTTGCCGACAAAATGAAAGCGGTCCCGGGGCAGGTCCGGCAGGAGGCCGATGGCGATGGCATTTTCGATGTTGATGAAGCTGCCGAACGCGCCGGCCAGAATTACCTGCTCCAAATCCTGGAGTCTCAAACCAACGTTGTCCAGCAGGGTCACATAGCCGGCAAACATGGCCCCCTTGGCCCTCATGAGGTTGTCGATGTCCACTTCGGACAAGGTCAGATCTTCGCCGCTTTCGGTTTCGCCGCCGTAGGCCATGACATATTCCCGGCCGCTGTCGCCCATGCGGATGCGGGGCGTGTCCAGGTCGTCCCGGAACTTGCCGTTGGGCAGCACAATGCCCGCTTCCATGAGCGCGGCCAGCAGGTTGATGAGACCGGAGCCGCAGATGCCTTTGGGTTTGGCCAGGTCGATAGTCATAATCATCGGCTCCGCGGTTTCGGGGTTGACGGTGGCCTCCTCCACCGCGCCTTTTGCCGCCCGCATGCCGTGGCGGATGCCGCCCCCTTCGAAGGCCGGGCCCGCCGAGCAGGCGGCGCAGGCCAGCCACTCCTGATTGCCGATGACAATCTCGCCGTTGGTGCCGATGTCGATGTAAAGGGTCAGCTTGGATTCCTTATAAATTCCCGAAGCCAAAACCCCGGCCACGATGTCGCCGCCCACATAGCTGGACACGGAGCTCACGGAATAGACAAAGACGTGCTCAGGCACCTCCAACCCCAGATGGCGGGCCCGCATGGGCGGGATATGGCAGGCGGTGGGGGTGTATGGCGCCAGGCGTATATACTTGGGGTCGATGGCGTAAAGCAGGTGAGTCATGGTGGTGTTGGCTGCCAGAGTTATATGGGAAACCTCTTCAACCGGCAGTTTGTAGCGCCGCAACAGGTTCTTGATAATCTTGTTCAGAGTGGCTACCACTGCCGTTTGAAGAGTTTTTAAGCCGTTTTCTTTCTGGCTGTAGACGATGCGCGAGATCACGTCATCGCCATAACTCAACTGGCCGTTATAATCCGCGGCCTGGCCGATGATCTCCCCGTTGGCCAAATCGAGCAACTGCACCCAGACAGTGGTGGTGCCGATATCCACGGCCAGAGCGAAATGCTTGCCCGTGGTGTCGCCCGGTTCAATATCCACCAGCCGGGGATTTCGGGAGCGCCGTTGGGCGAAATCCAGAGTGGCTGTCACCTCAAAGTTGTCCTGCCGCATCACCCGGGCCAATTTTCTGAGGAGAAGAAAATCCAAAGTAAGATTGTTTAAGCCGTATTGCCGGTGCAGGCCGTTTTCCAGACGGGAGAGGTCGCAGACGTTGTCGCTCAAAGTGGCCGGAGGAAGCTTGAGGAATTTCTTTTGAAAAGCAGGATCATAGAGGCCTTGCCGCCTCAAGGCAGGCACATCTATGGGAGCCGGACGCAACGTGATTCCAGCCTTGCGCCGGGTTATAGTCTTCCGGTCCAGCAGGGACTCGGGCGGAATGCGTACCACCAGGTCGGAGGTCACGGCGCATTGGCAGGCCTGCCGATAGCCCAGTTCCCATTCTTCCTTGCTCAACAGCGTGGTAGGAGGGCATTCCAGGGAGCCTTCTTCCAGAATGATGCGGCACTTGCCGCACACGCCGCTGCCGCCGCACGAGGCGTTGATATGCACCCCGGCCCTGAGTGCAGCTCTGAGCAGATTTTCGCCGTCCTCAACCTCTATGGTGAGGTCGTAGGGCTTGAAGGTGATTTTTTTACTCATGGGTCGGTCTCGAGTTGCCCAATGTTATCACACGCACCTGGCAAAAAAAATGGTAAAGTAGGGAAAGATCAAACAAAAGAGCGAAGTCGCCATGGCACGTATGCGCAAGTTGTTGCACGAACTTTATGAAAAACTATGGGACAGATTTGGCCCTCAGGGATGGTGGCCGGGGGAGACTCCCTTCGAGGTGGCCCTGGGAGCTATCCTGACTCAAAATACCAATTGGCAGAATGTAGCCCGAGTAATCGATAACTTGAAACTCGAAGGCGCCCTGGATGCCGTGATTTTGCGAAAAATGCCGGACGCGGAGTTGGCTCGGCGCCTCAGGCCGGCGGGGTATTACAACATCAAGGCTGCCAGAGTGAAAAATTTTCTGGCCTTTTTTGCCCAGCGGCACCATGATTCCATGGCCTCCATGGCCGCTGAAGATCTAGGGGCTTTGCGCGCCGAACTCTTGGCTGTCAAGGGGATCGGCCCGGAGACCGCTGACAGCATACTCCTGTATGCCCTGCACAAGCCGAGTTTCGTGGTGGATGCCTATACTTTTCGCATATTAAGCCGTCATGGTCTGGTGGAAAACCCGTTATCATATGATGAATTGCGGCAGGTGTTCATGGAGCATCTGCCGGCGGATGTCGAGTTATTCCAGGAATACCATGCCCTGTTGGTGCGTGTGGGCAAGGAATTCTGCCGGCCCCGGCCAAAATGCTCCGATTGTCCTTTGTTCGGCTGGCCTGACGGAAGCGGGCCGGCAATTGTGGAATGAATGTTGCATATGATTCATCCAGGAAAAAGACCATGGCATATATCGGCACGGAAAGAGAGCTGGCGATGTGGATGGCCGGCGCCCCTCATGAGGACGGCCTGGCGGAGACCTGCATTTACCTGCTGGGGGATGATGGAGACCCGGGAGATGAGGCGTACAGCCGCTCGGAACCATCCCGGGGCTTTATCATCCAGGACTGGTTCGGGCCTTTTCTGCTGGGCCCCCCCAGCCGCTTTTTAAGGGGGAGGTGCTAAGTTAATATATTTGAGGGGAGGTAATCTGCGGTCCCCGGTCCTTCCCCCGAACTGGAAGATAGAAATCCTCACTTTGGTTATTTGCTTACAGGGCACGGTTGACCGTGCTTTTTTTTGGCGGAAGGTTAAGGGATGGCGCCGCTCGCCCACTTTTTCTTTACCTAACCTGCTCGGTTGATGCTATCATGCGCCATCAGGATATCGGTTCAGATTATGGATATTAATGATGGAGATTGTTCCGGTAAATGGACATCATTGCTATAGAACGCCATTCAATTCAGGAGCTTATCAGCAAGCTGCGCCGGGTCCCGCTGCTCAATCAGCCGAATATTTTGATCTACGAGACCGCGCTGATCACCCTGGAATGCATTCATACCGACTCTCTTAACCCGCCCCAGAATTACATCTGGCTGGCGGAACTGCGCAAAGTGCAGAATTTGCGCTGGGGCTTGGCCGCTCATGGGGTGGATTTATTTCGCCTGGACGGCTATGTGACGTATACGGTCCGGGAAGAGGACGGCAGCGAAGCCACCTATGACGTTTATCCTCCTATTGTCGAGGAGTCCATCGAAGCTGACGGTACGGTGGCGCTTCTCATCAATGACGGCATGCACCGGGTGTACCTGGCCCGGCTGGAGTGGGTGGCGCCTCAGGTGGTGTTCGTGCGCGGCATCCCCAAAGAGTACCCCTACTATGCCTATCCCCGTCCGGACCGCTGGCAGGGCATAGATATTCTGGCAGAAAATCCCGACCCGCAAACCTATCTAAAAAAGTGCCACCGGGTTAAGGACAACAAGCGGCTTTACCGGGATTTTCAGGCGGTGTTCGCCAATGTCGGACGCTCCCGCAGCTCGCTCCTGAAATAGCCCTGTAGGTCGTCTTTGGAAACGGTAAATTTCTCTGTTTGGACGGTTTGTGAACCGCCCCTAGCCAAAAATCCCAATAGACATGGACTGGGAATTCAGCGTTTTGCAGTACTTGCTGCATATGAGCCGTTCTTGAGGGTTTCGCACATACGCGCGGCCAGGCTTTCTGCCAGAGCATAGATGGAAGGGGTGGGGCGGGGTCGGGTCTCGGTGACCCACAGGTCCACCAGGGGGCGCTGAGCTGCGCTGGCTGCGTCGGTGATCTCCCAGAGCAGACGGCCGGTTTTGACCTCCACCACCTTGAGATTGACCTGCAGGCCGGATTTGCCCAACCCGCCGCCGTCCAGGAAATAGGGGACTTCGCCCAGGACTACCACGTCCAGGCCGCGAGCCCGGCCTTTCTCCGAAGCTTCGCTGATGGAAGCATAAGGTTCAGGAACCAGAAACGCCTCCAGAAATGGCCGCTTTTCCAGAAGCTGGCGGTGAAAAATCCGGGTGAGGGCCTGCCCCGCATCCGCCAATTGGGAGGTGCTGCGGAAATAAAAGACCCCGGCTCTGGCCGTATAATATGGAGAAGGAGGCTGCAGGTAAATTTTTTCCTGGGCTGCCACCAGGGGGTCGGCCAGAAAAGGGGGATTCAAAGAAGGGGCCGGGAAGGCGTCCGTTTGCCACCAGTCACCACCCGGCACCGAGGTGCAGCCGCATACCGAAGCCGCCAGGGTCAGCCCGGCCAAAAATCTTCTCCGCCGTTTCATATCCGCCCCGCTATCAAGATGAACGCCTAAGCTCAAGGGCTATCTCTGTTCAGCCGATAAATTTTGCAAGAAATGAGCCGGAAAGCCATGCCGCCGCGGCTTTCTTTACCCTGGCAAATTGCCGGTCTTTTCGGTATCCTGTCGGGGACAACGAATCCGCTTTCAGGAGAAGTTTTATGAGTTTGATTCTACTGGGAATTTTTATCATTATTGCCCTGGCGGTCTTGGGGCAAAAATTTCCCGAACTGCGGCAATACCTGCGATGGTGGCTGGCCATTCCGGTGGTCCTGATCTTTTTGGCCCTGTCCATGGTAAAAATCGTGCCGCCCGGCAACGTGGGGGTGCTAATCCTGTTCGGCAAGGTATACGGCGCCATCCCCGAGGGCCTTCACTTCGTCAATCCGCTGGTTTCCATGCAGCTTATGAATGTGCGCACCCAGGAGGTTTTCGAACACGCGGAATCGCCTTCCAAAGAGGGCCTGAATGTGGTCCTGGAAGTTTCCTGCCTTTATCATCTCATGCCCGAGGAAGCGGACAAGGTCTACCGCCAAATCGGCCCAAGATATGATGAAATCGTAGTGAAGCCGCAATTCCGTTCGGCCATCCGGGGCATTACGGTGCGCCATGAAGCCAAAGACCTGTACACCTCCAGCCGGGATTTGATAGCCAATCAGATTTTCGAAGACCTGGCCGGCGATTTGCGCAAGCGCGGCGTGGAAGTGGAAAAGATCCTGCTGCGACGCATGCAGTTGCCCAAATCCATCGAGGAGGCCATCAACGCCAAGCTGGCCGCGGATCAGGAAGCCCAGCGCATGCGCTTTATTCTGGACAAGGAAAGGCAGGAGGCCGAGCGCAAGCGCGTGGAGGCCCAGGGAATTCAGGACTTCCAGCGCATCGTTTCGCAAGGCATATCCGACCAGCTCCTGCGCTGGAAGGGGATTGAGGCCACCGAAAAGCTGGCTACTTCAAGCAACGCCAAAGTAGTCATTGTCGGCGGCAGGGACGGTCTGCCCCTGATCCTGAATACCGGACCGGAAAGCAGATAGGCGATGCTGGAAAGCCGTTTCGGAAAAAAGAAAGCAGTCGGTTCATGAGCCTTCGGCTCCGTCGAAGCCATGAAGAGTTATGGTGCACAAGGGCTCTTCCCCGTGTCATTTTATGCCTCAGAGGGATGCGCGTCGCTTTCGCTCCCTCCGGTGTTCAGGGTCCGGGTTATCCTCGAGGCTGCGTATGGAACTTTTCGCAAGTGGCTGTTGGATAGCGAGGCAGGGACAATAAGGAGAAAGGGATTATGAAGACAGTAGGCCGGATGGCAAAATTTTTTCTGGTTGTCTTCGTGATCATGGCGGTGGGCTGTGCCATGCCGCCTCAGGAGAAGTTGCCGCTGGATATAAAGAACGCCAGGCGCGCCTTGGATCGGTGGAACCCTCAATTTTGCAAGGTGGAGGAATTTTATGGCGTGCACGAGACCGGCACGGGCACCCTGGTGGGCTTTGTGCTGATCGCCAGTCCTGCGCATCCTGAGGTGAAGCCGCTGCTTTATGAGGCCCGCTTTCAGCTCCTTACCCGCCCGGACGGCCGCCAGCAGTGGTTTCTGACCAGCCTGATGAACCATGCCGGGGGTCTCACCCGCCGCCAGGGCTGGGACAACCTCTTTGTGCCGGTGAAAGACGGCGATGAGTGATTACCACCCATTGCCGGTCATTTCCTCTCCCCTCACCCTGCCCTCTCCCCAGAGGGGAGAGGAGAAAGCCGCCTGAATTAAGGGTTGTTTAAAAACTTCGCTTCCCGGCAGCAGCCGAAGCAGCCAGTCCGCAGGCTGCACGGCTGAAGGTTCGACTTCTTTCGCTCCTCTCTCCCATTTGGGGGTGTAAGAATCGAGGGGCTTTGAATTATCTTCCAGTAGCTTTGATCCGTGAAAGTGCCCCTGACCTCTGGCCCCTGCTTCTCACATGCCCTTGCCGCTCTCCTGGATGGCTGCCTCCAGTTCGTCTTCCAAAGCAGGGGGCAGTCCCTCGATCTTGACGGAAAGAAAGCCCCGCACGATGGTGGAGACCGCCTCATCCTCGTCCAGCCCTCGGGCCATGAGGTATTCAATTTCTTCCTGGGCAATGCGGCCCACCGCGGCTTCGTGGGACATGTCCACCCCGGCCACCCGGCCCTCCAGTTCAGGGACGGCATACATCCGCCCCTTTTCCGAAAGAATGAGCCCCCGGCATTCCAGATGGGCCTTGATCTCCGGCGCCAAGCCGATGAGATGGCCCCGGGCTATGGAATCGCCGCCGGTGGTGATACTTCGGGCGATAACCTCGGCCCTGGTGTAGGGCGCCTGGAGGATGACGCGCCCCCCTATGTCGAGCTCGGAGCCCGGATGGGCGATGATGATTGACTGCAGGCGGGCTACGGCACCCTCACCGGCCAGGGTCACGGTGGGATACATCTGCACCGTCTTCACAGGTTTGAGAAGAATGTAGTTGGAAATATATTGGCCGTTCTCCTCAACCAAAACGCCGGTGCGGGGCCGCACATGGACGTCTTCGCCCCAGTTGTGAATCATGGTGAAAGTGAGCCGCCCGCCTTGGCGGACGAAAAATTCCGACACGCCGATGTGCAGTCCGGAGGTCACCGCCGGGTGAGTAGTGCAGCCGGTGATGACATTCAAATCGGCTCCAGGCTCCACGATGACCACGTTGTGGACGTGCTGAGAGAAGCGGTCGGTGCGGAGATAGAGGCAGGATTCCACCGGCTCTTTGAGCACCGCCCCTGGCAAGGCCCGGATGAAATAGCCGTTATCCAGGGCAAGTTCGGCCCTGGCGGTGTATTTGTCGGCATCCACCGCCACCAGGCTCCAGAGAAGGTCCGGCAGCCAATCATATTCCTGCAGCGCCTCCACGATCGTTTTTACTTCCACGCCCGGCTGGTTGCCCCGACAGTGCACCACCGCGGCGTCAGCCTGGAAAAAGGTGCCGGCATGCTCCTGGTCCGTGAGTTCAATGCCGGCTTTGAGAAGGCGGTCCCGTTCTTCTGGGGTAAATCCCCGATAGTCCGGATCATACTTCGGGGTACTGCCCACGCGGGAAAAGGCCTCCAGGTCGAGGTCCGGCCCCAAGGCGGCCGGTTTGTGGCGGCTTTTTTCGGCCCGCTCCCTTACCTGCCGCATTTTTCACACTCCACATAGCCGAATTTTTTGATGTGGTCCAAAATTTCCCGGGGGTTGCCGGAGCACAGCAACCGGCCGTCCATCATGATATAGCCGGTGTCCGCATTGACATAATCCAGAATGAAACCGGTATGAGTAATGATCAAACCGGATTTTTCCCGACGTGGCCGGCGCCGGTCTTTTTGCAGCAGCTTGCCGATAATCTCTCCGACCACCTGGAGATTTTCCATGTCCACGCCGGACTCCGGTTCGTCCAGCATCACCAGGGCCGGATCCTGCGCCAGCAGTTGCAGCAGTTCGGAGCGTTTGATTTCACCCCCGGAAAAACCGTAATTTATTTCTCTTTCCAGAAACGGAGTGAAATCATAAGCCGCGGCCAACGCCTGGTACGAGACGCGGTCACCGGCACACGCTCGCAAAATGTCGGCGGTCTTCACCCCGCGGATGGTGGGAGGGCGCTGAAAGGCCAATCCCAATCCCAACCGGGCCCTTTCGGAAGTGGGGGCATGGGTGATGTCCCGCCCCTGAAAATAAATAGTTCCCTGCCTGACGCGGTAACGGGCAAAACCCATGATGGTCATGAGCAGCGTGGATTTGCCCGAGCCGTTCTTGCCGAAGAGGATATGCGTTTCACCATAGGGAATCTCCAAATTAATCCCCTTCAGTACCGTCTTATCCTCAATATCGACCCATAGGTCCTTGACTTGCAACATGGACATGTCTTACTTCCTTAAATTGTAACTGGAGCCTCTGGAGGGAGGAGCGGAAATGTAGAAAAAAAGCCCTCAAAGCAGGCTTTGAGGGCTCCTCCAGCATGGCTGGCAAAATTCTTAAGTTTCCGAGTTACTGGGCTTCCTTGGGCACCGGCAGCGGCTCGATTCTGGGAGCCAGTTTCTCGTACTGGAGTCCGAAGGCCCGCATTTCAAAGGCCTTGGGATTAAAAGCCTTGGTCAGTTCTACTTCTTCAGGGGTCAAGATACGGACGATGCCAAACTGGTCAACGATTGCGAAACGCTCGCCTTTGGCCAGACATGAAGCCACGGTTTCTTCGCCCTTAAGCTCCTTTTTGGAGACGCACAGAAGCTTTTGCGCCATGGCGCCGGAGGCGATTAACATTACTGCAACTACTGCCAGTATCAAACCTACTACCAATTTCGACCGCATACCCATCCTCCTTTTTTAATTTGTACCCGGCTTCCCCCCCTGGGGATGTACCGAAAAAGCCGACCATCCATTGAAAACTATACTCAGTATAATGGCGATACGCCGAATGTCAACTTAATTGTTGAATGAAAAAGCAAATTTACTGCGTATTTCGAGTGAGTTTCAAAGACATGGACTGAAGAGCACCCGGAAGCGGCGATGCACAACCCGGCGACAGGCAAGCAAGAGACTACCCGCCGGGTGGGGGCTGTTTTATTTTTTCTTGACGCCAATAACCGGGGTGTTCTATAAATCGGAAGAGGACGTATGCCGTTGTTTTTTGTTGATTATTTCACAAGATTTGAATAAATTAATGTATGGAAATAATTGAAGACAGGTGACCGATATGGCAGCGAAAACAGGCAAGAACCAACCGGTAGGAGCCGTGATGGTGGTCGGAGGCGGCATCGCCGGGATGCAGGCCGCCCTGGATCTGGCCAACTCCGGATACTATGTGTACATGGTGGAAAAGAAGCCGGCCATTGGCGGGGTAATGTCCCAGCTTGACAAGACCTTCCCCACCAATGACTGTGCCATGTGAATTATCAGTCCCAAGCTGGTCGAGGTCGGCCGGCACATTAACATAGAGGTCCTGGCTCCGGCGGAAGTCACCGGTATTAACGGTGAAAAGGGGAATTACTCGGTCAGGGTGCGCGAAAAAGCGCGCTATATCGATATGAACAAGTGCATCGCTTGCGGCGTGTGCGCGGAGAAATGCCCGAAGAAAGTTCTGGATGAATATAATGAGGGCTTGGCCAAGCGCAAAGCCGCGTACCTGGGCTATGCCCAGGCGGTGCCGCCCAAATATGTAATTGATAAGGCCAATTGTCTTTATTTCTTAAAGGGCGGCAAGTGCAAGGCCTGCGAAAAATTCTGTCCCACCGGAGCCGTCGATTTCTCCCAAGAGGACGTGGAAAGGGACATCAATGTAGGTGCAGTCATTTTGGCCTCAGGCTTCAGGCCCTATGATCCCTCGAAGTACAGCGCCTACCATTACACCGCGTACCCCAACGTCATCACCAGCATGGAGTTTGAGCGCATTCTGGCGGCCGCCGGACCTTTTCAAGGCCATATGGTCCGGCCCTCGGATCACAAAGAGCCGCAGAAAATCGCCTGGCTCCAGTGCGTCGGCTCCCGGGACCTGCACCATTGCGACAACAGTTACTGTTCCGCGGTGTGCTGCATGTACGCCATCAAAGAGGCGATCATCGCCAAAGAGCACAGCCACGAGCCTCTGGATGCGGCCATTTTTTACATGGACATGCGCACCCCGGGGAAAGACTTTGAGAAATACTACTGGCGCGCCCGGGACGAATTCGGGGTGCGTTTCATCCGCTCCCGGGTGCATAGCGTCGAGCCGGTGCCGGACTCCGATGACATTGCCATCCGCTACCTTCGGGAAGACGGGCAGCTGCTCACGGAAGTGTTCGATCTGGTGATCTTGTCGGTGGGTATGGAAGTTGATGCCGGCCTCAAAGAACTGGCAAAAAATCTCCAGATTGATTTAGGGGAGGGGGATTTTGTCAAGACCTCCTCCTTTGCCCCGGTTTCGGCCAACAAGGAAGGCATTTATGTGTGCGGCGCCTTCCAGGGCCCCAAGGACATCCCGCAGTCGGTAATGGAAGCGTCAGCCGCGGCTGCCGCAGCCGCTGAATTGCTGGCCTCGGCCCGGGGAACCCTGGCCAAGAAGAAACCGACTTTTGAAGAAAAGGATGTTTCCCAGGAAGAGCCTCGCATCGGCGTGTTTGTCTGCCATTGCGGCATTAATATCGCCAGTGTGGTCGATGTCCAGGCAGTCCGGGATTACGCCGCCACCCTTCCCTTTGTGGCCCATGTGGAGAACAGCCTCTTTGCCTGCTCGCAGGACACCCAGGGGCTGATCAAGGAGCGTATCCGGGAACACAACTTGAACCGGGTTGTCGTGGCCTCCTGCACCCCCCGTACTCATGAGCCGACCTTCCAGGAGACCATCAAGGAAGCGGGCCTGAACAAGTATCTGTTTGAAATGGCCAATATCCGGGATCAGGGTGCCTGGGTGCACATAAATACGCCGGAAGCCGCCACCCAACGGGCTAAGGATCAGGTGCGCATGGCGGTGGCCAAAGTGGCCTTGCAGCCGCCCCTCAAGGAGTTCGACCTGCCCGTCACCAAGGCCGGGCTGGTGGTCGGCGGCGGGGTGGCCGGCATGGAGGCCGCTCTGGGTTTGGCCGGCCAAGGCTACAAAGTATTCCTGGTGGAAAAGAAGGACTTTCTGGGGGGCCACGCCCGAAAGCTCAATCATACCTGGGCCGGCGAGCCCGTTGCGCCTTACCTGGAGGACCTGATCAAGCGGGTGCAGGGGAACCCCCTCATCGAAGTGCATCTTAACTCTGAAGTAAAAGCCGTCAAGGGGTTCGTGGGCAACTTCGTCACCACCATCGCCACCGAAGGCCGCGAGACCGACGTGGAACACGGCGCCGCCATTATTGCCATCGGCGGCCATTCCTTTAAGCCCAAGGAATATCTCTATGGCGAGAATCCCAGGATCATGCTGGCCCTGGAAATGGACCAGGCCCTGCGGGAGAAAAACCCTCTGGTAATGAACGCCAAAACCGCGGTCTTCATCCAGTGCGTCGGCTCCCGGGAGCCTGAGCGGCCCTATTGCAGCCGCGTGTGCTGCACCCATTCCGTGGAAAGCGCCCTGGCCCTGAAAAAAATAAATCCGGATATGGACGTCTTTATCCTTTACCGGGATTTGCGGACCTACGGCCTCAGAGAGAATCTCTACAAGGAGGCCCGGGAAAAGGGCGTCATCTTCGTGCGCTTTGACTTGGAAAACAAACCCAAAGTCGAACAGCTTGAAGATGGCCGCTTGAAAGTGTCGGTCATTGACCACATCCTGGGTATCCCCATGCACATCACCACGGATATTCTGGGGCTGGCCAGCGCTATTATCGTCAAGGAACAGGAAAAGCTGGCCATGCTGTTCAAGGTTCCTCTGAACAACGACGGCTTTTTCCTGGAAGCCCATATGAAGCTCCGCCCCGTGGATTTCGCCACGGACGGCGTTTTCGTCGCGGGTTTGGCTCATTATCCCAAGCCCCTGGATGAAGCCGTCGCCCAGGCCAAAGCCGCGGCTTCCCGAGCGGCTCTGGTACTGAGCCAGGATGCCATCCGGGCCGGCGGCGTGGTGGCCGAGATCGACGCGGAGGCGTGTTCCGGTTGCCAGGCCTGCGTGGGAGTTTGCCCCTTCGGTGCCATCTCCTACAACGAACGGGAAGATGTTTGCGAAGTCAACCAAGCCCTGTGCAAAGGGTGCGGCACCTGTGCGGCCAACTGTCCATCGGAATGCATCACGCTCTTCGGCTTCAGCCACAAGCAGATCTACACTCAGGTTGATGAGGCGCTGGCGGAATTGGAAGAGGCCATGGAAGAGGCGGCGGGAGCTTAACTTCCCAAGGAATCCAGATCAAGGGGTTACAATATGCCAGAAAAAGAATTCGAACCGAAAATATTGGGATTTTTCTGTAACTGGTGTACCTACGCCGGGGCTGATCTGGCAGGGGTCAGCCGGTTGCAATATCCGCCTAACATCAGGGTGATAAGGGTTATGTGCTCCGGCACCGTTTCTCCTCACCACGTCCTGCGCGCCTTTCAGAAAGGAGCCGACGGCGTTTTGATCGGCGGCTGCCACATCGGCGATTGCCACTATCTGAGGGGCAACTTCATGACCATCAAGCGCATCCGGTTTTTGCAGGATCTCTTGAAATTCACCGGTTTCGAGCCGGAAAGATTGCACCTGGAATGGATCTCCGCCGCGGAAGGGCCCAAGTTTGTGGAAACCGTGCGCAATTTCACTGAAAAGATCAAAAAGCTGGGACCTTCCCGTCTCAAGCAAGTGAAAGCGGCGTAACGCCGATATCCCGGAAGAAGGATTTACCATGGACAAATTACGTGAAAAGGTCCGGAATTTGCTGAAGGATAATAAAATCGCGGGCTATATCGGCTACATAGAGGCCGAGGGCGGCCACCCCCTGCCGCACTTTTTCCAAAAAGACCGCCCGGAAGAGGTGGACCGCGCCATTGTTCCTCCCGGCGACGCCCGCTATCCATTGGATAAGCTACTTCAGTCCCTGGCGGCCGCTTACCCTGAGGATACTTTTGCCATCCAGGTGCGGGGCTGCGATGAGCGGGGATTGAATGAGCTTTATAAGTGGGGCCAGCTTGATCCGGATAAAGTGGTGCTGGTGGGCGTGGCCTGCCCCCAGGATCAGGCCGACTATTGCGAGTGCCCCGGCCCCTGGGCCTCGGTTATTGATTATGGAGAAAAATGCGAGCCGGTGTTGCAAAGCCAGCGCGTCAGCCGGATTGAAGCCATGGCCGAAGAAGAGGCTTATCAGGAATGGTTGAGCCACTTCGAGCGCTGCATCAAATGCTACGGCTGCAGGGACGTCTGCCCCATGTGCTTTTGTAAAGAGTGCAGCCTGGAGCACCCCGAACTGATGGCCACCGGCAAGGTTCCACCCGACTCCATTTTTCAACTGGTCCGGGCCATCCACATGGCCGGCCGCTGCATCGACTGCGGCCTCTGCGAGGAAGCCTGCCCGGCTGACATCCCGTTGCGGGTGCTTTACAAGAAAGGCAACTTGCTGGTGAAAGAACTCTTTGGTTATGAAACCGGCTCCCCGGCCAGCGGCACCTCTCCATGGAAATTTCTGGGAGACGAGGTCACCCTGGAAACCAAACCGATGTAAGCTATCTAAACTGTAAAACATAAAGGCGGTCCATTCGGTCCGCCTTTGTTATTTTGGGACTGGGGGCCTGGGCCGTAAATCTCTCCCTCCGAGCTCCGGCAGCCATGTTTATTGGGAGGAAAGGCTTCCCCTGTGAAAGCACGGGCAAGATGCCCGTGCTCCTTTGTCAGAGTCGCAAGATGAACCTTTAATTCGCTTTACTTAGGCAGTATGCGATGCTTATGGCTGTAGCGCGGTTCTTCGACTATTAATTGCTTGCCCCGGCGGGTTTTGAGGTTAATGACCACCGGTCCCATAAGGTTGGCGGTCATCTCCTGGGGGCGGCCCGAGGGAATGGTAAGGATTACCAAGATCTTAATGTCCTGCGCCTTTTCCGCTTCCAATTCCCGCCTGATCTCCTCGAGATTTCCTGGTTTATAACCGGGGATGATGAGACCGGGATCGATGACCACAAAGGCCAGATCAGGGTTTTCCAGGCTTTGAAGCCAGAGAAAGGGCGATTCCTTCTGGTGTTCAATTAATATATAGCGATGATATTTTGAAAATCCCAGGAGGCCCGGAGTGAGGATGATGATTTGGTCCGGCCGCACGGAAATCCGGCCGAATCTGCGGCTGTTGATCTGAAAAGTCCCGGGTTCGGTTGGAGTCTTCAGGGGATTTGACGTCATCCTTTGCTTTCCTTCCCCCAATATTTGACGACTTCCATTAAATTGACATTTTCCAGTGCCGCGGCCTGAAGGTTTTGGTCCCGGACCCGTTGATAGATTTCCTCCCGCAAGACCACGACATGGGGCGGAGCCTCAATGCCCAAGCGAATCTGTCTTCCCCTCACTTCCACCACCGTGATTCGGATATCATCACCGATAAACAGACCTTCGCCGAGTTTTCTGGTCAATATCAGCAAATGGCACCTTCCTGGCAGCCGTGTTTTAAAGATAATCGAGCAAACTGAGGCTCATAACCTTGGTAGAAGCAAGCAGCGCTGCCTGGTAGGCTGTTTCCTTGGTTTTTAAGGCATTCACCGCTTCCACCAAGTCCGTATCTCCCTTGGCGCTTGCTTTCGAGGTGAGTTCTCCCTTTATCGTCTCAAACACCTGGTTCTTGATAGTCACCCGATTGTGAGCCGCCCCCAATCCGGTCAGTATGCCGGTTAAATGTGACTGGTACGACCGCAACTCCTCCAGACCGGCCCCCACTCTTTGGGGATCGTTGGCTTCCAGACTGCTTTTGAGTCGCGCCAGCATCTGGAAGACATCTTGGAGGCCTCCTGTCCCGCCTAAAACTTCGCTTCCGACCCGGCTTACCGGCAGGCGGCTCTGAGCCCCGATGCTGATCTCCAGGGTATGCTCATCGCCCTGATAATTAATCGGTTGATTGACGGAAATACTAAAGCGGTCTCCCGCCAGCCAGCCGCCGCTGAAGTCCGCCAGGACCCCGTCCGAGCCGATGGACACTCCGGCCCCTGTCGCCGTTTCAGCACCCCAGGTCTGGCCGCCGTCGGCGGAGACCCGAAAGGTGGCCGCCCCCGTGGCGCCGCCTGAGACAATCTCCACTAAATAGGTGCGGCTGACGGAGCCTCCGTAGCTCCCTCCGGCAGTGACGGCCCCGGTTGAGCCGGGCTGAAGGTTCATGTAAGGCTCCTGCACCTGCCAGTCGCCGAGGACAAAAGGCTGGGTATCGATCCGGTAGCCGCTCAGGATGTAGTTCCCTTCCAGACGGGTATTGCCGAGTTGCACGATCTCGTCCAGATATCCTTGGACCTGCCGGGCGGCCGCGGCCCTTTGGGCGGCGTTGTAGGTGCCTGTGGCCATTTGGTTCGCCAGGGCCATGGCCGCCCGGACGATGTCGTTGACATTGCTTAAGGTGGTCTCGGTGACCGCCAGCCAGTTCCTGCCGGTATCCAGATTGCGCTGAAGTTGGGAAATTTGCCCGGTTTCGGCTTCAAGTCCCATAATCTCGCCCACGTCCAGGGGGTGGTCCGCAATGCTTTGATATTTCCGGCCGGAAGCAATGCTCGCATTGATGGAATGCAAGTCCTCTGCCAACCTCTGAAGATTAGACTGTATGCTGGAGAAAATTGTTGACATGGAGACCCGCATAAAAACCCCTACCTCCGCATTGCCAGGATGGTCTGGTAAAGCTCGTCGGCCACCGTGACCAGGCGGGCGGCGGCCTGGTAGGCCCGCTGAAATTTGATGAGATTGGCTAATTCTTCATCCAGGGACACCCCGGAAACGGCTTCCCGCATCCGGCTCAGTTGCTCCACCAACTTTTGCTGAAAACCGGCCTCCTGGCCGGCCTGCTCGGTGTCCAGACCGATGTCGGTGATCAGGCGGCGGTAGGCCTCGGCAAAAGTGAGGCCGTCCGGTCCTGCCGGGGCGTCTTCCAAATCGGCAAGAATCAGGGCGTTGCGGTTATCGCCGGGGGCCCGCGCCCCGTCGGGGTCAAACTGTCCCGCGGCAATGTGTTCCGGATTGTCCAACACCCATGGATTAACGGTTAAAGTATAGGCTTTGTCACCGGTGAAAAAGGTGTTAAGGCCCAAGCTTGACAGCAGATTGCTGTCATCCCGCGCAAAGCCGAAGGCATCGCCGGCCAGGTTTGCGGCAATCCTTAATTTATTGCCGTCCAGGCTGGCGGTGACCAGACCGCCTATGGCCGGGTCGGCGTTGATGGCGTTCACCACGTCATTGAGAGTCATGCCCGGCGCGATTGCTATGTTGCCTGTTGCCAGATGAACTCCGTCTCGCTCCACAAGAATTTCAAAAGCACCGGCCGCGATGCGGTCGCCGAAGGGCAGCCCCGCGGCATTGAGCGGATCGGCGGGATCGTTGACCGCGTACGTGCCGGTCGCCGCGGAGAAGAGTTCCAGACCCGCCCCCTGGGCGTGCCGGCTGTTTACCGTAAAGATGAGCTCCTGGGCCAGCCGGTCCAGCTGCTCCAGGTAGCCGGGTATAAGATGATCCCGCACCGTCAGGAGCGCGGTGAGTTTTCCCCCGTACAAAGACGCCGTGATGTCTTCCTGCACCCCTCCGGGGCCGTTGAAGAGAACGGCGATGGTATCACTCGCGGTCTGGCCGGCTTCCAGGGAAAAGGCCGCCACGCCCTGCACCAGGGGGGTGCCTTGGGCCAGGTTGACGTTTATCAGACCGTCAGCGCTCGTGTAATAGCGGATGCCCACCAGTTCGGAGAGCCGCGTAAGTTCCAATTGCCGCTGGTCGCGCAGATCATTGGCCGACTGGCCGCCGGCTTCGGTGGACTGGATTTCCCGGTTAAGCTCGGCGATACGGGCGGCGTGACCGTTGATTTCAGCCAATAGCGGACCTACCTGCTGCAGCAGCGAAGTGCGCTCCTGAACCAGGCGGTCCCCTTGAAAATTCAGGATTTCGCAAAGGCTAAGGGCATTTTGCAGTAGGGCCTGGCGCTCAGCGCTGCCCGAGGGGTTGTCGGCCAGGTCGTGCCAGGAGGCCCAAAACTCCGAGAGCCGGTCGTTCAGAGCCGTTTCGTTGGTTTCATTGAAAATGGCGGCCACCGATTCCAGGAAGGCCTGGAGGTTTTGGTATTCGCTTAAGGCCGCGGTCCTTTCGTCCAGCCTGGCGGCTATGAAGGGATCAAAAGCCCGGTCGATGTTGCGGACACGCACCCCATTGCCCAAGGGCCCCCAGGGGGAAGGCAGGGGATAGGCAGTCTCGAGATTGACCCGCTGCCGTGAGTAACCCGGCGTATTGACATTGGCCACGTTATGGCCGGTGACCTCCAAGCCCACCTGCTCGCTCATCAGGGCCCGGACGGCCATATCGAGGATATGGGTGATGCCCGACATAAGAGAATCCTTATCTGTTCAGACTTTTTCCATGCATTCAGGCCCGGCGCTGGAAGAATATCCCCTCCTGGAGCGGTTTTGCTTGTCCCGCCGGGCGATACAGCCCCGGATCGGGGGGCAGAAGCAGGGCCAAAAATTCCTGAATCAACTCTAGTGAAGCGGCCGCGATTTCCCGGTTTCTGGCGTTGGCCGAAACAACCTGCCTTTGCAGGCTTGCCAGTTGCTCACCTGGCAAGCCGGCGTCCGCCACTTGAGTCCCTCTTTCCCGCTCCTGTTTGATCCGGAGCAGGCGGTCCAACAGCTCTTCTTTTTTCCCCGCCGCGGTCAGGATGGCCTCCTCCCGGGCGGAGACCAGGGCTTGAGATTCCTCCTTAAGACAATCAAGAAGCTCCCGGTAGAGGTTCATTTCCATCCGGCCCAAAGTCTGGTTTTTGCTGCTGCGGCTGGTCTGCATCGGCAACCTCTTTAGAATTCTCTGAAATATTGACGGCCAGGTCGGCAAAAATCCGGCGGGCCAGCCCCAATCCGCCGCCCAAGGCCAGGACCCTGGCCAGGTGCTGGTCGGCCAGGGCTTGATAGCCCTGCATCTGCCGGGATTGAGGCGAAGCCAGCCCCTGCACCATGGACCGGCGCATGGTTTCCAGAAGCTGGGTCAGAAAAACGGTCTCGGCCTCGACCGCCACCCGGGCCAGGGTCTGGCGGTCGGTCTGACCCTGATTTTTTGGGTTCATGCCGTTTAAGGGGTCCAGCATTCCGACCCCGGAAGGCCCCCAGGACGGCAGACCGGAAACACTAACCATAATAAAACCTCAAATAATCTCCAGTTCCGCCTGGAGGGCCCCGGCCGCCTTGATGGCCTGCAGGATGGCGATGAGGTCCCGGGGCGTTACCCCGATGGCGTTCAAAGCCCGCACCACCTGGCCGATGCTCACTCCCTCCGGCAGCACCATGAGATGATTTTCACCCTCCTTGATAGTGACCGAAGTGTCCGGCACCACCACGGTTTCGCCTTCGGAAAAGGGGAGGGGCTGGGATACCCGGGGCCGTTCCTTGATCTGCACCATGAGATTGCCGTGAGCGATGGCCACGGTGGACAGGCGGACGTTGGCGCCCATGACCACGGTGCCGTTGCGTTCATCGATCACCACTTTGGCTGCGGCGTCCGGGGTGATTTCCAGGTTTTCCAGGGAAGCCAGCAGGGGGATGGCGCGGTCTTTATAGCCGGGGGGCAGCTTGATGGCGACTGTGCCGCCGTCCCGGGAATGGGAGTAACTGCCCCGCAGGTGATGGTTGATCGCCTTGACGATGCGCTGGGAAGTGGTGAAGTCCGAGTCGTGCAGGGACAAAATGAACTCGTCCTTGCCGGCGAAGTCAAAGGGGATTTCCCGCTCCACGGTGGCTCCGTTGGCGATGCGGCCGGCCGTGGGGTGGTTTTTGGTGACCCCGCCCCCTGCGGCGCCGCCGGCGGTAAACCCGCCCACCGACACCGGACCCTGGGCCAGGGCATAGACCTGGCCGTCCACCCCTTTGAGGGGAGTCAGCAGGAGGGTGCCGCCCTGGAGGCTCTTGGCGTCGCCCAAGGAAGACACCAGGACGTCGATCCTGGAGCCCACCCGGGCGAAAGGCGGCAGCACCGCGGTCACGGCCACCGCGGCGATATTTTTCACTTTCAGCTTGTCCCTGGAGGCGTTGATGCCCAACTGCGCCAGGAAATTGGCCAGTTCCTGGGTGTTGAAGTCCACATTGGTGCCGTCGCCGGTGCCGTTCAGGCCCACCACCAAACCGTTGCCGATAAGCTGGTTGGGCCGCACGCCCTTGAACGAAGCGATGTCTTTCAGGCGGATGGCCCAGCCAGGCCTTGCCCAAGGGCCGGCCAGGACGATCAGGACAATAAAGCCCCATAGCAATACGCGGGCCGCTTGGCCCGGAATTTTTGGTCTTGAAGGCCGGTCCAAATTCATGCGAAGCTCCGTTAAAACGGCCAGATATGATCCAGTATGCGGGTGAGCCAGCCCTGGCGCTGCTTGTCGGAGACCACGCCCACGCCGGCGATTTCCACCCGGGCCTCCGCCACCTTGGTGGAGGGCACGATATTGTTGCGGTCAATGTCCTGGGGGCGCACCACTCCGGTCAGGGTGACCACCTCGGTTTCATTGTTGACCCTGAGATGCCGCTGTCCCTGAATCACCAGATTGTTGTTGGGCAAAATCTGCATGACCCTGGTGGTCAGATAGGTGGTGAAGGTGCTCTGCCGCTCGGTCTTGCCTTCGCCCTTGGAGGTGTTGCCCACCGCGCCCTCCACCGCGGTCTCGGCGTTGACCTCTCTGCTGGTGAAGGCTTTCATGGGAAAGCTCAGGCCGAACAGGGAAGCCACGCTGCTCTTGACCCCGGTGGTTTTGCTGGTCTGGGTGTTGGCGATTTCGCTGGCCTTGGCGGACTCGGTGATGCTCACCGTGACGATGTCCCCGACGTTGGCCGCCTTTTGATCGGCCACCAGGCCGTCGAGATGACGCGGGGTCCACAAAGACCCCTCCTGAGGAGGCTGCTGCTCGAAGGGCAGGGGCGCGGCCGCCAGGGGCGCCGCCGGGAGTTGCAGGGATTGGCCGGGCCCGCCGCATCCCCAAATGGCCAAGAGCGCCGCGCCGAGGGCCAAAAAAGATGATCGGACAAAAGTATTCACAAGGTCACCTGCACGGTTTTGGCGTCCACCACTTTGGCCTGGAATTCCCTTTTGCTTTTGGGATTGAGGATGCGGATAAACCGTCCGGCATAGCCGGGCTCCCGGGCCACGCCCTTGGTGGTGACGGCCAGGCCGTGGTCGTCCAGGACCACGGTGACTTCATCACCCCGGTTGATGACCGGCTGCTGGCTCAGGTGGCGCGGGGTCAGCATTTCTTGCGGGCCGACAGACCGGCTCAAGACGCGGCCCAGGACCTGGTCCGGGGACACGAAATAATCGCCCGACCTTAATCCTGTGATTTCCCGCGGCTGCACGCGTACATCATCAGGACCCAGGACCGCGGACGCGGCC
The DNA here is from genome assembly GCA_030018495.1 of Deltaproteobacteria bacterium. Lineage (GTDB taxonomy): Bacteria > Desulfobacterota > Desulfobaccia > Desulfobaccales > 0-14-0-80-60-11 > DTHB01. The sequence goes on along the minus strand of JASEFS010000004.1, from coordinate 43,147 downwards.
AGGGGCTTGACGGCGCAAACCACGGCCTGTTCCAGGGCCACGCGGCCGGCCACCTGGAAGCGCTTGTAAATCTGCCCGTTTCTGGTGAGGGCCATTTCCAAAGTGACATCCCCGGTCAGCGGCCCGCTTTTGCCCGGCAGCACCTCCAGGATTACCTCTTTATCCGGGACGATCACCGGTTCTTCCAGGGGCATTACTTCAACGCGGAGCTGCTCTTTCGGCCAGTGGCCGTGTTTCAGGATATAGCCGCGGAAGGCCGCGGCAATCTGCTCCTTGGTGATCAGTTCCCCGGACTGGCGGACATGAATGGCCGCAGGGACAGCCGACCCTTCGACCAGCCCCGCCAGGCCTAACTGATGCAAGCGGTAGCCGAGAAACTCCCGCGTCAGGGTGTAAACCTGCCCCGGCGGGGGTGCGGTCCACACCCGCACCTGGCCGCAACTTTGAGCCAGCTCCGGAGGAAGTTCCGCCAAGTCTTGCAGTGAGATGTATTCTCCGGCAGCTGCGGCTTCGGTGCGGAATTTGACGCGCTCGGCGGCGGGCGGCTCGGTCGCGGGATTGGCCGTCTTCGCCCCCAGCAGCAGGATCAGCAGAATGAGCCCCAGAATGCGGAGCATGGCATCACCTTAAGTCTTGAGGTGGTAGGCCCGCTCCATCATGGCGTCCGCCGTCTGGATGGCCTTGGAATTGAGTTCGTAGGCCCGCTGGGCGATGATCATGTTGACCATCTCCTCCACCACGTTGACATTTGAAACTTCCAGGTAGCCCTGGGCGATGGTGCCCACGCCGTCCACCCCCGGGGTGCCCTCCGCAGGGTCGCCCGAGGCCTCGGTCACCTGGAAGAGGTTCCGGCCCACATTGCTCAGCCCGGCCTGGTTGGGGAAGGTGTAGAGGCTGATCTGGCCGGTGGCCAGGGTTTGGTTATTGGGGCCGAAGCAGGTGAGGCGGCCGCTCAAGTCGACGGCGATGTAGACGGTTTGCGCCGGGATGCTGAATTCGGGCTGGAGGCGGTCGCCGGCCGGGGTGGTGATAAAGCCGTCCTTGTCGATCTTGAAGGAGCCGGCCCGGGAGTAATACTCCTGGCCGTTGCTCATGATCTTGAAGAAACCTTTGCCTTCGATGGCCAGGTCCAGCTCATTTTCCGTGTGCACGTAATCGCCCTGGGAAAAAATCTTGGCGATGCCCACCGGCCTGACCCCCAGGCCCACCTGGAGGCTGGTGGGCACCTGGCCGCCTCCGGGCAACTCGCCCCCGGCCTGGCGCAGGGTCTGATATACCAGGTCCTCGAAGTCGCCCCGGCTTTTCTTGAATCCGGTGGTGTTGACGTTGGCCAGGTTGTTGGCGATGATATCCAGCCGCAACTGCTGAGCCCCCATGCCGGTGGCCGCGGAAAACATGCCTCGAAACATATTGCATCTTCCTTATCTTTAGTCTGCCGTGAATAGCTGGCAGTCAGCAGTCAGCAGTCAGCAGTCAGTAATCAGTAGCCAGTTGCTTTTTTCGTTAAACCAAAACCTCAGATTGAAACAGCTTTAAGCTGAAGGCTGAAGGCTGAAGGCTGACGGCTGACGGCTCAAACCTGTCCGATATCCTCCACCACCTTGCGGTCGCTGGCCGCGAACGCGTCCAGCACCTTCAGGTAGGCTTCGAAATTGCGCTGGATGGTGATGAGGTTCACGGCCTCTTCCACCGGGTCCAGGTTGCTTTCCTCCACCATCCCCTGGAGCACCCTGGCCTCGTTGGCCTCCATTTCCTCCCCGGCCTCAGGGCCGGGAGCAAAATAATTGTGCCCTTGCGGCCGCAGATCCTGGGGATTGGGAAAATCCACCACCGCCAGTTGATCTGACAGCGAGTTGTCCAGGTGAATGCCCCCCTGCTCATCGATGCTGAATTTCCGGTCCGTGGCGTCCAGGGTGATGGGGCCGTTTTTCCCCAACACCGGATAGCCTTCGGTGGTAACCATCTGGCGTTCGGGGGACAGCCGGAAACAGCCGTTTCTGGTATAACGGGGCCCCTGGGGGGTTTCCACCTTGAAGAAACCCCGGCCCTCGATGGCCAGGTCCGTGTCATTGCCGGTGGTGTGCAGGCCTCCCTGGCTGAAGTCACGGCTGAGGACGTCCAAATACGCGGGGCGGGCTTCCTGATCGGGCAATTCGAGGTCGCGCAGGCGCCAGTTGCTCAAAAGCTCCCGCTTGAAGCCCACGGTGGAGGCATTGGCCAGGTTGTGGCTGACTATCTCCAACTCCCGCACGGCCCGGGCCCCCATATAGGCCGCCATGTCCCAACCCACGTGCATCAGGCTGCTCCTTTAAAAAAGCTGCGACTGCGCTTTATCATTTTTGCAAAGGCGATGCCACGGCATAACTTGCTGAAAATGCTATTTCTTTTTCCATGACCAGGGGAAGTTCGGGGGCGACGCCGGAAAAACTTACCTATGCCGGCAGGCAATTAATGAAAGTAGCAGCCCATGAGCTGTTGGCTCCCGCAAAACCATGAAAAGGATGGTGGGCACAGGTGACCTCACCTTTGCCGTCTTAATGCAGAAGGCGGGATGCGCTTCGCTTTCCCGCCCTACGGTTTACGGCCTTTCCACCGCTTCCCTTTTAAAATCGGCGGATATTTACGATAATTAAAAGAATGGAAGAGATCGTCACTCCGGGAGCCGGGCGGCAGGAAGTGCTCCAGGCCCTGGCAGGGGGAGCCCGGCGGGTTTCCCTCGCGGGCCTCACTCCTGCGGCCGGGGCCTATATTTTGAGTCGGCTGTTTGAGCGCCTGGCCCGGCCCATCCTCCTCGTAACTCCGGACGCCGCGGTCCAGGAGGGTTTTCTCAAGGACCTGGCGTTTTTTCTGGGACCGCAGGTCGCCGCCGGACCACATACCTGGCCCCGGCTCCTGGGCTTTCCGGCGCATGAACTCCTGCCCTTCCGGACCCTGGGCTTTGACGCCGAGGCCGCGGCCGCCCGGGTGGGCGCGGCCTTCGCCGCCCTGACCTATAATGACCCCTTTTTCCTGGTGGCTCCGGTTTTGGCCCTCCGGCAAAAACTGCCCCCGGCCCCCCGCCTTAAAGACGCGTTCGTCTATGTCTTGGCCGGCGAAGAGCTGGAACGCGACTCTTTCCTCAAACATCTGCAGATGGGGGGCTACGAGCGCCGCCCCATCGTGGAAGAGCGGGGAGAATTCAGCGTCAGGGGCGGCATCATCGACCTGTTCCCGCCGCTTTATGACCAACCGGTGCGGGTGGAATTTTTCGGCGACGAAGTGGAGTCGCTGCGGTTTTTCGATCCGGCCAGCCAGCGCTCCCGGGGCTCCCTGGAAGAACTGGCGGTGCTGCCGGTCAATGAAGTTATTTTGGATGAGGCGGCCCGTGACCTGGCGTTGGCGGGCAAGAGCAGGCGGCGGGACCCCAAATTCTGGCACCACGTCCAAGAAGGCCTGCATTTCCCCGGCATTGAGCGGCATCTGGCCGAGTTCTATCCCGAACCCGCCACCCTCTGGGACTACCTGCCGGCGGAGACGCTGGTGGTGGAATGGGAGCCCCTCAATGTGGCTCAGGAGCTGGACAAACTGGCCGAGCTGGCCGCGGGCGAGCCTGCGGGCTGGCTGGACCAGGAGTCCTGGGACAGCCGCATCCGGCCTTTTGTGCAAATCCGCGGCGAATCCCTGACCTGGGGGGAGCCGGATGCCGTCAACACCTTCACCTTTAAGGTGGGCCGCAACGACGGGCTGGCCCAGGAACTGGCCGCGACCGGCAGCGGCGACGGCCGGGTGATCCCGGCCTTGGCCCAGCGTTTGAACGACTGGCGCAGCCAGGGGTTCCACATCCTGCTGGTTTCCGTCAACGCCCACCGGGCGGCGCGGCTGGCCGGGCTCCTGACCGCGGAAGGGCTGGACGCGGACATCCTGCCCCAGCCGGTGTGGGAAAACGGCGGCCAGGTGCATCTCACCGTAGGAGAGGTCTCCGCGGGTTTCCGCCTGTTCCCCGAAGGACTGGTGGTGCTCACTGAAAACGAGGCCCTGGGGCTCAAACCCGAGCGCCGCCGCCGCCAGGAGGCAGCCCCGGCCGGCTTCGAAGATTTCACTTCGCTGGCGGACCTCAGCGAAGGCGACTACATCGTCCACCTGGACCACGGCATCGGCGTTTACCGGGGTCTGGTCAAGCTGACGGTGGGGGACAAGGTCAACGATTTCCTGGACATTGAGTACCAGGGGGGGGACCGGCTGTTCCTGCCGGTGGACCGCCTCAACCTGGTGCAGAAATATCTGGGGGTGGAGGGCGTGGCCCCCAAGGTGGAGCGCCTGGGCGGGAAGTCCTGGGAGCGCACCAAAGGCCGGGTGAAAAAAGCGGTGGAGAAAATCGCCCGGGAACTGGTGGAGCTTTACGCCGCCCGCCGGGTGCTCCCCGGCCATGCTTTTTCGCCGCCTGATCCAGTATTTAAGGAATTTGAGGCCACCTTTGCCCATGAGGAGACGCCCGACCAGCTCAGCGCCGTCCAGGAAGTGCTCTCTGACATGGCCGCGGAGAAGCCCATGGACCGGCTCATCTGCGGGGACGTGGGCTACGGCAAGACCGAGGTGGCGCTCAGGGCCGCGTTCAAGGCCGCCATGGACGGCAAGCAGGTGGCCGTGCTGGTGCCCACCACCGTGCTGGCGGAGCAGCACTATGACACCTTTTCCCAAAGGCTGGCCCATTACCCCCTGGAGGTGCGGGTCCTGTCCCGGTTCAAGTCCCCGGCGGAACAGAAAAGCATCCTGACTGACCTGGCTCAGGGAAAAGTGGACATCATCATCGGCACCCATCGCCTTTTGCAAAAGGATGTGAAATTTCGCGACCTGGGTCTGGTCATTGTGGATGAGGAACAGCGCTTCGGGGTCAAACAGAAGGAAAAGCTCAAGGAATGGCGCAAAACCGTGGACGTGCTCACGCTGACGGCCACCCCCATCCCCCGGACGCTGCAGCTCTCGTTGAGCGGCATCCGGGAGCTTAGCCTGATCAACACGCCGCCGGAGAACCGGCGGGCCATCCGCACGTACCTGTGCCGGCCGGAGAAGCAGGTGCTCCAGACGGCCATACGGCGGGAGTTGGCCCGGGGCGGCCAAGTCTTCTTCGTGCACAACCGGGTGCAGACCCTGCCGCGCTGGGCCCGCTTCGTGCAGGAACTGGTGCCCGAGGCCAGAGTGGCCATGGCCCACGGCCAGATGCCGGAACGGCAGCTTGAACGGGTCATGGTGCGCTTCTGGCGCGGCGACGTGGACGTGCTGGTGTGCACCGCGATCATTGAGGCGGGCCTGGACGTCCCCGCGGCCAACACCATCATCATCAACCGGGCTCATACTCTGGGGTTGGCCCAGCTCTACCAGCTCCGGGGCCGGGTGGGCCGGAGCCAGGCCCAGGCTTACGCCTATCTGCTGGTGCCTGATGAAGCCGGCCTGTCCACCGAGGCCCAGCAGCGCCTGAAAGCCCTTATGGAGTTTACGGAGCTGGGGAGCGGCTTCAAGATAGCCTTCCACGACCTCCAGATCCGGGGCGCCGGCAATTTGTTGGGGCAGGCCCAGTCCGGCCACCTGGCCGATGTGGGCTATGAGCTCTATTTGCAGCTTTTGGAGCAGGCTATCCGGGAATTCAAGGGGGAGGCGCCGGAGGAGGCGCCGGAGCCGGAAATCCGTCTGCCGCTGGCGGCCTATCTGCCGGAGGACTACGTTCCCGACATCCAGCAGCGCCTGGCCCTTTATCGCCGCCTGTCCGGACGTTTGGCCCCGGAAATGGTGGACGAACTGGAAGAGGAGCTTCTGGACCGTTTCGGCCCCCTGCCCCAGGAAAGCCGCGATCTCTTGCACGTGGTGCGCCTTAAGCATACGCTGCGTCAGTTGGGGATCAAACGCCTGGATATGCAGGACAGTACAGCCGTGGTGCAGTTCGCCGACCCGGAGCGTCTTGACATGAAGCGCCTGCTGGAACTGGTGCAGGAGCGTCCTAAAAGCATCCGCCTGACGCCGGACCAAAGTTTGCGTCTGCGTCTGGCGGAATCGGGGTCCCCCTGGGCGCGATTGGAAAAGTGCTTGAAAGAAGTGGCGACATTTGTTAAGGGGGACTGAAGAGGAAAGACATATGGCAAAAATCTTGGTTGGCAGTCTCAGCAGGGGCCTGTTCGGGGCTGTCCTTATGGCAGTGTTTATGGTGGGGGCCGGGGCCGCGGAAGTGGTGGACCGGGTGGTGGCGGTAGTCAATGATGAGGTTATCAGCCTCTCGGAAGTGGAGATGATGGCCAAATCGCTCCAGGCCCAACCGGGCGTCGGCAGCTTGGGCAGCGGGGAAGCCCTGCGGCGCCAGATGTTGGAGGCCCTGATTGACCAGAAACTGGCCAGAGCCGAAGCCAAACGCCGGGGCATCGAAGTCACCGATAAGGAAGTGGCGGAGGCCCTGGAGGATTTCAAAAAGCAGAACCATCTGCCGGACGACGCGGCCTTGGCCCAAGCCCTGGCCAAGGCCGGCATGACCATGAATGAACTGAAACAGCGCATTACGGACCAGTTGATTCGGGAACGCCTCATGATGATGACCGTGGGCTCCAAGGTGACGCTCACTGACGAGGAAATGCGCCGGTTCTATGAACAGGAATATCCCAAGACGGGGGCCGGCTCCCAGGTGCACCTGCAAATCGTCCCCATGCTTTATCCTCCCGGCGCCACCCCGGAGCAGAAGGATGAGACCCGGAAGAAGGCGGAGATTATCCTGAAGGAGTACCAGCAAGGAGTCTCTTTGGATGAACTCAGGAGGAGACACTCTCTTCCCATGCAGGACCTGGGATTCATCGCGGAATCGGACCTGGACCGGAATTTGGCGCAATTTCTGCAACAACTCAAGCCCGGTCAAGTGGGACCCATAGAAACGCCCCAGGGCTTTCAATTAGTGCAGGTGGTGGAACGCCGCGGCGGCACGCCCAAATCCTTCGAAGAAGCCCAGCCGGAAATCCGCAGAATCCTGATGCACAAGAAACTGGGCGAGCAGTTTTCCGAATATGTCAAGACCCTCAGGGACAAGGCGCATATCAAAATAATGATGTAAGTCTCCTTCTCGCGAACTAAAGCTATTTCGTGCTCACAATGTCGGAATATTTCCCAATCGTTGAAATCTCCCGGCTCAGCCGGTATATCGGCCAGCAGGTAAGCCTGCGGGGCTGGGTCGCGCATTTGCGCTCCAGCGGCAAAATCCGTTTTGTAGTGATGCGGGACGGCAGCGGCCTAGCCCAGGGCGTGCTGGTAAAGGGCCATCTCCCGGAAAAGGATTTTGACGCGTTTGAGGACCTGACCCTGGAGTCTTCCCTTCAGCTGACCGGCTTGGTCCAGGCCGAACCCCGGGCGCCCGGGGGTTACGAATTGCAGGTCACCGGCCTGACGCCCATCCACATCGCCCAGGAATACCCCATCCAGCCCAAGGAGCACGGTGTGGGCTTTCTGATGGACCAGCGCCACCTGTGGCTGAGATCCCCCCGGCAGCAGGCGATTATGCGGGTGCGGGATGAAGTCTGCCGGGCCTGCCGGGATTTTTTCCACGACAGGGGCTTTGTGCTCATCGACACCCCTATTCTCACCCCCACGGCCTGCGAAGGCACCACCAATCTCTTTGAGACCGACTACCTGGACCGGGGCAAGGCCTATCTGTCCCAGAGCGGCCAGCTTTACCTGGAGGCCGCGGCCATGGCCCTGGGCAAGGTCTATTGTTTCGGGCCCACCTTCCGGGCCGAAAAATCCAAGACCCGCCGCCACCTGACGGAATTCTGGATGGTGGAGGCCGAAGCCGCGTTTTACACCCTGGAGGACCTGCTCAATCTCGTGGAGGACTTCGTACGCTTTATTGTGGTGCGGGTGTTGGCAAATCGTGAACCGGAGCTGACGCTGCTGGAGCGGGACCCCGCTCCCCTTGAGGCGGTGGCCCGGCCGTTTCCCCGTATAAGCTACACCGACGCGGTGGCCAAGCTCAGGGAGCAGGGGGTGGAGATGGCTTGGGGGGACGACCTGGGGGGCGACGAGGAAACCGCGCTTTCCCGCATGTTCGACGCACCCGTCATGGTGCACCGCTACCCCCGCCAAGCCAAGGCTTTTTATATGAAGGCCGACCCTGACAACCCGGACCTGGCGCTGTGCGTGGATATGCTGGCCCCGGAAGGCTACGGTGAGATCATCGGCGGCTCCCAGCGGGAGGACGACTTGGAAATCCTTCTGGAACGCCTCCGGGAGCACAATCTGCCCCGGGAACCCTTGGAATGGTACTTGGACCTGCGCCGCTACGGCTCTGTCCCACACAGCGGCTTCGGCTTGGGGATAGAGCGCACCGTGGCCTGGCTCTGCGGCTTGAAGCACGTCCGCGAGGCCATTCCGTTTCCGCGGCTCATCGACCGGCTGTACCCGTAAAATAGAAGAGAAATGATGAAGCAGCCGAATATCGCCGAATCATGTGCTATATAAATAATCTACGCCTGCCGTCCGGGAAAACGACACCCCCCTAATCGCTCCTGAAGAGAGGGCCTGTTATGTTCGAAAATATCCTGGTTCCGTTGGATGGGTCCGAATTAGCTGCCAGCATACTGCCTCAAGTGGTTGAACTATGCCAAAAATGCAATTCCCGGCTGACGCTTCTCCATGTGTGCCGGCCTGAAGAGACGGGGGAGAGCGCCCCTTCAAGGCCGGCAGTTTTTCCGGATGAGCAGAGACTTTGTGAAGCCTACCTGGCTTTGATCGGCAAAGACCTCCAGGGCCAGGGAATTGAGGTTGCCTGGGCCTGTGTGAAAGGCATTCCGGCCAAGGCCATAATTGATTACGCCGACCAGCACAAGATGGATTTGATTGCTCTGGCCACCCATGGCAAAGGCGAAGTCGCCTGGCTGCTGGGAAGCACCGCGGAGAAAGTGGTCACCCATGCCACGGTGCCGGTAATGCTTTTTCGGATCCTTTACCGGGAGCCTCCGCTCCTTAAGGGCCAACTGAAAGAATTTATTTAAAATCCGCCGCCTTAGACATGCTATGCTACATGGTGACCCGTCCTCTCAATACAACCAAGGTTCTGGCCAGATTCAGCAGTTTTGTGCTGGCGGGTTTTCTTCTGGTTTTGGGTGTCCTGTCTCCCGCCAGGGGCGCCGCCCGGATTAACATCTACATATTTTCGGTAAAAGGCTGCATCCATTGCCTGGAGGAAAAGAAATTTCTCGCCAGGCTGGAGAAGAAATACAGCGACATCAGGGTGGTGGAAATCGACCTGACCGAAAGCAAAGAGAACCAGGCGATATTTCAAAAGGTTGCCGGTCTCTTGAGGGTCGAGGTTGCCGGGGTCCCGTTCACGGTAATAGGCAATATCCCTGTGGTGGGCTGGCGTGATGAGGCCTTTACCGGGGCCGAGCTGGAAAGGGCCCTGGAGGAAGCCCGGCAACGCCGCCTGCCCGATGTCGTAGCCCCCCTCCTGCCGGATGGAAGACCTCCCCCGGCCACGGTTGAAGGCCCCCGGATACCGGAAAAGTTGGTTTTGCCCATCATCGGTGAGGTGGAGATAAAACATCTTTCCCTGGGGCTTATGACAGTTCTGTTCGGGGCCTTGGACGGCTTCAATCCGTGCGCCATGTGGGCCCTGGTTTTTCTCATCGGCTTGCTGCTGGGGATGCAGAACTCCAGGAGGATGTGGGCCCTGGGCGGTCTTTTTATCGTTGGGTCGGGTCTGGTTTATTTTCTCTTTATGGCCGCCTGGCTCAACCTTTTTCTCTTTCTCGGCTTCATTTTCTGGCTCAGAGTCGCCATCGGGGCTCTTGCCCTGGTGGCGGCAGGGGTAAACCTCAGGGAATTCTTCCGCAGCAAAGAGGCCAGTTGCCCGTTGGGAGGGGAAAAACGGCAGGGCTTGATGGCCAGGATCCAAAACGCCATTGAGCAAAAAAGCTTTTGGCTGGCGGCCGGCGGCATTTTCCTCTTAGGCGTGGCGGTGAACCTGGTGGAACTGTTCTGCTCCGCGGGGCTGCCCGTGGTGTATACCCAGATACTGACCCTGAGCCGCCTGCCGGCTTGGCAATACTATGCCTATCTGACCCTGTATATTGTGGTATTTATGTTGGACGATCTGATTGTCTTTGTGGTTTCCATGGCGACCTTGCGGCATTTTGGCTTTGCCACCAGGTACAAACGCTTCTCCAATTTGCTAGGGGGTGTAGTCCTACTGGCGGTAGGTATCCTGCTTATATTCAAGCCGGAGCTCCTCATGTTCAGTTAGTCTTCGGAATGCAAAGCTTGGCGGTGTATTCCCGGACTCTCCGGTCTCGTGGCAAAGTCCGAAATTGTCTCCTCGCCGGCAGACTCTATAAAAGAGTTTTTCCTGCCTTTTATTGGCATCGGGTTTAACTGGTTTTTCTCATGAAAAATACTTCCTTTGTCTCCCTCCAGGCCCTGGTGTTCGCCCTGGTGGCCGCGGCCTTCACCACGGTCTATATCACCCAGCCGGTGCTGCCGGTGATTCGCAGCGAATTCGGGGTGACCGCGGCCACGGCCTCATTGACGGTTTCGGCGGTGATTTTGGGCATTGCCCTGGCCAACCTCCCCTTCGGGGCCTTGGCGGACCGGCTGCCGGTCAAGCGCATTATCCTGGTGGGAGGAGTGGCCGTCGCGGTCTGCGGCTTCATCTGCGGCCTGACCCACAATCTGGGGGTTCTGGTGGGGGCCCGCTTTGTGCAGGGCCTGTTCATTCCCGCCCTGACCACCTGCCTGGCCGCGTATCTTTCCGGGGTTTTGCCGCTGGAGCGCCTTAACGTGGTCATGGGCTCCTATGTCTCGGCCACCGTGACCGGAGGGCTGGGGGGCCGCCTCCTGGGAGGCTGGATTCACCCGCCGCTGCACTGGCGCTACGCCTTTTTTACGGCTTCCCTGCTCCTGCTGGGCGCCACCTGGGCCGCGGTGCGTTGGCTGCCGCCGGAGCGGCAAGGCAGGGGAGGGACCGAAGACTCCGACAGCTTTCTCAAGCTTTTTCGGCAGCCGGGGCTGTTCCGCGTCTATTGGGTGGCCTTCGGGGCCATGTTCGTGTACTCTTCGGTGTTCAACTACCTGCCTTTTTACCTGTCCGGGCCGCCCTTTTTTAAATCCACCGAATTCATTACTCTCCTTTACCTTACCTATATCACCGGCATTGTCATGGGCCCGGCGGCCGGCACTCTCAGCAACAGGATCGGCAACGGCGGCACCATGGTCCTGGGCGCGGCGATTTTTGCGATAGCGCTGCTGGCGACCCTGATCAAGTCCATCGGTCTGGTGGTTCTGGCCCTTATCGGGATTTGCGCCGGGTTCTTCGCCATTCATGCGGCTGCGGCCGGAGCCCTGAACCGCAAACTTGCCGGCAGCCGTGGGCGGGCTAATTCCTTGTATGTCTTACTTTATTACCTGGGGGGTGCCGCGGGCATCACTTTGAACGGCTATGCCTACAGCTTGGCCGGTTGGCCTGGAGTGGTCGGCCTGGGACTCCTTTTGCTCGGTTTTCCTCTGGCGACCGGCCTACAGGAAATGCGATAATGATATATAAAAATATTGGCAGGTTCTTTCTCTCAAAATGAGAAAAAGACCTTTTAACATTTACAAATTGATTAAGGTCTAAATAACTGAAGCCGGGTGAGGAAAAAATATGACGGACCCTCACCTCGTGGCCCGGGCGCAAGAGGGTGACCTCCCGGCCTTCGAGGAACTGGTTAAGAAGTACCAACGAGAGATTTATGGATTGGCCTGCCGCTTGGTAATGGACCAGGAGGAAGCCAAAGATTTGACGCAGCAGGCGTTTTTGCAGGCCTTTATCCATATCCGGGGCTTCCGGCAGCAATCGCAGTTTCGTACGTGGTTGTTTAGAATCGCCATCAATCAATGTTACAACTTCTTGAAAAGCAAAAAGAAATTCGGCGATCCGGTGGACCCGCAGGAAATGCAGATAGTGGGGGAGGATTCCCCGGAAGAGGACCTGCTGGCGGAGCAAGACCGGCAAAGGCTTTACGAAGCCCTGGAGAAATTGCCGCCCAAGCAGCGGGCCGTAATAACCCTGAAACTGGAGCAGGGCCTTTCCTATCAGGAGATCAGCCAGGTTCTCGGGGGTACGTCCGGGGCCGCCCGGGTCAATTACTGTCAGGCTCTTAAGACACTTAAAAAGTATTTGAAGAGTGAGGATGAACATGAAATGGCGGTGCGTTCTTTTCCAAAGGTGGCTGCCAGACTACCCCGACGGTGAGCTTTCCCCTTTCTGGCGGCGGCGCTTAGAGGCGCATCTCCGGGTCTGCGCCGGCTGCCGGCAGGAATCGGCGGAAATCCAGGAGGCGGCGCAGATTTACCGCCGGCATCCACTGCCGATGCCAGAGGCGGATTTCTGGGAAGCTTTCAACCGTGAACTGCACCAAAAGCTGGCCCAAGTGAATCAAGCTCCGGCTCAACCGCGGTGGCGCCGCAAATTGCCCTACCTGGTGGGGGCCCCGGCGCTGGCCGTGCTCCTGGTTTTTATTTCCAGCTATCTGGTCAACCAGCAACTGCCGGGGAAGGCCCCCCGGCAAATGGCGGAGCGCCAGAAGCAGGAGCAGCCCCTGGAAGCCGCCAGGCAGCCCGTGCTGGAGTTGGCCAAAGAGCCGGCTCCTGCCCCTGCGCCTGAAATGGGGCGGTTTCGCGAAGCCGAGGCCGATCAGGTCCTGATGGTCCACCAAAAAGCGCCCGGCGCTAACGGCGTGGATCCTGAACAGATTCTTTATGTAGGTTTGAACGACGGCCTCTGGCAGGAGGATGTGCCCAGTTGGGACGTGGAGGCCGTGATCGCGGATTTATCCCCCCAGGAACGGCAAACTCTGGTGGAAAACTTGTCCTCAAGGAGATAAAGCATCATGCGGCACTTTGTCCTTTCGGTGTGCGGCCTCTTATTGCTGGCTGGGACGGGTGCCCTGGCCTGGGCCCAATTTGACCCCCCTGATTCCGCCGGCCACTATCAGGAGAGCATAAAACGACAGAAGCTGGGGCCGGCCTTGGGCGTCGACCAGGGCACCGTCAACCGTTTGCTCGACATCGATCATAAATACAAGCCGTTGAAAGAGCAGGCCAAAAGAGATGCAATTTCAGCTTACCAGGATCTCCAGCAGGTGATGCGCAACCCTTCTCCCCCCGAAAACCAGGTGCGGGCCATTCTGGACAAAATGATCAGGAACCGCCGGGAAACCCTCAATCTGCAGCAGCGCCAGCTTGAAGAAGAAATGGCCGTCCTCACGCCGGTGCAGCAGGCCCGTTATCTCATGTTTCTGATGAGCCTGAGAAAACAAATGGCCCAGGAGGCCATGAATCTTCGCAGTCGCCAGGAAGCCAAGCCCATAGCTCCGCCCCGGGAGCTCCCCGTCGTTCGCCCCAGTCGGTAATTTGCCCGATAATCTGCATGTCACGTGATGAACCGGTCCCGATAGAGATATCGGGACAGGTGCTTATTGATTTCGGGTTTCCGCAAGATTACATATCCTAAATATGCAGTTTCAGGTTGGTCGCGGGCACCGATTGCACTGGTCGTGCAAGGATGCGACCCTTGCTCCTGCCGCACATCGAGTTTGCCTGATAAAAGGCTTGCCAACCAAAGAGGCCTCACGATAAAATTAACATGGTTGCCGGAGTGGTGGAATTGGTAGACGCAGGGGACTCAAAATCCCCCGGGCCTCGCGCCTGTGCGAGTTCGAGTCTCGCCTCCGGCACCAGTAAAATCAAGCAGTTACGTTAGGGTTCGGGTCTCTTGGCCTGAGCCCTTTGTGTTCCTGGGTCAGGCTGGATTGAGGGCCACAGACGCACCTCATCATTCTAAGGCCTTACCGTCGCTCAAGCACCGCCGCAGCCCATTAAAAACCCCTTCCACAACAAGAACATAAAAAAACTTCGGAATATCCTTGAACTCCTGACAATTGCGCCAAAATCAGCTAAGGTTATGTTAAATAAGGGTGAAGAGGAGAGTAAAGGGAGCAGTCTTTCTAATGTTCGGCGTTCCTGGCTTGAAAAAAAGATTCTGTGGCTCGGTGCGGCTGGGAGGTGTTTTCATTCTTCTGGCCGCCGCGGCAACCTTGTTCCCCCATGAAAGTTTCGCCCAGTTGCGGGATGAAGAGTACATCCGGCGGCATGCCCAGCCCTATATAAGTCGATTCCTCAAAGAACTGAAGGCCTATGAAAGGGACTTGCCCAAGGCAAAAAGCGGCCGGCGGGCTGCTCTTACCCGGTTGAGCCGGGTTTGCTTCAATCTGGGGGAACTGACGGAACACCGCCACCGGCTGGCCTGGTATGAAAAGGGCAAATCTTTTGCGGAAATATTGGTCAAGGAAGAGCCCGGGCGAGTGGAAGGCCATTACTGGCTGGGGACAAATCTCGGCGGGATGGCCGAAGTGGGCGGCGCCGGTCTCGCCTTGCAGACACTGCCTGAACTTGTGAAGATTTTTGCCAAAGCTGCATCTATAGATCCAGTCTATGACCAAGCCGGGGCGCATCGGTCCCTGGGGGGCATATTCGGCCAAGCCCCGGCCTGGCCCATTTCGGTGGGAGATTTAAATAAATCTCTGCATCATCTTGCCCTGGCAGTGCAAATAGCCCCAGAAAACAGTACCAATCATTTATTCCTGGGCTACACCCTCATGCAAATGGGCAGGTCGGCCGAGGCCCGGGCCGCGCTGCAGCGCGTTTTTGAGGCCACCGCCCACTCGGTCTGGCCCCCGGGGGTGGAGCATGACCGGCGGGAGGCCCGGCGCCTGCTTAAAGAGCTTGACGCCGCTGATAATGGGAAAAGTTGAATTGCAATGAAACGGCGGCACGTCGCAGGTCTCAGGCCGGCCCCGCCTGTCGGCATTACCGGAACAAACCGATATCCAGGTCTCCGGTAAAATTTTTTGAATATGACCGTCCAATATCCGACTCTTAAATTTAATCCCCCTTTATTTATTGGCTTGACAAAGACCAAGCCTCTCCTCTATGCTGTCTGAAAAAAATACAGTTCTAATTAAGCCAGCAACTGAATTCTTTTCCTGTGCGCAGATAAACTCACCTAATTCCGGTTTTTTCTCTTGAAGAGCATGGCAGCCGGATATTTGTCTTCTTTTTGGACCAATTTCAGCGCTAGCAACAATGGGTTACCAAAAAAGTCCTAAGGCACTGATATCCCTTTCCGACAGACTGGACTTTCCGTTAACCGGCTCCGATCCCTATCGCAGCATGGTGGAACTGGCCCGGGAAGGCATGTTCATTTTGGACGCCAAGGGCCGGATTACCTTTGCGAACCAGTGCTTTTCCCAGATGCTGAATTATCGCCCCGAGAACATATTGGGCCGGTCAATTTTCACCTTTATGGACGAAGATGCCGGCAAGCTGGTCAAATTGCAGTTGGAGCGCCGGCGGCGGGGTCAGGCCGACATCTATGAGCTGAAATTACAAAAAAAAGACGGCAGCCCTCTCTCCGGTTTGATTTCCGCCACACCCATAATGGAGAAAGGCGTTTATTTAGGTTCTCTGGCCATATTCACGGATATTTCTCATCTCAAAGAGGCGGAAGGCAAGCTGCAGTCGGCCATCGCTTTCCGGGACACCATCATCAACAGCATCACGGATAACCTTATTGTCATCGATCCCCGCAATTGCCGGGTGGTGTTGGCGAACGCCTCGTTTTTGTCCCGGATCGGCTGGAAGCCCGAAGAAGTTATGGGAAAGGCCTGCTTTGAGGTTATGCATCGCCGGGAAGGCCCCTGCCAGGAGGAGGGCATTTACTGCCCGGTGCAGGAAACAGCCCGTCTGAAGCGATCCGTGCTGAGCGATAAGAGCTTTGCCAATTCCCAGGGCCAGGAGCGCATCTTTCAGATCGCCACGTATCCCCACTTCGATGCCCACGGCAGGGTCGATCTGGTGGTGTGCCTGGAACGGGATGTGACGGACCGGCGCAAAATGGAGGAAGCCTTGGCCTTTCGGTCCAGGGAGTTGCAGAAAACTCAGCTTCAGTTGGAGAAGCTCTTTGAAGTTTCCCGGGAACGGACCGACAAGCGCTCCATTCCGGAGCTGGTCAACTTTTTGCACGGCAAGATTACGGAGACCTTCGCGGATTCGGAAGCCGTCTTCTTGCTCCTGGACGGAGACAAAGGCCTCCTGCCTCTGGATGAATGCCCTTCCCGGCTCACCGAGGCGATGCGGCGGGTGGTCCGCCGCTGGGAGCAGCTCGGCTTGGTTCCCGATTTCATCAAGTACATCAAAACAACCTCCGAGCAGAACGTCATCACCTTTGCGGACCGCGCCGCGCTGCCGCCTTTCTTAAAAGTCATCTCAGCCATTTATCCCAGTTGGTTCGGACTGCCTATATTTGCCAAACAGAGCTGCATCGGCTTTTTTGTCCTGGGCTCCAACAGTCACCAGAGCTACTCCCGGGAGGACCTGCATTTCTTTCATGCCCTGTTCGCCCAGGTGGGCTGCTATATGCGTTATCTGGTCCGGCAGGAAGGGGAGAAAGGGTTCGGCGGGGCTGACTTGCCGGAAAAGTTCTCCTACGGTGAGATTATCGGCCAAAGCAAACCCATGCAGGAGGTCTATCAGCTTATTGATCTGGTGTCGGGCACTGATGCCACGGTGCTCATCACCGGCGAAAACGGCACCGGCAAGGAACTGGTGGCCCGGACCATCCACCGCCAGAGCAAGCGCAATAGAGGTCCCTTTGTGGTGGCCAACTGCTCGGCCTATTCTCCCACCCTGCTTGAAAGCGAGCTCTTCGGCCATGAGAAGGGGGCGTTCACCGGCGCCATCCGCCGTAAAAAAGGTCGCTTTGAACTGGCCCAGAGCGGCACCCTGTTTCTGGACGAAATCGGCGATATACCGCCGGCCACCCAGGTGTTGCTGCTGCGCTTCCTCCAGGACCACTGCTTCGAGCGGGTAGGGGGCGAGGCCACCATTGAAACCGACGTGCGGGTTTTGGCGGCCACCAACAAGGATCTGTATAAAGAGGTGCAGACGAGCCGCTTCCGTGACGACCTTTACTACCGGCTGAACGTCATTACCATCCAGTTGCCGCCCCTCAGGGAGCGCAAGGAAGATATCCCGCTTCTCTGCCAGCATTTTTTAAACAAGTACAACTTGAAGGAAGGAAAGAAAATCGGCCGTTTTTCCCCGGATGCCATGCAGGCCCTGATGGATTATGAATGGCCGGGCAATGTCCGGCAATTGGAAAACGCCATCAGCCACGCGGTGATCCTGGCCCCGGGGGAAATCATAAGGCGCCGGCACCTGCCCCGTTTTCTCAAAGACTCCGACGAAGACATCTTTCCCACGTCGCTGGCGGAAACCGAAAAAAGACTGATCCAGCGGGTGCTCAAGGAAGCCAACTGGAATAAACACGAAGCGGCCCGGCGACTCCGGGTCAGCCGCAGCACTTTGTACAGCAAGATTCGCCGATACGGCATTTCACATGGGGACTTGGAATGAATTTAGAAATTGGGAGTCTTATTTTGGACATTTTTCAACTAGCTTATTTTTAAAGGAATATTTTGTTGCATCGGGGACTTTAGTCTTTATCCTGGACAGTTTGAAAAACTATTTGCGTCAGATCGGCTGGCATTCTTGGCAACAAAACTTTTCGTAAAATCCTTTAAAATTCAATTTGAAAACAGTGGTCAAACCTGCTATGGTGCGTCACAACTTTTCATGGCAGGGTTTTTGTAATGCAGTACGGGAGGGTCAGGCGCGTCGGTGGTGGGGCCCCGGGGCGTCTGGCCGACCGGAGTGAAAAACCTAAAACGGTAAAAACAATTTGGTTGGAAAGGAGGTGAGAGAGTTAAAATCCTTCCGCTCCCCGCATATCATCTTATCTTGGGGGGCATGAAGCATTATTACATCGGCTCGTGAAGGCCCATTTTTAAAAAGAATTACACAATCGGTCTTCACTTTCTGACGGCAAGAACTGGATTCGACCCTTTGAAGAACAACATTGCTGAATGGGAGGCCGAAACATGGCGAAAGAGAAAAGGGACATTGAAATCAACAGTCGGGCCGATACCCTGCCGTTGATGGGGCCAGATGTTCGTCCCTGGCCCGTAACCCCGCCTCCGGACCCCGAGTGGGTGATGAAAAACGTCTATGCCAAACGGAAGGCGGAGGAGTTTGGGCAATTCCTGGAAGACAATCTGAGATTAGATTATGTCTTTGACAAACCCGAGGCCCTTCAGGGCTTCAAAATGCTGGGCATGGGCCTGTGGCGCATGGGCCACAAGTTCTGCACCGGCCTCCTGGCTGAGCAGGGGATGGAATTCATCAACATCGAGCCGCCCACCGGCGACCCGGCCCGGCAGCTCACCCCGTTTGGACGGGAAGAGTATATGCTCAAGGACGCGGCCACCGGCACCCCTTGCGGCCTGGACTTCCTCCATGAGCTCAGGAACGCCCAGTCCATCACCTTGAATATTGAAACCGCTGAAGGCCGGGAGATTTACAAGAAGCTGGCCATGCTGGTGGATGTCATTGTGGAAGAATATCCCCCGGGCTATATGGATTCCCTGGGTCTGGGTTACCGCCACCTCTCCAAGCTTAACCCCAACCTGGTGTACTGCTGGATCGGCCAGCGGGGCCAGTGGGGTCCGATGAAGGACGAGCTCTCCAAATACGGGCAGTGGATGCTGTCGCCCTTCGGCGCCTGCGCCAACGCCTGGGTGTCCAACACCGGCTTCCCGCCGGACCAGTGCCCCCGGGGCGGCAAAGGCGGCGACCCCATGCGCTCCGGCGTGTGGCTGGATGACTATGTGGCCGGCGAGCAGGCTGCGGTTAATATCCTGGCGGCCCTGTACTATCGTGATCAGTTCGGCGGCGGCGGCCAGTTCATCGAGACCACCGCGGCGGAAGCCCTCATGGACATCCTGGACTTCGATATCACCTGGTACGGCTTCAACGCCTCCATTAAGGCCAGAACCGGCGCCTGGGACCCCAACCTGAACCAGTACGAGTGGAACCCCTGCAAAGACGGTTACATGATGATCGGCGGCCAGACCGACCGGCTGTGGTACCGCATCGGCATGTGCATTGAGCGGGAGCTGCCGTTGTTCGGGCGCCTCATTCATGAAGACCCGCTGCTCAAAGAAATGGCGGCCCGGAATGCCTTGCAGGCCCTGATCAAGACCTATACCGTGACCACCAAGTGGCTGCGGGACATCAACCGCATCGAGGCGGAAACCAAGCTGATGGAATACGAAATCGCCGCCGGTCCGGTGCTTTACATTGACGAAGTAGCCGAATTCCCGCACTTCAAATATCGCCCCTGGGTCAACACTATTGAGGACGAGCAGTACGGCACCGTGATGTACTCTGAGTCCTGCGGCGCTTTTCAGCATCGCAGCCCGGCCCGGGTGAAGTCTTTGGGCCGGCCCCTGGGACACGACAACGGGGAAGTTTACAAGAAATACCTGGGCTACGGTCCCATGAAGCTTCGGGAACTCAAGGCGAAGGGGGTAATCTAAATGTTTGAAGAAGACATCAAAAAACTCAAGGTTTGTGACTTCGACGAACTTCCCGGGCCCAAGAGCAAGGAAGAGCTGGATGAGATGAAGGCTCCCTTCGAGGAGTACTGCAAGAAGGCCTTCGACGTGGGCAACGAGATGGTGAAGCCCGAGGCCTTGAAGGGCATCCGCTGGCTGAGCACCACGATGTACATCTTCACGCCCCATTCCGTGGCCAACCTGGCGGAGTTGGGCGCCGAGTGCATCAAGGTCGAGATGCCCCGTATGGGCGACCCCATGCGCCACACCTCCCCCTTCAACGAGGCCTATCTCTATCCCCTGCACGACACCCGGCCCATGACCGGCACCGGACTGGGGTTCACCAACGCCAACGTCAACGAGTATTACATCACCATGGACTACCACGTGCCCGAAGCCAAGCGGCTGTTCTACAATCTGGTGAAGATGAGCGACGGCCTGACTGAGTGCTACCGGCACGGCACCTTTGATCGTTGGAAGCAGGGCTACCGCACCCTCATGGAAATAAACCCCCGGTTCATCTACGTCTGGGGCGGCGGCTTCGGCTACGGCCCCAAGATGTTCGGCGGCTCCTATGACATCCTGGGGCAGGCCCACGCGGGTCTCGCCAGCGTCACCGGTGCGCATGAGGACTTCGGCGGCCACGCCACCAAGGCCACCAACTGGGTTATCGACTGGTACTCCGGCACCCAGATCACCGTGTGCATCCTGGCGGCCTTGCATTATCGCCGCAAGACCGGACTCGGCACCATGATCGAGTTCTCCCAGGTGCAGGCGGCCACCCGCTGCCTGGGCTACACCGCGCCGCTGTACGGCCGCTTCGGCATCGTCCGCCAGCGCTGGGGCAACTGGGACACCCAGCTCTGCGTGCACGGCATCATCATGACCGGCAAGACCGACTTTCCTGACGCCCAGAACCCGCAGGACAAGTTCGAGACCCGCTATGTCATGCTGAGCGCTTTCCAGGACGCCGACTTCCAGGAACTGTGCAACATCATCAAGAAGCCCGACCTCTTCAGCCGCTATAAGACCCACAAAGATCGCGTCGGGGCCCCGGCCCAGATCGAGATCTACAAGGCCATTGAGGATTGGGCCGCGGACAAGAGCCGCTCCGAAGTGGTGCGCATCTTTAAGGAAAACGGCCTGCTGGCCGCGCCGGTGATGAACGACCGGGAAGTCTATGAGTGCGAGCACTACCGCCAGCGGGGCACCGTCCGCTGGAATGACGACCCGCTCTTCGGCGATATCCTGGTCCACAGCGGCTACAGCTGCGGCCTGATGTCCAAGACCCCGAGGCGGCACCGTTGGCAGTGGCGGCCCGTGGGCGCGGACAACGTCAAAATCTACCACGAGCTCCTTGGTGTGCCCATGAGCAAAATCCAGGAACTCTATGACAAGGGTATCCTCTAAGGTGGGGGTGACTGACCATGACTGATATCATCTGGTGCAAAAAAGACGTGGGCGGCAAGCCCTGCGACACGGTGAATTATCTGGACCCCTACTGCTTCTGGAACTGGGAAGGCAAAGTCGCCTGCGCCGAATGTGGCACAGTGTATTACATCCACATGATCCAGGGGCACATGTACTCGGGGCCCGACGAGAAACCCGGTGAGAAGCCGGATATTCTGCCCCTTTACGCCGACAAGCCCAACGACGGCTACTCCAATTACCTGCCCGGCATCGAGGGCCGCACCCGGCCTTACCACTGCCTGCCCCGGCATATCTACCTGGGCAAGGCCGACATGGTGAAATTCAGTGTCCGGGGAAGGCCGGTAAGAGGCTGGCGGCCGCAGCCGCCCTCCGCCGGAGTGGCCGGCTCTTTCGGCTATTACTGGGACATCGAGAAGCTCTCTCCTGAGGTCTGGGCGGAATATCAGGAGAAAATCGCCAAGGGCGAAGTTAAAGACTGGTAAGCGGAGGGGTGACGCATGAGTGACAAGAAAAGGACACCGGCTGAGTTTCTGGCCCATGTGTTGACGCCAGAAAAACAAACCGACCATCTCTGCTGGAAGTGCAAATACCTCAAATGGGTGCTCAAAGGCTCCGGTTTTCCGCCGGCCGACATCATCGGCTGGTGCAAGAAAATCCACTGGCCGCATTATTGGTGCATCCATGAGAATGATGTAGTCAAGAAGTGCTACGCCTATGAGCCCATCTCCTGAAGTCGTCCGCCAGCACGGGGTGGAGGAGCTCGAGCACCTGCGCTATCGCATCGGGCTCTGGAAGGAGGATTATCTCCGTCAAGCTCCTGCCGGAGGAGGAGGCGATTATTTCTTCCTGTGCCGGGAGTTTGTGTTCGAGATCGAGGAATACCTCTACCCCTACGTGCAGCGGCTGATTGTAACTGAACATATAACCCGGGAGGAGGGGGCTCAGTTCATGGACTTCTGCTACCAGCAGGTCCTGGAGGTGGCTGAGCACCTCGGCCTCGAGAGTGGCCCTCCTTTTTAAAGAGGGTCCTGGAAAAGGCATAGTGACTTACTAGTTAAAGTTTTCCATAGGAGAGTAAGCATGCCCGAAAAATGTCGTGTAAGTGTGTGTGGCTTCGATCCTATGCTCGTGCGGGGTTATGTCAAAACCGGGTTCAGAGCCTTGTGGTTCTACCTCCCCGATGAGCTCTATGAAGATTACGACGTGCAAATCGGTGACAAGATTCAGGGGAAACTGCAGGCGGTCATCAACCCCAAAGAGGAGAGGACTTTTGAAGGCAACGAAACCTTTGAATGGTCCACCTCCAAGGAGACCGGCTACGCGGTGTTGATTCCCGCTGAAATCATCACCAAGTACGAACTCACCGAGTTTCACTTCATCGAAGTGGAACTGACGCATATCGTGCGTGTCGACAAAGGGATAATCGACATCTATCCCGGTGAGACCAAGCAGCGGAAGTGGTGGCCGGACGGGAAGATGAAGCTCAGCTACTACCTGCCCTACGCCGCGCCGTAAGGTGACGACCTAAGCTTACTGCCCCGGCCCTCCCCCTCAAAAGTGGTGAGGGCCGGGTTTTGTTTGGCCCTCCGCATGCTTGCATTGCCACGGAATTTATAATAATTCTTAAGCGTCCGTAAAAATCCCTTGAGAGAGACCTGAGCATATGACCGACGATGTGTGGTTCCCCAGCCATCAAGGCTCGGAAGAGTGGCAGTCTGTGGCCGAATTGACCAATATTTCCAATCCGCTCTTCGAGAAAACCCTGTTCCTGTTGGGCTATGATTTCTCTTCCAATATGTACCTGCTTCAGGGAGAGCACTGCTCCTTCATTGACACGGGCAACGATTACCATGCCTTCGTGCAGCTTCTCGAAATGGGCATCAAGCCCACCGATATCAAGAAGATCGCCCTTACCCACGGTCATCATGACCACGTCATGGGGGCCATTGAGCTCTACCGCGGTCACCGCGGCTATGCTGACCAGCTGGACGTGGAAGTCTTCATGCACGCGGCCGGGCCTGTGGAGTTCAAACAAATCGTGAAAGACCTGGGCTACCGCATCACCGAGCTCAAAGGCGGGGAAACCATTAACCTGAGCGGCTTTGATTTTGAGGTGATCTACACCCCGGGCCACACCATCGACGGTCTCAGTTTCTATCATGCGCCCACCAAGACTCTTTTTTCGGGAGACACCGTCATGCCGCTGGCCATTGCTGAGGTCGATGACAAAGGAGCCGGCGGCCGCTTGGATCATTATTTATATGCGTTGAGATCTCTTTTGAAGCTGGATATTGAGCACGTGCTGGCCGGGCATGGCGGCGTTGCACCCAATATCGGCCGCTTTGTGGTGGAAGAAACCTATGACGGCTTGATCAAAAAGGTTGTAGGGGTCCAGACGCCCTTAATGGAAGGGGCGGCGGAACTGGCTCAAAAAGGCTTGCTGGAAGAAGCCCTGTTTTACGTGAACAAGGAACTCAAGGCCAACGCCGAAGATTCTAAGGCTTTAGAATTCAAGGCCTTCCTGCTCAATGATTTAGGCCGCAACCAAGAGGCTTTGGAGGTGTTCAACGCCATTCTGGCCGGTGACGAAGAGCAGCCTTATATCCTCATGGGCAAGGGTTGCGCCCTTTTGGGGCTTGGCCGCTACGAGGAAAGCCTGCCCTGCTTCGAGGATGCCCTCAAGCGCAACCCCCAACTTAAGGAAGTGGAAGTCTATAAGGGTATGGCCCTTTATCTGTCCGGCCGGGTGGATGAAGCCATGGACCTGGAAGCCTTCAAGACTGAATTTGCCACGAAATTTAAAGGGGAAATGGAGAAACTGAGCAAAGGCAAATCTTAGCCGGGATTTCATGTATGAAATTCGACAAAAAGTCGAATATGATACAAGCAGGGGAAATATTGAATCTCTTAAAATTTTTTATGGTATTGGGTCGTAATCTATACAGAAAGGAATAGGCGGAAGGGCGGATTTTCCCCCAAACCTCCAATGATTGTGACTGGCTTGGAACTTGCAATCTGATAAAGCTGAATGACCTCCTGATAGAATCATAATTGTGTCATTTGACATGGCCCCACGCCTGAAAAAATACGTGGGGCTTTTTTCTTTTTTCGCGCCGGCCCCTGGGGAGAACTGCTGTCTGCCCGCGGTAAACAACCAGTAAAGGATCAGGCATTCGTATATGTAATTATGGTTCCTGCTAATAAAGATATCCCTCTGTTCTTACTGGTGGGCAACATCAAGACCAGGGATTATTTGATAAATTTATTGCACGAGCATAATTATGCGCCAGCCGTGGTAAGCGGTCCCGCTGACTTGGTGCAGGTGTTGAAAAAGCACCAGTACGCCACGGTATTCCTGGATTGTGAGTCCGTGCCGCTGTACGGGCCGGGCATTTATTCCAAGATCAAAGTGGCCTGCCCTGACTGCCGGGTGGTGCTTCTCTGTGACAAGTCCCATGGAAACCATCGGGATATAATCAAAGAAGCCATGGAGATCGGCATATACGCCTGCCTGCTGGCGCCGTTTGAAGGCTGGGAGGTGCTCACTATGGTCAGGCACAGTCAGGCCAAAAAGCCCCCCAAGAAGCGGCTTCCCAAAAAACTCGTCAATTGAGCCCGCCCTTGGAATAAGTCAAACCCTGGGCTTGCCGACGGCAATTCCCCTGAGTTTGTTGCGCCTTTGTCCCGAGGTCAAACTCCGCGAGCATGCGGACCCCAGATGTATTTGTGCAGCTGCATATTGAGGCGCAGAGGCAGGCCGCCGGCCAGGATAAGGCGGGCTGCCTCCCGGGGGGAAAACTTCTCGAAAACCGGAGAAATGAGCACCGGCAAGCGCTCGGCCAAGCGGTGCTGTCTGATGATGTCCAGGGACCAGTCAAAATCCGCCTGGTCGGAGACGACAAATTTGATTTCGTCCCGGCCGGTCAACAGAGAAAGATTCTGCCAATAATTGCGGTCGGCCATGCCGCTGCCCGGGCACTTTACATCCAGGATGCGGTGCACCCGCGGATCAACCCGGTGAATGGGAAGAGAGCCGTTGGTTTCCAGAAGCACCGTGTAGCCCGCATCCGCCAGGGCGGTGAGCAGCCTTAAAGTGCCGCTTTGCAGCAACGGCTCGCCGCCGGTGACCAGGACATATTGAGGCTGGTGGGCCCGGGCGGCGGCCAGCACCTCCTCCTCCGGCAGCACCCGGCCCGGTTCATAGGCATAGGTCGTATCGCAGTAGGAACAGCGCAGATTGCAGCCGGCCAGGCGGATAAAAAAGGCCGGCAGGCCGGCATAAGTGGATTCTCCCAGGATGCTGAAGAAGGTTTCGCAGATTTCGAGAGGCATAGCTGCCGGACCTATTCGGCATCTTCCATAATCAGCTCTAAGGACTCAACGCCGCGGCCGCCGGTCAGTGATGCCAACAGGCCACACTGAGGGCACTCCGCCACCGGGAACGGCTCGTGATGATGGTGATGTTCAAGGGCGAAGGGAGCCGCATAGCCGCAGGACCGGCACTCGCAGCGGGGCGGGATGACCGTCAGTCTGAGCCGCGCCCGCTCCAGAGGGGTTCCCTGGGCCAGCACCGTGAAAGCCTGCCGGGCTGCGGCTTCGGAATGAATCTCAAACACTCCTACCCTGAGGACCACTTCGGCAATGGGGGGAGAAGCGGCCTCTGAAATTTGCGCCAATATGGCGTTGATGACTTCCTGCATAAAAGCGTATTCGTGCATCTTCGCTGCCTGAACGCGGCAAGTCGGCTCGGCGCCGCCGCTTCCAAATATAACAATTTATCATCCTGCCAGGAAGAATTTTTGGGACACAACCCACCCTCACAAACCTGAAGTCGTATTTTAAGCGCGGCAACTTCCGTAACTGATTTCGATTTTCAGCTTTACCCCCAATTGAACCATACTTAGAGAAGACTATCACAAGAGAACAGAATTTCCTTTGCACTCTTCTATATTGATCTTTTAATGCCACATAATATCTTATTTTTGACTAAGGAAATTCCTGGGGGCAAAATCTAAATGTGCAAGTTTTCACAAGAAAATTTCATTGATTTCTGAAGCTGCTTTGCCTATGATATTATCCTTATCAGGGTAAGCAATGAGTGAGCCCAGGCCGCCGCTGCCGGTGAAGCCCATAGCCAGTTTGATTATGGCCCGCCGGGATATCGGCGAACCAGTAATGCGCCACTTGGCCGATTTTTTTGGTCCCCCGGATCTGCTGGGGCCCTGGCGGCCTTTTACGGCCACCAAATATTACGACCGGGAGATGGGTCCGGACCTGGTTCGGCGCTGCACTTCTTTCCTTCACCTGGCCGACCCTGCCTGTCTGGCCCGGTGGAAGGTCCTCACTAACGGCGTGGAGAAGGAATTCTCCCTGGGCGGCCGGCGTCTCGTCAACATTGATATCGGCTATGTGGCCAAAGAACGCCTGGTGCTGGCCACGGGCAAGAATTACACCCACCGTCTCTATTTGAAGCACGGCATTTTCGGCGAGGTGACCCTGGTTTACTCGCAAGGTGAGTTTCAGGCTTTGCCGTGGAGCTATCCAGATTACGCCGAAAAGGAAATGTCGGCCTTGTTGGGCTTGATCCGGCGCAAATATCTCTGGCAGTTACAGATTCTGGCTTAATATGATCAAGAGTATGACTGGATATGGGCGGGGAGAGGCGGAATCCCCAGCCCAAAAATGGATTGTTGAGCTGCGCACCCTTAACCACCGGTTTCTCGACCTTTCCCTCAACCTGCCCAAGCACTTATGGGCTCTGGAGGACAGATTTCGGAAAACCATCAAGAGCCGCCTCCAGAGAGGCCGTCTGGAGATGCAGCTTTCCTGGGAAAGCAAACCGGAATTTGCCTTCTCTCTCAAGCTGGATCCAAGCCTGGTAAATGAAACGCGTAAAATGTTGACGGAACTGACCGCAGCCGCCGCGCTTGAAGAGCCCTTGCGGCTGGAGCATTATCTCAGGTTCGCGGACTTTTTTATCACCAAGGAGCGGGAAATCCCGGAAATAGAGGAGGTCTGGGGATTTCTGGCCCAGGCCCTGAGCCAGGCCCTGGACGTTGTGGATCAGATGCGAATCAACGAGGGCGCGGCTCTGGCCGCAGAAATGCGGAAATATGTAAAGGACATTGAGCAGACGGTGGCGCGTGTCAAGGTCCAGGCCGAAACTTTGCCCTTGCAATGGCAGGATAAAATCAAGGCCCGTACGGCGGAAATACTGGCGGAGACGGGAGGGGTGGATGAAACCCGTCTGGCCCAGGAAGTGGCCTTTCTGGCGGAACGACGGGATATCACCGAGGAGCTCACCCGGCTGGAATCTCATCTGGTGCAATTTTGGGAAAACTTGCAAAACGGCGAAGAACTTGGGCCGGTAGGCCGAAAATTGGAGTTCCTGTTGCAGGAGATGCTCCGGGAGGTTAACACCATAGGAGCCAAGGCCAACGATCTGGTGATCGCCCAGGCAGTGGTGGAAGTTAAAGGTTGTCTGGAGCGGCTGCGTGAGCAAGTGCAGAATATCGAGTAACAGCAAGTCGCGTTTAACAATTTTCATAGGGGAGGACAGTGCGTGTCCTGCCCGGCAGGGGGTCGACACGTGGACCGGCCCCTGCATATCTTCGGTTCTTTTGAAGGGCAATCTGGCATAAACCAATAAGGAGGGACTATGGAGGAACGCTCAGTCAACATCGGCTTCGGCAACACGGTGCTCTCCAGCCGGGTGGTGGCCGTAATTTTGCCCAATTCGGCCCCCAGCAAGCGCCTCCGGGAGGAAGCCCGGACCGGCCAGCGCCTGATAGACGCCACCCACGGCCGCAGGACCCGCTCCATTATTATTACAGACAGCAATCATGTAATCCTCTCAGCAGTGCATGTGGAAACCATTTCTCAACGGCTTAACGGCAACCATCTCGGCTCCACCCGCCTGGAGGCCCTGATGAAAGAGGCATAGGTGGCCGGCAACATATTTGTCATCACCGCTCCTTCGGGTACGGGGAAAACCACACTTCTTAAAAGATTATTAAAGACGGACAACCGCCTGAGATTTTCGGTTTCCTACACAACCCGCCCGCCGCGTCCCGGAGAAGTTCACGGCCGGGACTATTTTTTTGTCAGTCCGGAGGAATTTCACCGTCTTAAGGAGCAGGGAGACCTGGCCGAGTGGGTGGAGCAGTTCGGTTACTGGTACGGCACTGCCATTGAGTGGATTAAAGGTGCGCTGACCGAGGGAAGCGATCTGGTCTTTGACTTGGACACCCGAGGGGCTGAGGCCATTAAAAGGCACTTTCCCGAAGCTGTGCTGATTTTCATCCTGCCTCCAGACTTGGAAGAACTGGAGCATCGTCTTAGCGCCAGGGGCGATTTGGCACCGGCTGAGCTGGCCCGCCGGCTCGAACAGGGCCGGGCTGAGCTCAAGGAGGTTCCGCGCTATGATTTTCTGGTGATAAACGATGAGGTAGAGCAGGCGCTGGAGCAGCTCGGAGCCATTCTTACCGCCTGCCGCCTTCGGACCAGCCGCGTCTGGCCGCACCTCGCCCCGCGTTTCCTCTAGCTTTCTTCGCCTTTCACACAGACTCCGGTTTTGTTACTATTAATTCAACTTGAAGTCGGTCATAGCGGGATTTTTTGCCGCCCGTGTCAGAGAGTGACACAAGCATTAAGCAGGCCTCACCCTGCTGGGAGCCGGGATTATGAAGCCCATAGCCCGTAGCGATGTTAAAGCGCGAGCGAAACTCGGCCGGGAATTGCACATCCACTGCCGGGAACTGGCGCTTTTTAATGAACTGGCCATTATCTCCGCTTTTGCCATAGACCTGCAGGAGATCGTCAATCTGGTGCTCGAGTCCGTCCTGGATTTTTTCCAGATAGATGCCGGTTTGCTGCTGCTCTGGGACAAAGACCGGAAACACCTGAGCAATGTGGCGGCTCAGGGCTTTCTGTCGGAATATCTGGAACAGCTTTCCGGCCGCCAGTTGGAGAACATAATCGGCCCTTATCTTTCCCGTGCTTATCTGCCCCTGGTAATCGATGATATTCATGCCGATAACCGCTTGGCCACCTCCACGTTCTCGGAATTGATCCAAGCCGATCCGCGCTTCACTTCAGTGGTCAGCATTCCCCTGAAATACCGGGATCAGGTCACCGGGTTCCTTAACCTGGCGGCCAACGACCCGGCCACCTTCCGGGCCTTTCCTCCTGATTTTTACAGCATCCTGGGGAACCAGGTGGGTCTGGCCACCGCCAACGCCCGCCTGTACCAGGACCTGCGCCGCTCGGAAACCCGATACCGCCGGATTTTTGAAGGCTTCAAAGACATGATCTTTGTCACCGACCAGCAGGGCCGTTTCCTGGACGTGAACCCCGCCGGGGTGGAATTGCTGGGCTTTGATTCCAAATCTGAAATCCTGGAGCGTTTGAATATCCGCGAGATTTTTCAGAACCCTTATGATTGGGAACGCTTTCAACTGACTGTCGAAGCCGAAGGGTTTGCCCGGGATTTGGAGATGTCTTTGAAACAAAAGGGCGGGGGAGAGGTGCCGGTGCTCCTCACCGGCATTATCCGCCGGCATAAAGACAACAAGGTGGCGGGATACGAGGGGTTCATCAAAGATATCAGCGAACGCAAGCGCACCGAAGTGGAACTGCTGCGGGAAAAGAAGACCACCGAAGGTATTTTGGAGGGCATGCCCATTCCCACTTTTGTCATTGACTGCAACCACCGCATCATTTACTGGAACCGGGCCTGTGAGGAGCTCACGGGCTGCTCTCGCCAGGAAATGGTGGGCGCCTACAGTTACTGGCTGCCCTTCTATTCCCACGAAGGTCCCAGCATGGCCTCTTTGGTGGTGGAGCAGAACTTCAAAGCCCTGGAAAAATTCTTCGGCAACAAAAACCTCAAGCGTTCCCCGAACCTGCCGGTAGCCTTTGAGGCCTATGAGTATTTCCCCGATTTTCAGGGCCGGGAGCGCTATTTTTATAATACCTCCTCGCCCATCTATGATGAGAAGGGGCAAATACAGGGGGCAGTGCAGGCCATCGTGGACCTGACCGAGCGGGAACAGTTGGCCCGGGAATTGAAAATTTCCGAGGAAAAGTTCCGCCAACTGGTGGAGTCCTCCCTGGACGGCATCATCCTGCACAGCAAACTGAAGCTTCTTTATGTCAACCGCGCCTGCGTCAGCATGTTCGGTTATGAGGATCCGGAAGAAATGCTGGGGCGGGATGTGCGCCAGTTTGTGGAGCTGCCTCCCCAGACCTCGGCGGCGCGGCGTCTTCTCCATTTCCTGCGGGGCGGCCCTCGCCCCCGGGTTTTTGAAATCAAGGGAGTCAAAAAGGACGGCAGTAAATTTGAATTGGAAGTGATTTCCTTCCCCACTACCTATGACGGCCAGCCGGCCAGCCAGACTCATATCAGGGATATCACCCATAAAAAGCAACTGGAAGAGCATCTGGCCCGCACCGAAAAGCTGGCCGCCCTGGGCCACCTGGCCGCGGGCGTGGCCCACGAAATCAACAACCCCCTGGGAAGCATTCTGGTTTTAAGTTACCTGCTGCTGGAAGACCTTGATAAAAGCCGGCCTGAATGGGCCCAGATCGAAAAAATTGTGCGGGAAGCGACCCGCTGCAAAGAGATCGTTCAGGGTTTGCTGGAATTCTCGCGCTATATGCCCGCCAAGATGGCGCCGCTCAATCTGAACGCCATCCTGGACGAAGTCATCTTTCTGGTGGAGGATCATCTGCTCTTCCAATACATAGACCTGGTAAAGGATCTGGACGCGGCCCTGCCGCCGGTATTGGGCGACAAAAACCGGCTGGAGCAGGTGTTTATCAATCTCCTCATGAACGGCGGCGAAGCTATGGAGGGAATGGGGCGGCTGGTGGTTTCAACTTCTCTGGCGCCGGAACGCGACTTGGTCAGGGTCAGCTTTCAGGATACCGGTCCGGGAATTCCGGAAAGCCACCTGCACCGCCTGTTCGATCCCTTTTTCACCACCAAAGAGGTGGGCAGGGGCGTTGGTTTGGGCCTGTCTATAAGCCACAGCATCATTCAGAAACATCTGGGCCGCATCTATGTGGCGGAAACCGGCCCCCAAGGCACCACCTTTGTCATCGAACTGCCGGTTTATAAAGAGGGACAGCGCGGCTCGGCCGACGGCTAAAAGAAAAAAGGCACAAAATCTGTGGCCTCAATTTCCTGAAGCCGGATTGCCGCCCGGACCTTGCCGGCCCGCATTGACCTTCATTTATTGAATTGCCGGGAACAGCCGGGTTTTCTTGCCTGATGCCTCGGAAAAAATATTGACTTGATTTCTAGGGTGTGATAGTTAGGCACATGTGAAAAGAATCATAAAGTTCCCTGGAGAGAACCTGCCGCAGTGAAGGAAGAAACCAAAAACTTTATAAAGGAACTGCTGCAAGGCGGCTGGAAGGCTTCGTCCATCGGCCTGTCCCTGGTGCTGGCCATCGCCATCGGCGGCCTTATCGGCTACTGGCTCTGGGGAGTCTTTGACAACGTGATCTTTTTTTATATCGGCCTGATTTTGGGAATAATCGCCGGTTTCCGCAACCTTTATATCATGGGGAAGCGGTACAAACCCTGAGGGCCGAATGGAGCTGATGTCGCCGCGCCACCTGAAGGCGGCCAGTTGGCTGATATTGGCCATCCTGGTGGGGGTCGGCTATGTCTGGCAAGGCGGGGAGTTCGCCTTGGGAGTGCTGGCCGGCGGGCTGGTGGCGGTAATTAATTTTCACCTGCTGCACCAGGCGCTGCGAGTTCTCGTGGAGCGGGCCCAAGCGCTTCCCGAGGGCGCGGCGGGCCAAGCCAAGGCTTTTTTCGCAGTCCGGCAAATACTGCGGTTTTTTGCGTTGCTCTTTATTATTTACCTGCTGGTCAGTAGCGGCTGGGTCAATATCCTCGGATTGGTGCTGGGGCTTTCCACCGTGGTTCTAACCCTGATACTGGCTGCGGTCAACGAAATAATCAAGCTTAAGAAAAAGGAGGCAAACCCTTCTCATGGAACATCCCATCTTGTTTCTTGATGTCATCTTAGGCAAGTTCGGTGTTCATGTGCCGCCGCATGTGACCTACTCCTGGCTGATCATGGGCTTTCTCGTGCTCCTGGGTGTGATGGCCAGCCGCCGGGTGGCGCTGGTGCCGGCGGGCGCCCAGAACGTCATGGAGTTGATTGTCGGCGGGCTGGAAGAGTTCATGGTGGAAATCACCGGTGAAGAGGGCCGGGCCTTCTTTCCTTATATCGGCACGGTTTTCCTCTTTATCCTGTTCTGCAACCTTGCCGGTCTCATCCCCGGGTTTTTGTCTCCTACATCAAATATCAACACCCCCTTGGCCCTGGCGTTGTGCACCTTTGTTTTCACGCATTACCTGGGCATCAAGTTTCACGGGGTCAAGTATATCAAGCACTTCCTGGGACCTATTCCATGGCTGGCGCCCCTGTTTTTCCCCATTGAGCTCATCGGCCACGTGGCCCGGGTGCTCTCCCTGACACTCCGTCTCTTCGGCAACGTCATGGGTGAGGATTTGGTTCTCATGATCCTCCTGCTCCTGGCCGGCAAGTTTTTGGCGCCGCTGCCCATGATGTTTTTGGCGGTATTCACCAGCACCGTGCAAGCCTTTATCTTTACCTTGCTCTCCATGATGTATTTTGCGGGTTCCATGGAGCACGCCCACTGATTTATGGAAGAAGGCCAATCAACATATAACATCTCGTGAGGAGGAATGATCACATGGCGGTTAAAATCGGTTTGACCTTACTGGTATCCTTGCTCTGGGCTTCTCTGGCAATGGCGGCTGAGCCGGGTGCTGCCGGCGCCTCGGCCA
This sequence comes from Deltaproteobacteria bacterium, assembly GCA_030018495.1. Classification (GTDB taxonomy): domain Bacteria; phylum Desulfobacterota; class Desulfobaccia; order Desulfobaccales; family 0-14-0-80-60-11; genus DTHB01. The sequence goes on along the minus strand of JASEFS010000004.1, from coordinate 10,393 downwards.
ACGGTCTGGGCACGTTTTTCAGCTACGCGGTAATGGCTGCCGGCTTCGGCATCGGCATCGCCGCTTTCGGCACCGGCATCGGCCAGGGCATCGCCATCCAGAAGTCGGTGGAAGGCATCGCCCGGAATCCCGAAGCTTCCGGTAAGATCACCGTGACCATGCTCATCGGTTTGGCCATGATCGAGTCTCTTTGTATTTACGCTTTGGTCGTGGCGCTCATCATCCTGTACGCCTACCCCATGGCCCGGCCCATCGCGGCGGCTCTGGGACTGAAGGTTTAAGCAAGCGTTTTTACTTAGTCGGGGGAGCTCGACGCTCCCCCTTTTAACTGCCGGGATTTGTGCATTTTTCCACTTGCTGCCGTCCTGCTTGGAAGCTAACCTATGCGACAACCGATGAAATTCTCCAAAATTCCCACTGCCACCATCACTCGCTTGTCCATATATTCCCGCTATCTGGAGGCCCTGGCTCAAGAAGGGGTGAAGATCATCGCCTCCGACAAGCTGGCCCAGAAGTGCGGCATCAATCCGGCCCAAATCCGCAAGGACCTCGCCTACTTCGGTGAGTTCGGCATTCGGGGCGTGGGGTATTTCGTCAAGGAACTGCTTTTCGAGATCAAGCGCATTCTGGGACTTAACAAGTCCTGGAAGATGGCCCTGATAGGGATCGGGAATCTGGGTTCCGCCCTGCTGGCGCACCAGAATTTCATCCGCCAGGGTTACGAGTTCGCGGCGGTGTTCGACGTGGACCCCGCCAAGGTGGGGCGGCGGCTGCCCAGCGGTCAGCTTATCCACCACCTGGATGAATTGGAGCAGGCCATTAAGGACAAAGACGTGGAGATCGGCGTCATCGCCACCCCGGCCAGCCAGGCCCAGGCTGTGGCCCAGCGTCTGATTCAGGCCGGCATCAAGGCCATCCTCAACTTCGCCCCCACCCAGCTCCAGGTGCCCGAAGGCATGGCGGTGGAAAATGTGGACTTCACCGTCAAGCTGGACAATCTGGCCTACCACCTGACCATGGGGAACACTTAACCGCTGGCCGGGTCCTGTACTCCATCCCCCAGTTGCCGCAAGCTCCCACACAAAAATGTTGGCTGCGCCGCTTCGGCCGCCCTTTTGCTGAAGGGTGATTCAAGCACTTACTGCTTTCCGTCCAAAAGAAGCCGGAGGCTTTCGGTGGGGCGGCCGTACCTGGGCATTTTCGGCGGCGTGGCAGAGACCCGCCGCCCTTGCTTCAAGTTATTGAAAGATTAATGTAAGGCGCGGGCTAATGCATCATCTGGCGCAGGAAACGGCCCGTATGGGACTCGGCATGTCCGGCCACCTCCTCCGGCGTGCCCGCGGCCACCAGGCGGCCGCCCTTGTCGCCGCCTTCGGGACCCAAATCGATGAGGTAGTCAGCGGTCTTGATGACATCCAGATTGTGCTCGATGATGATCACGGTGTTGCCCGCGTCCACCAAGCGGTTCAGGACCGACAGCAGCTTTTCGATATCCGCCAGGTGCAGGCCGGTGGTGGGTTCGTCCAAAATATAAAGGGTCCGGCCCGTGGCCCGCTTGCTGAGCTCCCGGGAGAGCTTCAGGCGCTGGGCCTCGCCCCCTGACAGGGTGGTGGCCGACTGGCCGAGCTGCACGTAGCCCAAGCCCACGTCCACCAAAGTCTGCAAGCGGTCCCGCAGGGCCGGCACCGGCCCGAAGACCTCCAGGGCCTGCTCCACGGTCATCTCCAGCACTTCCGCGATGGTGTAGCCTTTATAGCGGATCTCCAGGGTGGCCGGGTTGTAGCGCAGCCCCCGGCACACTTCGCAGCGCACGTACACGTCCGGCAGAAAGTGCATCTCTATCTTGTTGATGCCTTCGCCCCGGCAGGCCTCGCAGCGACCGCCTTTGACGTTAAAGCTGAAGCGCCCCGGTTTGTAGCCCCTGAGCCGGGCCTCGGGCACCTGGGAGAAGAGCTCCCTGATCATAGTGAAGGCCCCGGAATAGGTGGCGGGATTGGAGCGGGGGGTCCGGCCGATGGGGTTCTGGTCGATGTTGATCACCTTGTCCAATTGTTCGGCGCCGGTAAGATCATCAAAAGGCGCGGCGGCAATTCTGGCCCGGTAAAGCTTCTGGCGCAGGGCCGGGTACAGGGTATCCATAATGAGGGTGCTCTTGCCGGAGCCGGAGACGCCGGTGACGCAGGTAAGCACCTTAAGCGGGATATCCACGGACAGCCCTTGCAGGTTATAGCCCCTGGCGCCGGTGAGGCGGAGACCGCCGTTGGGGACGCGGCGTTTCTGAGGAAGGAAAATCTCCCGGCGGCCTGACAGAAACAAGCCGGTCAGGGTATTGGACTTCAGCAGCTTCTGGGGCGGTCCCACAAAAACCGCTTGGCCTCCTTCCCGGCCCGCGCCCGGCCCCATGTCCACCACGAAGTCGGCCTGGCGGATGGTTTCCGGGTCGTGCTCCACCACGATCACCGTGTTCCCCAAGTCTCGCAAAACCTTGAGAGTAGTCAGAAGCCTCTGGGTGTCCCGGGGGTGAAGGCCGATGGAAGGCTCATCCAGGATATAAAGCACCCCGGAGAGCTTGGAGCCGATCTGGGTGGCCAGCCGGATGCGCTGGGCCTCCCCGCCGGCCAGGGTGGCGGTGGGCCGGTTCATGGTGAGGTAATCCAGTCCCACCTCCATAAGAAAGACCAGGCGCTCGGTGATCTCTTTGATGACCCGGCGGGCGATTTCGGCCTGGCGGGGGGAAAGTTGCAGGCTTTGGAACCATTCCAGGGTCCGGGCTACGCTTAAGGCCGTGACTTCGCTGATATTGAGGCCCCCGAGTTTGACCGAGAGGGCTTCCCGGCGCAGGCGCGCTCCCTGGCAATCAGGGCAGGGCCTCATGGACATGTATTGTTCGATGTCCTCCCGCACCGCGCAGGATTCAGTATCATTGTAGCGTTCCTCCAGCATGGGGATGACGCCGGGGAAGGGCCGCGGCACAAAAACCCGGCGGCCGCCCTGTTCATAGAAAAAGTTGATGGAGGTCGGGCCCGAGCCATGCAGCAGGGCCCGTTTGATCACTTCGTCCAGATCCTTGAAGGGCGTGCGGCTGGAGAAGCGGTAATGTTCCTGCAGGGCTTCCAGCATCTGCTGGTGCCGCAGGGTGTGCTGCTTGGCCCAGGGGCGCACGGCGCCCTCCCGCAGCGACAATTCCGGATTGGGGACCACCAGGTCCGGGTCGATGACCATGCGGCTCCCCAGCCCTGAGCAAGACGGGCAAGCGCCCTGGGGACTGTTGAAGGAAAAGAGCTGGGGATTGATTTCCGGCAGGCTAACCCCGCAGACATCGCAGGCGAACTTCTCGCTGAAGAGGATCTCCTCACCGCCCGCCACCGCGATTTTTACTAGGCCTTCGGCCAGTTTCAGGGCCAGCTCCAGGGAATCCGTCAGGCGGGCGGCCAAGTCCTCCTTGATCACCAGCCGGTCCACCACCGCTTCAATAGTGTGCCGCTTGTTTTTGTCCAGGACGGGCAGCTCCTCCAGTTCGACGATTTCGCCGTCCAGGCGGATGCGGCTGTAACCCTCCCGCTGCAAGCGTTCCAGGAGTTTCTGGTGTTCGCCCTTGCGGTTCACCACTATGGGAGCCAGGATGGTGATGCGGGCTCCCACGGGCAATTCCATGAGCTGGTCGACCATTTGGGGCACAGAACGAGAGGCTATGGGACGGCCGCACTGATAGCAGTAAGGCAGGCCTACGCGGGCGAAAAGCACCCTGAGGTAGTCGTAAATTTCCGTGGCGGTGCCCACGGTGGAGCGGGGGTTCTTGGAGGCGCTGCGCTGCTCGATGGCGATGGCCGGCGACAGCCCCTCGATATAGTCCACGTCCGGCTTGTCCATAAGCTCCAGAAACTGCCGGGCGTAGGCCGAGAGGCTCTCCACGTAGCGCCGCTGGCCTTCGGCATAGAGAATGTCAAAGGCCAGGGTGGACTTGCCGGAGCCGGAAACCCCGGTAATTACAATAAACTGATGCCGCGGCAATTCCAGGTCCAGATTTTTGAGGTTATGCTCCCGGGCGCCGCGAATTACGATCGTGTCAGTGGACATTGCTGATTACATGCTTGCTGGGCTGCCTGTCGCTTGGCTCTGCGGCGGGTGATCAAGGCGAGGGTTTACCAGAATCTTTATTGTTTTTCAAGGCCTTGGGTTTGCGGCCCCGCTTTTTCTTAATTTCATAATGGACAAACTTGATTCCCTGGGAGCGGCCCGCACCGCCGGGCCACAGCAGCGGGCCGTCCCCCAGTATCCGGGTGATTTCCGCCAGCGGCATATCCAGGTAACTAGGGGGGATTACTTTAATTTCTAGCTTAGCCCCCAGGTTATTCTTATTCCTTTCTTTGGCCATGCCAACATCCTTGTCGTGCGCTTATAAAAGCTTGTTTGTTTGGAAGTTCATATCCCCAAGTTAAAAATATAGTCACTGTTTAATTTTACACAAGATTTTTCTGGGAGTGAAAGGTCGGGTTTTAAAGATAACCAGGCAGGAGAGCTTTGCAGGTAAGGGCCGGTAAATCAGGCGAAAAAAATTTATTCTGATTCCCAGGCTTATCCTGGTTCCCAAGCTCCTGCTTGAGAACCCCATGCTTTTTAAGCTCAGCTTGATGAGAGAGCCCATGAAATTCCAAAAGACGATTCCCCAAGCAGAGCTTGGGCTCATAATTGCCTTCCCCAGCAGGAGCTTGGGAACATGAAGGAAGAATTGACGGCTTGGCTAGCTTATTTTCGTATCGGCGCGGCGGAACCGGCTCGCCACGATATAGCGCGCCTTGTTGGCTTTCTCGCCGTTGTGGATAAGGATGCCTTCCTCCAGCAATTGATTCAGGCAGGCCCAGGCGGTTTTCTTGTTCACCTGGAAGTGGGTCTCAAAATCCAGCAGCTTGAACCAATTGCCCCCGGTTTGCAGGAGAAATTCCAGCAATTTTTCCTGGGTAAGCTTCCGGCGCCCCCTGGGCTCCATAGCGACTTGGGCAAGGTCTTGTTGCAAGGCTTCCGCCCTCAGGGGTTCCGGCGGCGTTTGGGCCGGCGACAGCAGGCCCGGGGGCCCGCCGGTCCAACTGCTCCTGCACTGGGCAAAATATTGCTGGACCTGATGGTCGATAAGGTTCAACAGGCGGAAGAATTGGGACATGGAAATTTGCCCGGACAGGCGGTTCACCAAATAGGTCTTGGCCCGTTTCCGGACATACGAGACCCGTTCGGTGGTGCCGGTCGGCAGTTGTTCGGCTTCCACCAGCACCTGGAAGAACATGCCGGCCACTAAGGTAATGTCGAGGCCCTGATTTCGATTTCTTATAAGCCGGGTCCGTTCCTGAGCCTGAGGCGCACCTTGGGCCAGGACAAACGGCGCGAATTCCTCTTCAAATCCGGCCAGGTTTTGAGGGGCCAAAGTCTCGAGCACGGCTTTGGTAAGGCTTTTTACCACCGGCAATTTGTCTTCCCAGCCCATTATGCCCCCTCGGCAAGGACGTACTCATAAGGTGTTTGATTTTCTTTATATTCATCACAATAGAGCATACTGGGAAAGAGGCTTCAATTATTTAGTCCGGGCAAAAAGAAGAAGTAATATTTTTCAGTGACAAGCTTGCTCACAAACAGAGGGCATGTTTGGAAGAGGAAGTCGGTGAACTTGAGATTGTCCAGGCAGTAATTTCCGACCGCTTGCACGGGTGCGGCGCGGTGCCGGGAGGTAGTGCAAACCTTTATGACTTTATTTGATTCAACCGGGCCGCCAGTTCCTTAGCATTCTTCACCGGCGGCTGACAGGTGTAATCATAACAGAGATAAGCCACCGGCCCCTCGGCTGCCGGCGCATAAACCCCGGCCGGCGGCGCCAGTTCTTCCAGGCGGGCGCAATCTTCGGGGTCCTTGAGAATCAGCCGCCGCTGGGGCAGGAAACGCCGATAGGTTTCCGTCAACATTTCCTTTATCTGGTCATGGCCGGCAGGGCCGACAAAGGTCAGATCCAGGGGCGGAGTCAGATACAGCAAGGGTACGGTCAGAAAATGGGCGAACCCCCAGGGGTTCTCCAGGGCGTTTCCCATAAATCGGTTAACCACCGCCTTGACCCTATCCAGGTAAGGGGATTCATCGGTAAACCGGTAAAGACGCCAGAAGACCCGGGCCGCCATGGAATTTCCGGAGGGGATGACCTGATCGTAAACGCTCTTACCCCGCACCAGGGTGACGTCCTGGTCAGAGTCCACATAGAAAAAGGTGCCGTCCGCTTCATCAAGAAACAGGCGCTCCATCAAGGCCGCCAGATGCCGGGCCGCGGCCAGCCACTCGGGGTTGAAATCCGTCTCATAGAGATCGAGGCAGGCGTTGGCCAGGATGGCGTAGTCGTCCAGAAAACCGGGAACCGCCGCCTGGCCGCCTGACCAGATACGATGGAGACGGTTTTCCTTAAACAGGTTGTCGAATATGAACTTGGCGCCCCGGTCCGCAGCCTCATAATAAATGCCGTCGCGCAGGATTTGGGTCCCCAGGCACATGGCCGTGAACATCAAACCGTTCCAGGAAACGATGATCTTTTCGTCGCGGTGGGGTTTGACGCGTCGGCGCCGGGCCATGAAGAGTCGTTCCAAGGCCGTCCTAAGACCCAGCCTGACCTTTTCTTCGGTGAGGGAAAGGCGTTCAGCCAGTTCCGCTTCAGTAAAAGGGCGGGTGAGGACGTTTTTCCCCTCAAAATTGCCCTCCGGCGTCACGCCCAGGGCCGCGGCGGCCAGGGCGACCAGGTCCGGGGGCAGGGCCTGGCTGAATTCTTCGGCGCTCCACACGTAAAATTTGCCTTCGACGCCTTCGCTGTCCGCGTCCCAGGCTGAATAAAAACCTCCCTGCGGAGCCTCCATTTCCCGCAAGGCGAAATCCAGCGTTTCCCGGGCAATGCGCCGGGACAGGTCGCTCCCGGTGAGTTGATAGTGGGCCAGATAAAGGGGGGCCAGCAAAGCATTGTCATAAAGCATCTTTTCAAAGTGCGGTATGACCCACTTCTCATCCACCGTGTAGCGGTGAAAGCCGCCCCCCACCTGATCATAGATGCCGCCCCGGGCCATCTTTTCCAGGCTGAAGGAGAAAATTTCCCAGGCCTGGGGATCGTTTTGAATATGCGAAAAGTGCAGCAAATATGCGAGTTCCAATGAACGCGGGAATTTGGGGGCGCGGCCGAAACCGCCGTGCACCTCGTCAAAATCTTTTTTCAGATTTTCGGCCGCGGCCTTAATCTGATCAAGCTGAGGCTCCTGAACCTGTCCGGGCATATCCCCCAGAATTTTCAGCCGCTCTGTCACTTTGGCGCCCATGTCCAGCAGAGGGGCGCGGTTTTCCTTATAGGCATTGGCCAAAGCCACTAAGAGCCGGCGAAAACCCGGGATGCCGCCCCGATCCTCAGGCGGAAAATAGGTGCCTCCATAAAAGGGCTTTAAATCGGGGGTTAAAAAAACGCTCATCGGCCAGCCGCCCCGGCCGGTGAGCATGGTCACCGCGTTCATATAGATTTCGTCCAGGTCGGGCCGCTCCTCCCGGTCCACCTTGATGCTCACGTAGTGTTCATTCATCACCGCGGCGATTTCTTCATCTTCAAAAGACTCATGCGCCATGACGTGGCACCAGTGGCAGGTGGAATAGCCGATGCTGAGAAAGATAGGCTTATCCTCCCGTTTGGCTTTTTCCAGGGCCTCCGGCCCCCAGGGAAACCAGTTCACGGGATTGTATTTGTGCTGCTGGAGATAAGGGCTGGTGGCCTCGGCCAAACGGTTGGGCTTGCCCGGTTGGGACATGAGTGCATCCTTTCTGGACATTTCGGAACGCCTTAGGAAGAAAGTTTATCAGATGGTCTCATCATATGCCTTTAAAGTTAAGGTTGTAAAGGCGGATTGCAAGACAATCGGCGGAGCGGGGCCGGGAGCCTCGCCATCTGCAAGATAGGCCCGGAAGGAATTTAGATGGCAGTGAGGGCCGAGAAGTCCTCCTGCCGGGCCAGGCTGGTGAGAGTATCGAGAAGCGAACGCAATTCGTCGGCATCCCGGAATTTGATTTCCAGGTGAAAATCCGGGCCTTCGAAGGCCGGAGGCGGACTCAGGCGCACTCGGGGGTGCTGGGCCAGGCCCAAACCTGCCAGACCTTGTTCGAAGGCTCGCAGAGCCGCGCTCAGGCGGGGAAAGGTCCAGTCTTTAAGCCGACGGCGCACTCGTTGGGCTTTCTCTTGGGGATTTAGGGCGGGATCTTCAAGGCAGGCGGTCAGCTCCGGCTTGAGCAGAAAGTCTTCCAGAGCCTTATCCTGCCGGCGCGCCAGGAGCTCCAGCCATTTCAGTAATTCCTCCTGCTTGCTCTGACTGAATGGCAGGTCCCGGAAAAAGGGGAAGGCAGCCCGACGCGCCGCGGCGGGCCAGGCGGCCAGGCGGGCCGCGGCGGTAAGGGCCAGGCGGCCGCTCACCAGCAAGTCCTGCCAGGCTTCCTCAAGCGAGCCCGCAGCCAAAAAGCGGTGCAGTATTTTAGCGCTGGGAGGCAGGCCCAGGAGAGGGAGAAAATGCTGCACAATCTGAGCTTCGTCCCAATGCTTTGTAAGCCGGTTAATATAAAAAACCTGCTCTCCGGGGGAGAAGCTCCGGCCGAAGGCGTTATCCTGCAGCGCGATGGACAGACAGCGGGAATCCGGCGTTTCCGCGGACAAGGTATGAGCCGCGATCTTCTCCCATCTCAGGCGAGCCGCGCTTTTAAGGCGCTTCAGGCCGGTTACCACCTGCCACCCAGCTTCGGCTTTTTTTCGCAGCCAGGGGGGATTCAGAAGCCCCACCTCAGCCATTGAAGCGGAAAGAGGGCTGATATCTGCCGAAGAGGCGACTGCGAAGGGGTGGTCGTCTAAATCTATATCACTCAGCGGGACTTCCTGGATCCTGGCCACGGCACTCTCCAGATACCAATTATATTAGACAAAAAGCCCGGGCGCCGATTCCATCGAGTCGGCCCCGGGCTTCATTATGCAAAAGATTGAGTGGAAATTTAAGCTCTTATTGAATCGTAGGTCCCTTTGCCGTCCTCAGGCAGCAGCGCGAGTCGAACCAGTTAATTTAGTAGCTATAATCAGGGCCTGGCTCCGCGTATGGCGGATAAGGTTCATACCCCGAGGGGGGATAAGGACGGCCGTAGTCATCATTGGACGGCGGCGGGTAATAGCCGCCATGGTACCCGTAATTGCGGTCATACGGCTGGCCTTGGGAATACCCGTAGCCGGGCTGATTATAGTAGCCCTCCTGATAAGAACGTGACCGACCGGCAGCATTCCCGGCGACCCCGCCGGCCACTGTCCCCACCGCACCGCCGATGGCCGCACCGCGCCAGGGGTTTTTATCGTCAATGGCTGCCCCGGTGAGCGCGCCGAGGCTTCCGCCCACCGCGGCGCCGGTGGCCGTGTACGGCGACTGGTGGGCGCAGCCGCCAACCATGCCGACAACGGCCACTATTATGAGCACCCCGGGCAATGCTTTGCAGAACATTATCCCCCCTCTAAGAACTCCCTGTTAGTATGCGTTCTGATAAGACGGCTGTGCATAGCTGTAGTTAGGCTGGGGGGAGTCGTAACCATAGCTCGGTTGTTGGGACGGCCCGTAATACCCCTGACTCTGGGGGGGCTGCCCGGTTTGGTAATAAGGGTGGGAGCGGCCGTAGTATTCTCCGGCCAGGCCGCCGGCCGCGCCGCCCAGCAGAGCGCCGATGGCTGCGCCCTTCCAGGGGTTGCTGTGGTTGACGCCGGCCCCGATGCCGGCCCCCAGAGCCGCGCCCAGACCCGCACCGGTGTACAGGTAGGGATTTTGTTGGGGAGCCGAGGCACAGCCGCCCAGCAGGATGGCCACCAAAAGAATAATGCCGAAGCTTTTCATGTACATGTTATCTTTCCCCTCCGTTGGTTGATTACCCCATCTTCACCTCTGTGATTAATTAGATAAAGGCAGGCTTGGAATAGTTAAAGGAAAGATATCGGCGGTTGAAAAAAAGCTTGAAGAGGTGAAAAGTTTAAGGCTTGCCTTTAAGGCAAAAAAAGGGCGACCTGGCGGTCGCCCCAAATAAATCTCACGGCTGGGAAAGCTACTTGGCAATCACCATGATCACCGCGTCCTTGGCGACGCTGGCGCCGGGTTCGAAGTTGATGGCTTTGACCGTGCCGGAGGCCGGGGAGGGCAGGGAGTTCTGCATCTTCATGGCTTCCAACACGCACACCAGGTCGCCGGTATTGACCTTGTCTCCCACCTTGACGTTATAGCTGATGATCATGCCCGGCATGGGAGCCCGAAGGGGCACTTCGCCGGCCACCAGGGCCTCTTTGGGGGCCGCGGCGGGTGCGGGCGCAGCCTCGGGCTTGGGGGCCGCG
>JASEFS010000063.1 GCA_030018495.1 Deltaproteobacteria bacterium | reverse complement strand
CCGAAGGACTCGGTGGCACAGGCTTTCCAGCCTGTGCAAAAAACACTCCGCTTTTCCGAACTTTCCGTTTTAATTATATATTTCAATGCGTTGCCGCATATTTTGAAAAGCTCATGAATAAAGCGGGTTAAAACAGGAAGGATGCGAGAGTTTCAGAAGTCATCCGGCGGAAAGATTTTTCCCGGATTCATGATGTTGTTGGGATCAAAGGCCCGTTTGAGGCGCTTTTGCAGGGCGATGGCGGCCTCAGAGAGCTCCATGCCGATATAAGGGGCCTTGGCCAGGCCCACTCCATGTTCACCGGAAAGCGTGCCCCGCAAGGTGCGCACCAGCTTAAAGAGGTCCACCACCGCCTGCTGCGCGGCGTCGGATTCAGACTTTACGGCCCGGTCATACATGATATTCACGTGAATGTTGCCGTCGCCGGCGTGGCCGAAACAGATGATGGGCAAGCCCCGGCGCCGGGAAATCTCCTGAACCCCGGACACCAAATGGGGGATGGCGCTTAAGGGCACGGCCACGTCTTCCGCGATTTTGGCAGGCTTCACTTTGAAAGTGGCCGGGGAAATGGCCCGGCGGGCCTGCCACAGGCGTTCCGCCTCTTGCGCATCCTGGGCGCGCTTTATGGGCCGGGCCCCCTGTTCCTTGCACAGGCGGGCCATGCGGGAGGCGCGCCCGGCCACGTCTTTCGGATGCCCGTCCAGCGCGATGAGCAGCAGGGCCTGCACCGTATCCGGCACCGGGAAGGGCAGCATCTCCCGCACGCAATCCAGGGTGCCCCGGTCCATGAACTCCAGCGCCGTGGGCGTGAGTCCCGCCTGGAGAATCCGGCCCACGGCCTTGGTTGCCGCGTCCAGATCCGCGAACCCGGCGGCCAGGGTCTGGCGGCTGGCGGGTCTGGGCACCAGCCGCAGCAGGATTTTGACGATTACCCCCAAAGTCCCCTCCGATCCCAGAAAGAGGCGGGTGAGGTCATAGCCCACCACCCCTTTAAAGGTGCGGCTGCCGCAGTCGATGATTTCCCCGGTGGGCAAAACCACGGTGAGCCCCAGCACATAGTCCCGGGTCACGCCGTATTGCACGGCTACCGCGCCCCCGGCCCCGGTGGCCACATTGCCGCCGATGGTGCAGTAGTCCGCGCTCCCCGGGTCCGGCGGATAATAAAGGTCCTGACCCTCCACCACCTTCTTCAAATGTCCGGTGATCACGCCAGGCTCCACCAAGGCCACCATATCCTCAAGGTCGATCTCCAGGATGCGGTTCATGCGGGTGAGCACCAGGACTACGCCTCCCTGGACAGGCACCGAGCCCCCGGCCCTGCCCGTGCCGGCCCCCCGAGGCACCACCGGGAAACGATGCTCGTTGGCCAACCTGACAATTTGGGCAATTTCTTCAGCACTGCCGGGAAACACCACCAAGTCGGGCACCGCGGTCAAATCCGTGGCGTCGTAGGCGTAGCAGTAGCGCTCTTCAGGGGTAGTCAGAACATTTTCCTGGCCGACGATTTTGATAATTTCTCGACTTGCGGTTTCAGAAAGCATGGGCAGGCAAAAAAAGATTTTAATCAGCTTTTAATGCATTAAAGCATATTCTGCTCCGCCAAGCTGAAGTAGTCGTGGCGGCTGATGATGAGATGGTCGTGCACCGTCAGATTCAGGGCGTGGCCCGCCTTGACGATGGTTTGGGTCAGCTCGCGGTCCGCCGCGGAGGGCGCGGGGTTGCCGCTGGGGTGGTTGTGCACCAGGATGAGGCCGGTGGCCTTGTGTTTCAAGGCCAGTTCCAGGATTTTCCGGGGATAAACCACGGTTTGGTTGACCGTGCCCTCCTGGATGATTTCCTCGGCAATAATTTCATTTTGGCTGTTCAGAAAAATCACCCGGAATTGCTCGTCTTTCAAACCTCCCATGGAAGTCCGGCAATAATTGATCAACGACTCCAGCGACGGGATTTTCTGCCGCTTCAAGGCTTCTTCCTTGAGGTATAGCTCAATGCAGGCCTTGACCAGGTGGATGAGGCAGACGGAGTATTCCTTCAGTTTCATGAACTCCATCAGGCTATCAGGGGGGGCGTCCAGCACCCGGGAAAACGAACCGAACCTTTCAATCAAGCCTTTGGCCAGGGGTTTGACATCGGAATAAGGAATGGCAAAGGTGAGAAGCAGCTCCAGGAGTTCGTAATCCTGCAAGGCTCCAAGCCCGCCCTGCAAAAAGCGGCTGCGCAGGCGCTGGCGGTGGCCATGATAATGAGGCTTTTCGGCTCTGGGCTTCATGGGGCTGACAATCTTCCAAAAAGCAAAGAAAATTTAATACGATATTATTAAATTACCGGGATAACTGGAAGAGGGATTGTCGCATTAAAAGAAAATGCTTCCTGGACAGAAGTTAGGGACAAGCAATTCCATGGAAGGGCGGGGGGGACCGCAGATCGCATTCTTCCTGGGAGTACAGGCATCTTGCCTGTAAGCAGGATTGAAGCTTGCGCTCCCAACAAGAGGTTGAGGGCGAGGCCGCTGGCCTCCTCCCCCAAAGCAATTTTAGGTTTTAAATATGTCCCAGGAGGACTTTTTGGAAGCTTCTCCCAAAAGGGAACTTTCCCTTTTCGATTCCATCTGCATCATTGTCGGGATCATCATCGGCGCCGGCATTTACGAGACCGCGCCCACGGTGGCCGGGTGCCTGGGCAGCGAGTCGGGCCTTCTGGCTATCTGGCTGGCAGGGGGGCTGCTGGCCCTGACCGGAGCCTTGTGTTACGCCGAGCTGGCCACCGCGTACCCCCGCCAAGGCGGGGATTACGTTTATCTGACCCGCGCCTACGGCCGCTGGGCCGGTTACATGTTCGGCTGGTCCCAACTGGCGGTGGTGCGGCCCGGGGACATAGCCCTCATGGCCTTTATCTTTGCCCGTTATGCCCAGACGCTCCATGCTCCCCTGGACAACAGCGGGCTTTTCTATGCCGCGGCCGCTATAGCGCTGTTGACCGGCATTAATATCCTGGGGGTGAAAGCCGGCAAATGGACGCAAAATCTTCTCACTGTTACCAAGATCCTGGGAATGCTGGCGATTATTATAGTGGGTTGGAGCGCTCCGGCGCCGGCCGCCGCGCCGGACCGGCCGGAGGCGTTCACCTGGGGGAGTCTGCAACTGGCCCTCATCCTGGTGCTTTTCACCTTCGGCGGCTGGAATGAAATGGCCTATGTTGCTGCGGAAATCAAGCGGCCGCAGCAAAATATCGTGCGGGCTTTGGTGATCGGCACACTGGCTGTTACCGGCCTTTATCTACTGATCAACGGCGCTTTCCTGTCGGCCCTGGGATTGGCGGGTATGTCCCGGTCCCAGGCGGTGGCTGTTGATACGGTGGGCAAAGTCTTTCCTGAGGCCGCGGCACGCGCCATCGCGGTGCTTATCTGTATTTCGGCTCTCGGGGCCGTGAACGGCCTGATCTTTACCGGGGCGCGCATCTCCTACGCCCTGGGTGCGGATCACCGCTCTTTCCGGCCTCTGGGCACCTGGCACCCCCGCCTGGGCACGCCGGTATCGGCTCTTTTGGTGCAGGGCGGCCTGAGCCTGGCAATTGTTATGGCAGCCGGGTCCTTTATCGATACCATCCTGTATACGGCCCCCGTGGTCTGGCTGTTTTTCCTCGGCACCGGGCTTTCGGTTTTTGTGCTCCGGCGGAAAGAGCCTCACTTTACGCGTCCCTATAAAGTCGCGGCCTATCCCTTAACACCTCTGGTGTTTGCTGCCAGTTGCACCTTTATGTTCTACAGTTCGGTGTCATATGCCTTGGCTAATACGCCCCTGGGTCTGCTCCTTCTGGCGGGCGTATTACTGGTGGGTATGCTGGTCTACCGGGGCACCGCTAGTTGAGCCGTTTGCATTCCGGGTTTCGCCGAAAAAAAGAAGCCGGGGCAATGCCCCGGCCTTTGAGGTAAAGGGTTTTAAGGAAAGCGGCGTTGAGGCTTAATGCTCTTCCCCGGCGGCGGCGGCTTCCAGTTCACGGCGCATGGCCATGTCGTAGAGG
>JASEFS010000036.1 GCA_030018495.1 Deltaproteobacteria bacterium | reverse complement strand
CTGGGTGGAACCTTCCTCCACTGGCATCTCGCGCCTTCGTGGCGCACTGAATTATCCGGGCTAAGGGACAGGGCGGGCAGCCCCGTAATGCTCATTCGGAGGAGCATCATTCCAAAAAGAAAAAGCAAGCTGCAGGTTGAACCCCTGTAACTTGCCTTTATTTTTTTGCCTGTCCCTGGTCGGGACGAGAGGATTTGAACCTCCGACCCCCTGAACCCCATTCAGGTGCGCTTCCAGGCTGCGCTACGTCCCGACAGAAAATAAATGTAACAGGCGGCCGGTCCGGTGTCAATGATTTCCCCGGCATCGGCTCCGATCAGTTAAAGATTAGGGCGCGGCCTTTCAGCGGCATTGTCTTTTGCTAAAATTCGGCCTGCAGCTTTGAGGTCAGGCGTTCACCGCGAATAAGAGCCATCTAAAGTAAGAAGTAAAACCCGCTTGAGATATCTTTTAAAATCTGATAGTTAAAAACCGTCCCAGGCCGGCCCGGAATGGCAGGGTGGGACGGCACATTTTGGGGAAGGAGATTTGAATGTCCGGTAAAGTGGCTCATATCCGCAACCTGGCCTTCATCGGCCACAGCGGCTGCGGCAAAACCTCTCTGGCAGAGGCCATGCTTTTCACCGCGGGCGCGACCGCGCGCTTAGGCAAGGTGGATGACGGCACCTCCGTTCTGGATTATGAACCGGAGGAGCTGAAACGCAAGATCACCATTTCCACGGCCTTTCATCACTATACCTGGAAAAAGCACACCGTCTATATTGCGGATACGCCGGGGGATGACAATTTTCTGGCGGACACCCGGGCCGCGCTGCATGTGGCGGACGCGGCCGTCGTGGTCATTGACGCGGTGGACGGCGTCAAAGTGGGCACCGAAAAGGTGTGGAGCACGGCCAATGAATATGGCCTGCCGCGCCTGGTGTACATCAACAAGATGGACCGGGAGCGGGCCGACTACAGCCAAGTGCTCAAAGGTTTACAGGACATCCTGGAGGCCAAACCCGTGCCTTTGCAGGTTCCCATCGGCCAGGAAGCGGCATTCAAAGGCGTAGTGGATCTGGTGAGCCTGAAGGCCTACACCGGCGGCGCCGGCAAACAGATGGAAAGCGGCCCTATTCCGGACGACCTTAAAGGCCAAGTGGACGAGTGGCGGAGCGATCTTCTGAACTATGCTGCGGAAAGCGATGACGAACTGATCGAAAAATTTTTGGAGGAGGGAGACCTCCCGGTGGACGAAATTTACCGGGGCCTCAGAGCCGGCACCCTGGCGGGTCAGTTTGTGCCGGTGCTGTTCGGCGCCACCCACAACAATCTGGGCTATCCTCTGCTGCTGGAAGCGGTCAACCTGTTCCTGCCGTCTCCCGAGGACCGCGGCCAGATCAAAGGCATCGAGCCCAAAAGCGGGGCAGAAGTCGCGCTGGAGCCGGACCCCGACGGCCCGCTCGCAGCCCAGGTATTCAAGACCGTGGCCGATCCTTATGCCGGCCGCCTGTCCATATTTAGGGTATTTTCCGGCACCGTCAAATCCGATTCCACCGTGCTCAATGTCAACAAAGCCGCGCCTGAACGCTACGGCCAGCTTTTCCTGTTGGAAGGCAAGAACCAGAAAGCCGTGGCGGAAGCGGGGCCGGGAGCCATCGCGGCGGTGGCCAAATTGAAGGAAACCGTCACCGGCGACACCCTGGCGACCGAAGGCAATCCCATCCTGCTGCCGCCCCTGACCCCGCCCAAAAGCATGATGACCTTTGCAGTGGAGCCCAAGTCCCGGGGCGACGAAGACAAGGTGTACTCTTCCCTTCAGCGTTTGGCGGAAGAGGATATTTCTTTAAGCGTCAACCGCAACGCGGAAACCAAGGAAATCCTTTTGTCCGGCATGGGCGCAGTGCATATCGAAGCCACCGCGGAAAAGATGAAGCGCAAGTTCGGGGTGGAAGTCAACCTCAAGCTCCCCAAAGTGCCGTACCGGGAGACCATCAAGGGCGCCACCAAGGTGCAGGGCAAATATAAGCGCCAGTCCGGAGGCCGCGGCCAATATGGCGATACCTGGCTGGAAATCGAACCCCTGCCTCGGGGCGAAGGCTTCCAGTTCGTGGACAAAATCGTGGGCGGGGTTATCCCCAAGCAATACATCCCGTCCGTGGAGAAAGGCATTGTAGAAGCCATGCAGGAAGGGGTGGTGGCCGGGTTTCCCGTGGTGGATGTCAAAGTGACTCTCTACGACGGCTCCTTCCATGAAGTGGATTCGTCGGACATGGCCTTTAAGATCGCCGGCTCCATGGGCTTCAAAAAGGGCGTGCAGCAGTGCAACCCCGTTATCCTGGAACCCATCATGAAAATGACGGTTCTGGTGCCGGAGGAGTACATGGGCGACATCATCGGCGACCTGAACGGCCGGCGGGGTCGGGTCCTGGGCATGGCGGCCCGGGGCAAAATGCAGGCCATTTCGGCCAATGTACCCATGTCCGAAGTCCTGATGTATGCACCTGACCTCACCTCCATGACGGGCGGCCGCGGCACCTTTGACATGGAGTTCTCCCATTACGAGGAAGTCCCGCCGCACCTGGCGGAAAAAATCATCGCCGAAGCCAACGCCGCCAGGGAAAAGGAATAAAAACAGTTTTCGGTTTTCAGTTTTCAGTTTTCTGTTAGAAAAGCAAATGTAACTTTAGAATGAAGGACATAAGGCTTTAATGAGGGCTGAAGGCAGGGGCGGGGCGCGAACCGCCCCTACACCCTAAGAACCGGTGGCACAGGCGTCCGGCCTGTGCTATTTTATTAATATGGCACAGCAATTAGCAAATACTGATGGCCCGCCGCGGGTAGCGGCCGTCTCCATCAGCGACAGGAAAGGCGTGGTCAAGCATAATGTCCCCGAAGCCCGCCTGGTGGTGGAGCACGGCTTGGCAGGGGACGCCCACGCCGAAGGCGGCAAGCGCCAGGTGAGCCTGCTGGCGCTGGAGAGCATCGAGAAGATGCGGGCCGCGGGCGCGGACGTCAAGCCCGGCGACTTTGCCGAAAATATCACCACCCGGGGCATCGCAGTGGACGCCCTGCCCATCGGGACGCACTTAAAAATCGGCTCTGAGGCTGAAGTGGTGGTCACCCAGATCGGCAAGGCCTGCCACAAGGGCTGCGCCATCCGGGAATTGGTGGGAGACTGCGTCATGCCCCGGGAGGGGATCTTCGTCCGGGTGATAAAAGGCGGCCGGGTCAAACCCGGCGACGTGATCGAGGTGCTCGATGTTCCGGGTGGGAATCCTGACGGTCAGTGACAAGGGCCACGCCGGGGAGCGCCACGACGCCAGCGGTCCAGAACTGGCCAATCTGCTAAGAGCCCGGCAATATGAGGTGAACCATTTCCGCACCGTGCCCGATGAACACGAAGCCGTCGTGGCGGCGCTGGTAGAGTGGAGCGATCGGGACCGGCTGGATCTGATTCTCACCACCGGCGGCACCGGCTTTACGCCCCGGGACATCACCCCGGAGGCCACCCTGGCGGTGGCCGAGCGCCTGGCGCCGGGCCTGCCTGAGGCCATGCGGGCCGCGGGGCTGGCCAAGACCCCCCACGCCATGCTGTCCCGGGGAGTGGCCGTGCTCCGGGGGGGGACGCTCATCATCAACCTGCCCGGCAGCCCCAGGGGAGCCCGGGAGAGCCTGGAGGCCGTGCTTCCGGCCCTGCCCCATGCCCTGGAAAAACTGAAGGGCAGCCAGGAAGAGTGCGGCGCGGCGTAAATACGGTTTTTGGTTTTTGGTTTTCGGTTTTCGGTTGGAATGTCAATGCAGATTCAGGCATGGAGCGCTCAGGATAGCAATTAGCGGATGCCAATGAATGAAAGATTAATGAAATAAATTTGCAGACCCGGGCTTTTGTCCCTGCTCCTCAAAAATAAGTAAGGTGGCAAGGCATCCCGCCTGTGCCACAGGATTATTACCGCTCCACCTTCACTCCCAGGCGTCGGCGCAATTCCTGGATTTCCGCCAGCAGGTCGCTTTCCCGTTGAGCCAGCCGCCGCTCCATTTCCTCCATGCGCTGCAGCAAATCCACAATCTGGCGCCGCATGTGAAGCACGATCTCCACCGCTTCCAGGTCCAGCCCCAGGTCTTCGTGCAGGCGGCGGATGCGGACGATCTGGGTGATATCTTCGGCGCTGTAGCCCTTCTCCCCTTGAGCCGTGGTTCGGGGCCGGATAAGGCGCTCCTCCTCCAGCATCTCTAAAAAATCCATGCTGACGCGGGCAAGCTGCGCGGCGATGGGCCTGGTGAAAAGGGGTCCCTGGCGCTGCGCCGCATTTCTGAATTCGTTGTTCTGCATAACCGGTCTCTTGGGATTACCGCATCTTCCGCCACTTCTCCACGAGTTCCTTCTCCTCCGGCTTCAGGTGGCCGGGCAATACCGCGTTTACTTCCACCAGCAGGTCGCCTCGTTGGCTGAGATCCTTAAGGCGCGGCATGCCCAATCCTTTGAGACGAAACACTTTGCCGTTGGGAGTTTCGGGAGGGATTTCCATCTTAACGGTGCGATCCAGGCCGGCGACCTCGATCTTCCCGCCCAGCAGCAAGGTGAAAAAATCCACCGGCACCTTAACCCTGAGGTTGTCGCCTTCCCGTTCAAAACGAGGATGAGGTGCGACTTCGATCCGGAGAAACAAGTCCCCGGGCTCGCCGCCGAAAACGCCGGGCTCGCCCTGGCCCTTGAGGCGCACCCTGGAGCCGGTATTCACGCCCTTGGGGATTTTCGCCTCGATTTTGCGCCCGGTTTCCCATTCCAGCACCCGGGTGGTGCCGTGAAAGGCCTCCTCCAAAGTTATCCTCAGGGTGTGTTCGATATCCCGGCCGCGGCGAGGCCGGGGCTGGTAAGCGTATTCGCTGCCGGTGAAAGCCTCGGGACCGCGGCCCATGCCGCCGAACAGGGTCTCAAAAAAATCGGAGAAGCCCCCTGCGCCGCCGAACATTTCCCTGAGTTCCTCCGGGGTGATGGTGCGGTATTCGTAACGGGTGCCGGGGCGGGCCCGCCATTGCTCCCAGCGGAAGTCCTCCGGGCGGCCCCCGGCTTGCGCGTACTGCTGCCATTGCGCCCCGAAGCGGTCGTATTTCTCCCGCTTCTCGGGGTCGGACAACACTTCATAGGCTTCGTTGATCTCCTTGAATTTCTCTACGGCAGCCTTGTCGCCGGGATTGACGTCGGGATGGTATCTTCGGGCCAGCTTGCGGAAGGCCTTTTTAATGTCGTCCTGTCCCGCGCTTTTGTCGAGACCCAAAATTTTATAGTAATCCTTGAATTCCATAAGGGGCCGACGGATGGGGTTTGAGTCAGCCGGGATTTCAGGGAAACCAGCTCTGGCCAAATGCGGCCGCCCCGGCCCTCCGGCTAAAGTTAAATACGCCGGGGCAATGAAGCAACGGCTGGCAAGGTCCTAAAACCAGGAAGCCGGTCTTTAAGGACGGCTATTCCTTGGAAACATCAGTCTGATCGCGTCCCTTCGGAGGCTCCTGCGGTCCGGACGCTTCCGGGGGCGGCGCTGCCGGCTTGGCGACGTGCCCAGCCCGCATCTTCTCCCTGATTTCAGCTATGGCCTGATACTGCCGGTCTTTGCCGGCTTTCAGTTGCCGGGCCTTGTCAACCGCGTCCTTGACCGGTTCGGTGAGCATGGGGTTGACTTCGCCCTCCTCCAGGGACAGGTGAAGGCGCTGCCCCAGCTGCCGCCAGGCCCGGCGCAGGCGCTGCTGCTGCCAGCAGATCAGGATATAGTGCCCGAAAATGAGCAGGCGACGCACCATGTTGGTCAAGAAGTTAATTAAAAAACGTCCGACCGCGGCGACGAAGCCGCCGACCTTTCCAGGAGAAATCGCACTCATGGACCGCTCCTTTGATTGCCACAAGCCGCGTTGGACGGTTCGGGGGCCTGGCGGCGCAAGGCTTCCAAAACCTTGTGACTGATGCCGGTCACGTGGCTTCCCGGCCAGTAGAGGCGGCGGCAGGCGGGACATTCATAGAACTCTTTCTGGGTATGCAGCACATATTCCGGGACCCGGCCGGCCACCGCCTCCCGGGATGCCGGCCTCAAAGGCTCGTTGCATTTGACGCAGCGGCTCATGGGATTGATCATCCGGCGGGAGATGTTGAGGCGCTGGAGCACCTCGGCCAGTTGGGCCTCAGGAGTGGAGGCGCTCAGGATTATAATATCTTCGCGGTGCAATCTGCCCAGCGATTTTTGCAGGGTGAGCAAGCGGGTGGCAGCGCGGGGCTCGGGCAGGCTGCCGACGCGGCCCCCTGCCAGAGGCTGCACCGCCGCGTCGAAGCCGCAGAACCTCAGCCATTTGGCCAGTCCGCCCAAGGGCGTGTCAACGATGAATTTCATGGTTCCCAGCCGAAGACGCTTGGGGGTTCCTTTATTAAATCAAAAAGCGCCGGTCCCGGCTACGGTCTGAAGGGGACTCTTTGGACGCCCGGCAGTTGCGGGACGCGCAAATCGGCCCGGTTGAACGAGGGATTGAGCTCCATATCCTGAAGAGCCAGGCGCAGTTCCGTGGCCGGCTCGGTGGTCTTGAAGATAATCTGCTGCGGACGGTTGCCGGCGAACTCGCTCAATTCCGCGGTAAAAGTGAGTTTGCCGTCGCTGCCGTACCATTCCTCTTTGACCGGATGGAGGCTTTGGCTGTCTACCCAAAGCTTCTCCTTGAGGCTGCCGCCGGGGTTGCGCCAGGTCAGGAGGTAAGACTCGGTTGCCGCATCATAGCGATATTCCGCGGGTTCACCGGAACTCAAGGGCAAGTCCCCGGCCACCACTTTCAAGGCCTGGTCGACGGTCACCCCCGGCGGAACGAAGGCCGCTAAATTGGCCGGTGTGGCAGGCCCGTAAAAGAGCTTGCTCTCCCGGGGAAACAGGACCTCCACCTGCTGCCCGTCGCTGGCAAAATTCAAGAGAGAACGGCCGAAAAAATCCAGGACATCCACCCTGAGGGTGGACGGCAGGCTGCCCTTGAGTCGGGCGGTGCCGGAATAACTGCGCCCCGGTGCGATCAGGGTCAGGCGGCCTTTGGCCTGGAAGGAGTCGAGACCCGTCTGGCGGGCCTTGAGGATGGACAAAACTTCCTCAGAGGAGGCGAGGCGGGGAACAGGGGTCGGCGGGGGCACGGTGCGGCACCCGGCAACGGCTAAAATACCCAGCAGGCAAATCAGACAGGAAAGTCTCATAAAGCCTGTCTTTGCAACTGAAGTTCCAGATTTCTGATTTTCTCTTTAAGGCGGGGCACCTCGGGATTTTCCAGGTCCAGGGCCCGGCGATACAGCTTCAAGGCTTCGCCGTAGCGGTTTTGCTTGACATAAGCATCCGCCAAATGTTCGGCAATGGCGGCGTCCATGGGCATCTTCTCAAAGGCCCGCTCCAATTCCACCACCGCCTTGTCGTACTGTCCTTGCTTGTAATACACCCAACCCAGGCTGTCAATGATGTGACCGCTGTCCGGTTTGACGCGCAAGGCCGCCTTCACCAGCCTCTCCGCTTCTTCCAAATGAATGCCCTCTTCGGCGTAGGTGTAACCCAAAAAATTCAAGGCGTCGGCGTTGTTGGGATCAATCTCCAGGACTTTTTTTACGTGCTCTATGCTTTTGTCCCGCTCTTTTTGCTTTTCATATATATAGGCCAGTCGGAGGTGCATCTCCGTCGAGCGGGGCGACTTTTCCAGACCTTCCAGAAGCGCGGCGCTGGCCCGGTGCCACATGGATTCTTCTTCGTAGAAATAAGAAATGGCTAAATAGATTTCCTCCCGGTCGGCCGCGAGGGCTTTAATTTCATCCAAAATGGCCCGGGCCTGATCTTTGCGTTTCGTTTGGTAATAGACGTACGCCAGCCGGAGGCGGGCTGGAATGAAAAACTCCGAGCGCCTCTCCACCAGGGAATATTCCCGCGCCGCGGCTTCCAAATCGCCTTTTTCCTCCAAAGCCAAGCTGATGTAATAGCGCACCTGGTTGCGGTAGCGGGAGTGATTGAGGGCCTGGCGGAATTCCCGGATGGCGTCGTCATAATATTTCTGCTCCAGATAGATTGCCCCGATTTGAACGAACGCGGCCGGATCGTTTCTTTCCAGGCTTTTGGCCTTTTGGAAGGCCTTTTGGGCTTCCCCGTAATGCCTCATCATCAAATTGAGACGCCCCAGGTTGGCCCAGGCCCGGGAGTTGTTGGGATGGAGCCGCAGCACCCGGCGATACAGATTCATGGCTTGCGTGTAGTGTTTCTCTTTTTCCAGGGCCACGGCCAGATCAAACATGGCCGGGACAAACTCGGGGTCCATTTCCAGGACCTGGGAAAAGTACTTTTTGGCCTCCTGCACCTGGTCCATTTCCAGGTAGAACCGGCCCAGGTAATAATAGCCGACCAGCAGATCGGGCTGCTGCTGCAGGATTTCCTTGATCATGCGGATCGCTTTGGGGAATTTTCTCTGCTGGGCGTATAAAGCGGCCAGGAAGAGCCGGGCTTCCCGGTTTTCAGGATTCAGGACCAGGATGCGCTCGTATTCCGCGGTGGCTTCCTCCAAATGGTTCAGGCCCACGTGCAGACCGGCCAGGAGAAAGTGCGCCTCCTGGTTGTGCGGTTCCTTTTTCAGAGCCTGTTCCACATGGGCCAGGGCTTCCTTCAAATTACCCTGCCGCTGGTAGAGAGACGCCACCTCGATCTGCATCTGGACCGAGTTGGGGTCATATTTCAGGGCCTCTTCGTATTCTTTGACGGCGGCCGACAGGTCGTCCGCAAAAAGATATTGTTGGGCCTTGAAATAATGATAGTAAGCCTCGCTCTGAGCGGATTCCTGGTCAATCCTCTCTGTGTCTGCGGCTGGAGCGATGAACTGTTGCATGGTCTGGCATCCCAAAAAGCCCGAGGCCAGCCAGAGGCAAACAAAAAAGAGGAGGGCTAAAGCCCTCTTGGTTGATTTTGTCATGGGCCTGCCGGTGAAAACGCTGATTGAATTATTTAAATATCACACAAAAAAAATGGTTTTTCCACTTACTAATCACCCACCGGCGTGTGGTACTCCTCCCAGTCGGCAATTTCGGTCTGAAGAAAATGCCTGAGTTTCTTGATGAGACGGTCTTCAATCTGCCGCACCCGTTCTCTAGAAATATCGTGCCGTGCGCCGATTTCCTGTAAAGTCATGGGCTTTTCCGCCAGGAGGCGCAAGTCCAGAATGTCAATTTCTTTATCGTTGAGCTCCTGGCGAAACTCCGCCAGTTTCTGGCGGAAAAGCTTTTTCATTTCCGTGTCGGCCAGGACTTCTTCCACCTGGGGCTCAACCGAGGGCAGAAAATTTTTGTGGTATTCCTCCGAGCCTTCTTTGAGGGGGGTGTCCAGGGACAATTCCCAGCCTCCCAGGCGCTGCTCCATTTCAATTACTTCCTCCTCCCGGACCTGGAGGATGTCGGCCAGAAGTTTGGGGCCGGGTTCGAAGCCCAAGGCCCGTAATTTCTCTTTTTCCCGCTTAAGATTATAAAAAAGTTTCCGCTGGGACTGGGTGGTGCCGATTTTCACCAGCTTCCAGTTATCCATGATGAATTTGAGAATGTAAGCCTTTATCCAGAAAGAGGCATAATAGGAAAGTTTAATGCCCC
Organism: Deltaproteobacteria bacterium; assembly: GCA_030018495.1. Classification (GTDB taxonomy): domain Bacteria; phylum Desulfobacterota; class Desulfobaccia; order Desulfobaccales; family 0-14-0-80-60-11; genus DTHB01. The sequence goes on along the minus strand of JASEFS010000036.1, from coordinate 24,746 downwards.
GATAGGGATCGTACTTCTTGATGGCCTGCATCAGCCCTATATTTCCTTCCTGAATCAGGTCCAGGAGGTTCTTCATCCAGTACTTCTGATATTCCAGGGCGATTTTGATGACCAGCCGGAGGTTGCTGGTGATGAGGCGATAGGCGATGTCCGCGTCACCGGTCTCTTTGTAGCGCCTGGTAAGCTCCTTTTCCTCGTCCGGCGTCAGCAGGCTGAACCTGTTTGCTTCCCGGATGTAGCGCTGCAGCGGGTCGAGTTCCGAGGGAACGGGCAGGCCGACTTCTTCCTCATAGGGCTCTTCGGGCTCCACCTCCGGGAGCTCGGGCTCTTCGACAAATTCTTCCTCGAGTTCCACTTCGGGTTCGTAGCGCCGATTCATAAACCCTCGATGCTCGCCTTAATCACCAGGTGAGGCGAACCTGGATGCCGCGTTGATGGAGATAATCCTTGATTTCTTTAATCGTGTACGCGCCGTAATGGACCATGGAGGCAATGAGCGCGGCGTCAGCCCTGCCCTCGGTGAGCACTTCAAAAAGATGTTCGGCTTTGCCGGCCCCGCCCGAGGCGATCACCGGGATGGGCACGGCCTCGGAAATCATCCGGGTCAGGGTGATCTCATAGCCCTCCTGAGTGCCGTCCGCGTCAATGGAGTTGAGGCATATTTCCCCGGCCCCCAGGCGCACCGCTTCTTTGGCCCACCACAAGGCGTCGATGCCCATGGGGGTGCGGCCGCCGTTAATGACGATTTCGTAGCCTGAGGGTATTTCCGGGGTGGCCGACACTTTTTTCACATCCATGCCCAAAACGATGCACTGGCTGCCGAAAACCTTGGCACCTTCGCTGATCAAGTCGGGATTGAGCACCGCCGCGGTGTTGACGCTCACCTTTTCGGCCCCGGCCAGGAGAACGTCGCGCATATCCTCCAGCGTCCGGATGCCGCCGCCCACGGAGAAAGGGATGAAGATTTCGGCTGCGGTGCGCCGCACCACGTCGATCATGATGCCGCGCCGATCGCTGGACGCGGTGATGTCGTAGAACACCAGTTCATCGGCCCCGGCTTCATAATACGCCCGGGCCATGTCCACCGGATCGCCTATATCAATGTTATTAAGGAACTTTATCCCCTTGGTGGTGCGTCCGTTCCTGACATCCAGGCAGGGGATAATGCGTTTACTGAGCATAGGAGCCGTCCCAGGCCAGAAAATTTGCCAAAATTTTCAGGCCGACGCGCCCGCTCTTTTCCGGGTGGAACTGGGTGGCCACCAGATTCTTCCAGGCCACCACGCTGGGGAAGCTGATGCCATGCTCGGTCACGCCCAACACCATGGCAGGGCGGGCCGGGTCGGGATAATAGCTGTGCACAAAGTAATATTCGGCCAGTTCCGGCAGGCCGTTGAATACAGGATGTTCCCGGATGAAGCGGACCTGATTCCAGCCCATATGGGGAATTTTCACCCCGGTTTGGCGCGGCAAAGCCCGGGTGCGCCCGGGCAGGAGGCCCAAACACAGGGCGTCGTTCTCGTCGCTTTGATCCAGGATAATCTGCGCCCCCAGGCAGATGCCCAGGATCGGCACCGCGTTCTCAAAAACCCTGAGCAGCGCCTGGTCCAGGCGGCGCTCCCGGAGGGTTTGCATGGCTTTGCCTGCGGCCCCCACGCCGGGGAAAACCACCCGGGAGGCCTGGGCAACCACCTCCGGTTCCGCGGTTACAGTGGCCTGCACACCCAAAGCTTCTAATGCTCTTTCAACGCTGGTCAGGTTGCCTGCCTGATAATCGATGATAACCACCATAGTTAATCGGGAGGGGATTTTTTTGAGAACAATTAAATTTATCAATCGGCGTTTTGGTAGTCAATATATGTTTGCCGCCATCAGAGACGGCGGGAATTTTATGCACCTTTGCTCCAGGAGGCTGGTCCCCCCGGCCTCCCCGCGCATCAAGCTTAATTCCGCTCGTTCCCAAGCAGGAGCGTGGGAACGAGGAACGTAATCCTCTGCTCGTTCCCAAGCTCCCGCTTGGGCAAAGGTCCGCTTTGCCCAAGCCGTCCATGAGAACACGCTACCGGATAATCTAACAAATGTTAATTTTATCCAATTTTGACTTGGCAACGCTTCCTTAGGCGATTCCGGCTTTTCTCTTGACATCTTCAGGAAGCCTTCTCTAGAATGGGTCATCCTGATAACTCTGCCTGCCCCGGCGTCCGGGAGTCCAGGTTTCTGCGGGGGAGACCGATGAAAACAAGCAAAATCGGAGTCAAGCTTCTTATCGTTTTGATGATTATCAGTTTGACTTGCATGGCCCCGCAACCGGCCCGGGCCATCAACGCGGCCGACGCGGCCGCGGCCGCGGCCTGGACGACTTTCGGTGTGACCTCTTTTCTGGCTTTTTCCTACCTGGCCTGGAAAAACCGGCCCGCCAACCAGGACAGGGTGGACTGGAGTCCTAAAGGCCCCGGCGGCTTTTTCTTCGGAGGCTATATGGGAGCCTCTTTCGTCCACAGTGATGATTGGAAGTTCAACAACCTGGCGTTTCCCGGAGGGGGAGCCGGAGAAACAACATTCTCCACCATCAAGTTTTCGCCTTCCGTTGTGGGTGGTCTCAAACTTGGGTATTACTCGCATACCCTGCCGTGGCTCGGGGTGGAAGTGGAATCGAGCTTCAACCGTCAGGATATCCGCCAGGCCGCCGGCACCTTGAGCCGCCCGGTGGGCGCGCCGGCCAGCGACCGGGCCGACGTCGCCGCGGCCAGGCTGTACGTCTGGACCATGGCCTTTCATTTCCTGGGCCGCTACGGCTTTCTCCCGGACAAAGAGGTGCCCTTCGGCCGGCTGCAGCCCTACGTGGGCATCGGCCCCGGCTTTGTGATCCTTTATTCCTGGCGTGACGCGGCCAAGAATTTCTCCCTGGATGCCGAAGCCGGCGTGCGCTATATGCTTTTGAGAAATCTCTCCGCGTTTGTGGAGTACAAGTTCAGCCAGCAATGGGAAGTGGAGCTGGAAGATCAGCGGGTGGTATCCCAGGGTTTGGGCCGCGAAGGTGCAGGCACCGCCATGTTCGATTTCACCAACCATAAAGTCGTGGTGGGCGTGACTTTTCACTTCCTCTAAATGTTCCACCGTCCGCGCCGGAACCGGGCGGCTCGCGAGGGTCGCCTCTTTTTTTTCTGCATTTCAGGCCGGTCACAGCCGGGCTCCTTATGGCTTCCTCCCCCAAATTGTGTTATCCTTACCAGGCAAAAGCCGCAAGGATAACTCATGAAACTGGTCAGCGCCCAGGAGATGCGGGAACTTGATCGGCGCACCATCGAGGAGGTGGGCGTCCCCTCTCTGGTCCTCATGGAAAACGCGGGCCGCTCCACCTATCAGGTCCTGCGCCGGGAATTCCCGGACCTCAAGGGACCGGTGGGCGTCGTGGCCGGCCGCGGAAATAACGGCGGCGACGGCTTCGTGGTGGCGCGGTATCTGGCCAACGACGGGTTCTCCGTGGCCGTGTTTTTGCTCGCCGGGAAAGGCCTGGTGCAGGGCGACGCCCGGGTCAACCTGGATATCCTGGACCGCATGGGAGTGCCGGTCACGGAGGTTCTCACCGACGCTGACCTGAATCCGGTGGTGCATCAGTTGAGCCGGATGGAGCTCATCGTGGACGCCCTCCTGGGCACCGGCCTCAATTCGCCGGTCAGGGGGCTCATGGCGGGCCTTATCGACCGCATCAACCATTTGCGGCCGCATATTGTGGCCGTGGATATTCCTTCAGGACTGAGCGCCGATAGCGGCGAACCTTTGGGGACCGCGGTCAAAGCGGACGTCACCGTCACTTACGGCTTTGCCAAACTGGGCCAGATTCTGCCGCCGGGCCGGGACTACGTGGGGCGCTTGTGGGTGGTGGACATCAGCATTCCGGCGGTCTTCGAGGCCGGCCTTAGTGTGGAACTGGCGGAGCCGGAGGAATTGCGGCGGTGTTTGCCGCCCCGCGCCTTCGGGAGTCATAAAGGCAGTTACGGGCATCTGGTGGTGGTGGCCGGTTCCGAAGGCAAGACCGGAGCCTGCACGCTTACGGCCGAAGGAGCCTTGCGGGCCGGCGCGGGTCTGGTCACCGCGGCTTGCCCCGCCAGCCTCAACGACATCCTGGAGGCAAAAATCACCGAAGCCATGACCCTGCCAATGCCCGAGGCGCCGGGAGTGCGGGCTTTCGGCAGCAAAGCCCTGGAGCCTCTGCTGGAATTCATGGCCGGCAAAACCGCCCTGGCCCTGGGGCCGGGGATCGGCACCCACCCGGAAACCCGGGAACTGGTGCGGGAATTGGTGCGGCGGCTGCCCCAGCCCATGGTTATCGACGCGGACGGCATCAATTGTCTGAGCCAGGAGCCGGGCTGTCTGCCGGACGCGGCCGGCCCCCGCATCCTGACGCCCCATCCCGGGGAAATGGCCCGCTTCCTGAAACTTACCGTCCAGGAAGTTCAGGCCCGGAGGCTGGAGAGCGCCCGTGAAGCCGCGGCCCGCTATGGCGTTTATCTGGTATTGAAAGGCGCCCAAACTGTAGTGGCCGCGCCCGACGGCCGCGTCAGCCTTAATTCCACGGGTAATCCGGCCCTGGCTTCGGGCGGCACCGGGGATGTGCTCACCGGCCTCATCGGCGGCTTTCTGGCCCAGCACCTGGTGCCCTGGGACGCGGCCCGACTAGGGGTTTATCTCCATGGCCTGGCCGCGGATTACCTGATGCAGACCACCGGCGGCCGGAGCCTGGTGGCCGGAGACCTGCTGAGGGTCTTCCCCGAACTTCTGGGCAAATTTCTGAATGGGCAGGTCCCCAAAATAGAGGAAGGCATATGCTTCAGGCGCGTGATGTCATGACCACAGAAGTGGTGACCATAAGTCCCGAGGATTCCATCGAGAATCTGGCGCGGCTATTGGAGCAGCGCAAAATCGGCGGCGTGCCGGTGGTGGAAGCCGACGGCCGGCTGGTGGGCGTCATCACCCAGAGCGACTTGGTGAAGCGCAGCCGGGACCTGGAACTGCCCCCGGCCATCAATATCCTGGACCTCCACATGTTCCTGGAAACCCCCTCCGGCTTCAAGCGGCGGCTGGAAAAGATGCTGGGGGATACGGTGCGGGAGGTCATGACCCCCGAACCCATCACCATCCCGCCGGATATGCCTGTCAAGGAAATCGCCAAGCTGATGGACCGGGAAAAGGTGCATACTTTGCCGGTGGTGGACCGGGGCAAGCTGGTGGGCATCGTCGGCAAGATGGACCTGATCCGGGGTCTGGCCCGGCAAGCATCGGAGTGAAGAAATTCACGGTTTTGAGCCGCGACCCGGCCCAGACCAGAGAATTGGCGGCCCGGCTGGGCGCCCTCCTCAAGCCCGGCGACGTGGTGGCCCTAAAGGGAGAACTGGGAAGCGGCAAAACGGAGTTTGTCCGGGGTCTGGCCGCGGGGCTGGCGGTGCCGCCGGAAGTGCCGGTGGCCAGCCCCAGCTTTGTGTTGGTGCACGAGTACCCCGGCCGCCTGACTTTGATGCACCTGGACCTCTACCGCCTGGAGGAGATAACTCCGGAATTCCTGCCCAATCTGGAGGAATACCTTTTCGGGGATCAGGTCGCGGCCGTCGAATGGGCCGAGCGGCTGGGGGATCTGCTGCCGCCGGATTTCCTGGAGGTGCACCTGAGCATCACCGGGGAGACGGAACGGGAGATCACTTTCCAGGGATTCGGGGCCCGGGGCCGGGAATTGCTTGCGGCTCTTTCGGGCCACCTGGGGGAGTGCCGACCATGAAAAGAATCGGCGGCCCAGTGTCAGCCCCTGTGACATCTTTTTGCGCCAGGCGGGATGCGCTTCGCTTTCCCGCCCTACTATTGATTCCAGGTGACCTTCGAGGACATATTTTTTACAGATAATTGAAATTGATTAATGCGGAGACTTTAATGGCCAGAACCTTTTCCCGCCGACGGGACCCGTTGAAAGAGGACGAAGTTCTGTCCCTGGCCCAGCGGGCCGTTGGTTTTATCAAGTTGCACCAGAAATGGGTGATCGCCGGTGCGGCGTTGGCGGCGGTCATTACCGCCGCAGTTTTGGGCGTCAGCTATTGGCAGCAATCCCGCCGCGACGCGGCCGCCGCGGCCCTGGCCGAGGCCCGGCTTGCCATGAAGGGGCCGGAGGATGCCGAAAAAGTCTTGCCGGTCCTGACCAGCATCATCAGCCGCTACGGTAATGTTCCCGCGGCCGGGGAAGCCGCCATGCAGCGCGCCCACCTGCTCTATCAGCTTAAGAAGTATGAGGAGGCCGCCAAGTCCTATAAAGAGCTCCTGGCCTATCCTGCCATCCAGGCCGAACCGGGGGTGCAAATTCTTGTCACGGAGAGCTTGAGTTACTGCTACGAAGGATCAGGCAATTTCGCCGAAGCCGCGCAAGTGCTTCAGCCCCTGGTGGAAAAAACCTCCGGCCCTTTTCAGAGTGAGCTCACCCGACGGCTGGCCTGGCTTTATGATAAAGCGGGCAATCATCAGGAGGCTAATAAATATTGGGAGAAGCTCCTGGAGAAGGCATCCAGTCCGGTCCTGGTGCCTTATTATAAGGAAAAATTGGCCGACGCCGCGGCAAACCCCGAAAATTGACCAGGCGGCGCCTGGATGATATAAAATGCGGCGTTTCCCGATGGATCAGCCGGCCTGCCCTTCAGCCGCCATCTTGCTCTTTAGCAGTTCAATATTCAGCCTGATCAACGGCTCCAGCTCCTGGGTGCCGTAGGCCGCCGACATGGGCCGGAAGGCCAGGCAGATACCGTCCACTTCGCATAACCTGGACACCGTGACCCGGTAGTCCTTGGCCTGGGGCAAGGCCTTCTCCAGGTGGCTCAAGGCCCCCCGGTAATCCTTCTGCTTGACCAGAACGGCCGCCAGATTGTTGAGAGCCAGGGGATTGCCGGGCTGCTCCGCCAGAATTTCTTCATAGACTTTTTTGGCTTCCTCCAGCTTGCCCGCCTCCATGAGATCATAGCTCTGGATCAGCTTCTGGGTCAGGTTGTTTGGCTGCTGAGCCGAAATCAAGCCGGGCAGGGAAAGGGCCAGGCACAAAAGCAGTGCGATTTGCCTCCGAAACCTCCTCATGTCCTCATCCTCTTAAAAAAAATCGGTCGCAAGTTCGTTTTTGGGGGAGGGGCCCAGGGGTCATAAACCCCTTGCCCTTCCGCCAAAGCCCAGCCCTCGTATCGGCAGCACAAGCTTTCCAGCCTGTGCTCCACAGGCAAGATGCCTGTCTTCCCGGATATATAATTGCGAAAGTTATCAGGGAAGATATTCTATGCTCCGAATAGTAAGTCGTTAGCAGGGTTTGTCAATCCAGGGCGGGGGCAGCTAGGTTTGGGTTTGCAGATTTAAATTGATCAATACCAAAAAAAAAAGACCCCTATGGGGTCCAAGACCGGTGCGAGGGGGCGGCACCGGAAACGTTTATCTGGGACCTTTGGCGGGCAGAGGCTCCGAGGACATATATTGCTTGACCATTTCAATATTCAGCATGACCAAGGGAGCCAGTTCCTGATTGCCGCTTCCGGTAGTGACAGGTTTGAAAGCCAAGCAGATTCCTCCCACCTGGCAGACCCGGTTGACCTGCACCATATAGCCTTTGGCCCGTGGCAGGGCCTGGTTCAGGTAGGTGTCGGCTTTATCGAATTTATTGGCTTTAACCATGACCGCGGCCAGGTTGTTCAAGGCCAGAGGATTGCCGGGGTCCTTCTTTAACACCTGTTCCAGCATTTTCTCGGCTTCCTTGAACTTACCCTTTTCCATCATCTCGAAGCTGGACATCAGCAGCTTGTTGGCGTCCATTTCGCCGGCCTGCTTGGCCGCCAGGGACAGTCCGGCGGTGCACAGTACCAGGGCCGTGACAAGACAAATCGCTTTGAATTTCATAGGCCTCCTCACTTGGCTAACAATTTTCATAAGTTGCCGCCCCGCATTGACCCCCACCTTAGGCGCTGCCGAAGAAATTGTCAACGACTTTGGCAGACTTCCGCATTCTTTTTTTGCCGCTTGGGGGCTGTTATTCTTTCAGGCGGGGGTCGACGGCCTCCCGGATGCCTTCTCCCAGGAGATTATAACTCATTACCGTGATCAGGATGGCCAGACCGGGGAAGAGGGAAAGCCACCAGGCGATTTCGATGTTGTCTTTACCGGCGGTGAGAATGTTGCCCCAACTGGGAGTGGGAGGCTGCACCCCCAGCCCCAAAAAACTCAAGGCGCTCTCTGTCAGAATTGCCCCGGCCACCCCCAGGGTGGCGGACACCATAACCGGGGCCAAGGCATTGGGCAGCATATGCCGCATCATGAGCCGGACATCGGAAGCCCCCAGGGCCCTGGCCGCGATCACGAATTCCCGCTCTCTGAGGGACAGAAATTCCGCCCGGACCAGGCGCGCCACGCCCATCCAACTGGTGAGGCCGATGACCACCATGATGTTCCAAATGCTGGGTTCCAGGATGGCGATCACCGCCAGGATCAGGAAAAAACTGGGGAAGCAGAGCATCAGGTCCACCAGGCGCATGAGCCAGAAATCCACCCAGCCGCCGTAAAATCCGGCGATGGCTCCGATGATCAAACCAATCAGGGTGGCCAGCCCCACGGCGACGAATCCCACCTTGAGGGAAACCTGGGCCCCGTAGATGATGCGGGAAAGCACATCCCGCCCCAAGGGATCGGTGCCCAGGGGATGCTCGGGGCTGGGGGGCATCAGCACCGCCTTCAGGTCAATATGGCTGGGATCATAAGGCGCCAGCCAGGGTGCCGCCAACGACACCGCAAACATTCCCAGCACCAGGACCAGCCCGGCCATGGCCATCTTGTTGCGCCTGAAGCGCCCCCAGAATTCGCGTTTCTTCATAAAAACGGTTTTCGGTTTTCGGTTTTCAGTTTTCGGTAAAAGATTAAAAAACCAAAGTTGTTCTACTAGCCTTTTTACGAATTGTCGAAAATGTTCGGTTGTTCCGAGCATCGCTCATGAGCTTCCGCTCTCTGAAAACCGTGAAAAGCATTGGTGGCACGGGTGTCCTCACCTGTCCTTGAGGCCGTCTGAGGGACTTTTCGTGACAGTTGAACCTATTTTTCCACAGAAAACTGGAAACTGGAAACTGTCTTTCACCCTGTTCTGATCCGCGGATCCACCAAAGCATAGCCCACGTCGGCCAGGAGGTTGCCCATCAGAGTGAGCACCGCGCCGATGACCAGTTCGCCCATGACCAGGGGATAGTCCCGGGCCATGACCGCGCCGTAGAATAATTGGCCCATGCCGGGGATGGCGAAGATGGATTCGAAAATGACGCTGCCGCCGATCAGGCCGGGCACCGATAAGCCCAAAATGGTAATCACCGGCAGCAGGGCGTTGCGCAGGGCGTGCTTGAAGATGACCGTGCGTTCGGGCAGGCCCTTGGCCCTGGCCGTGGTGATGAAATCCTGGCGGATGACCTCCAGCATATTGCCCCGCATGTAGCGCGACATGCCGGCCAAGCCGCCGAAAGCCGAGACCAGCACCGGCAGCATCAGGTGGGCCGCCAAATCCTGGACTTTTTGCCAGAAAGGGAACTGGGCGAAGTTCAGGGAGGTGAGCCCGGATATGGGCAGCCAGTCAAGATACACCCCGAAGAAAATCATAAGCAGGAGGGCCAGCCAGAAGGTGGGCATGGCGAAGCCGAAAAAGACAAAAAGGGTGGTGGCCCGGTCGAACCAGGAGTGAGGCCGGCACGCGGCAATGACGCCTATGGGGATGGCCACGGAGAGAATGATGAGCATGGCCAAGAGATTGATGCCCACCGTGATGCCGATGCGCTCCTTGATTTTGTCCCACACCGGGCGGCGGTCCGGCGAAAAAGACAGTCCGAAGTCCAGGACCGCCATCCTGGACAGCCAATCCCAGTATTGCACATACAGGGGCTTGTCCAGTCCGTAGAGTTCCCTGAGACGCTTCTGAGCTTCCAGAGACGCCTTGGGATTCAGGGTGGTTTGCATGTCCGTGGGCGTGCCCGGGGCCAAGTGGATGACCGTGAAGGAAACAATGGTAATCCCCAGGAGCATGGGGAGCATGAAGGACAGGCGTTTAAGCAGGTAAAGCCACATAGCCGTTATTGCAAAAGACTGACTGGTTTCCTCATACGGAAGAGGAATTAAAACCTTTATCCAGGAAGTTAACTTAATTTATCATTCGCACCGGGGCTTATCAATGGCGGTTCGGCCGATTCGCCCGCCATGTGTGGCAGAGGTCTGATAAGCCTCCGTCCGTCAAAACTTCTGGCCGATAAAAATTACAAAGAAAACCGTGCCATCTTGACACAATTGTTCAACTTCAATTATGCTGGCCTTGAGTCTAGTTTGTGGAATGAATCACAAACCCTTTAGCCCTTAGCAATTATACCCTATCCAGTGGAGAAACGCATGCGGGCGGTGGTGCAGCGGGTAAAGGAAGCCTGGGTGCGCATCAACGGCGAAGAAGTGAGCCGCATCGGCCCCGGCCTCCTGATCCTGGCCGGGGTGGCCGCGGACGACGGTCCCGAGGATGTGGAATATCTGGCCAAAAAGCTGGCCAACTTGAGAATCTTTGCCGAAGGCCGGCGCCTCATGCACCTGTCGCTCCTGGACCTTCAGTATGAAGCTTTAATAGTTTCGCAATTCACCATCTTGGGAGATTGCCGCAAGGGCCGGCGTCCCTCTTTCGACCAGGCCGCGCCGCCGGAGCTGGCCGAGAAGCTCTATGAAGATCTGGTCGCAGCCCTGGCGGGCTACGGTCTCAGAGTGGCCACCGGGCGCTTTCGGGAGATGATGGAAGTGGGCTTGGTGAACGACGGCCCGGTGACGCTCCTCCTGGACAGCAAAAAGATTTTTTAACTGATTGTGAGTGCCGGGGCAAAGGAGTCCCCTCATGATGATGCAAGTTCAGTTGTCAGAGATGACGCAGTTCAGCAGCACTTCCCCCTTGCGCAAAATTCTATTCGATTCTCCCAGCTTAAGGATTCTCATTTTTAACTTCGAACCCGGGCAGGAGATGCCGGTGCACGAACATCACGCCGACTCACAACTGGCTTTTCTGGTGCTGGATGGAGAAGGGGTGTTTACCTGCGAGGATTCAGATACGGCCATTAAGACCGGGAGCCTGCATGTCATGCCGGTGAGCGAGCCGCACGGTTTCAAGGCCACCAGCCGGCTCCGGATGCTGGTCTTTCTGGCCCCGCCGTTTTAGATGATCGCTTCCGGGCCTAAAACAACTTCGGGGCAGGGAAAGCCCCGCCCCGGGTAAACAGGTTGAGATGCGCCGCGCCCGCTTATTAGCCTAAGCCCTCCACCGGCGTGGGCTCCTCCGCACCGATAACCGCCATAAAATCGTAAGATTTGCAATTGAATTGAAAATTCCCCGGCATAACTTCCATCTTTTTGCAGTAGTACGGGTCGCCGTTGAGATAGCCGATAAGGTCGAAGTTCTCATGCCAGACTACATACTCCACCCAGCCCTTGGCCGGCACGACGATGGTTCCCTGACTGTTTTCCGAGTAAAAGGCGATGTCGTTTTTGGTCAGGTTGCGGATTACTCCCACGTACGGAGGTTCTGACAGGGCGGGGGTGGTGGCGTCGGCCCCCGACAAGACAATAATGGCGAACATTCCCAGAAGACAAAGAATAATAAGGCTTTTTCTACCCATCTGCTCAACCTCCCTCCTCAAAGTCCACGTTCTCCCCGGTCAAGGCGGCCACTTCGGCCAGCAAAGCCGTCAGCAGCTGCCTTTCCGGCACCTTGCGCACCAACTCTCCCTTTTTAAACAGGGCCCCGACTTTTTGGCCTCCCGCGATGCCCACGTCCGCCTCCCGGGCCTCCCCCGGCCCGTTGACCACGCAGCCCATAATCGCCACTTTTATGGGCGCGGCCACCTTGAGAAGACGACGTTCCGCCTCTTCGGCCAAGCCGAAGAGGTCGATCCGGCAACGGCCGCAGGTCGGGCAACTGATGAGCTCCACGCCCCGCTCTCTGAGATGCAGGGCCCGGAGAATCTCATAAGCCACCCGGACCTCTTCCACCGGGTCCCGGGTGAGGGAAACCCGGATGGTGTCGCCGATGCCCTCGGCCAGGAGCAGGCCGATGCCTAAGGCCGACTTCACCGTGCCGGCAATCAGCCCGCCCGCTTCGGTGACCCCTAAATGCAGAGGATAGTCCACCCGGCGGGACAATTCCCGGTAAGATAGCACTGTAGCAACAACATCAGAAGATTTCAAGGAAATTTTGAAATTAAAAAAGCCCCAATCTTCAAATTTTTTCACCCAGCGCAAGGCGCTCTCCACCAGGGCTTCGGGCGTGGGCGCGCCGTGCTTGGCCAAAATGTCCGCCTCCAAAGAGCCGGCGTTCACCCCCAGGCGCAACGGCACCCCGCGGCTTAAGCAGGCTTCCACCACGGTCTTGGTTTTGGCCGCGCCTCCCAGGTTGCCGGGATTGATGCGCACCGCGTCCGCTCCCTGCTCCAGGGCGGCCAGGGCCAGGCGATGGTTGAAATGGATGTCGGCAATGAGGGGCACCGGGGCCTGGCGCTTGATCTCCCCGAAGGCCCGGGCGGCCTTCTGATCCGGCACGGCCAAACGGACGATGTCGCAGCCGGCCTCGGCCAGGCGCTCGATCTGCGCCAGAGTCGCAGCCACGTCCCGGGTGTCCGTGTTGGTCATGGATTGCACCGAAACCGGCGCGCTGCCGCCGATTTGCACGGAGCCGACCCGGATGGACCTGGTTTTTTTCCTGGGTGCGAATTGCATGGAATTCTTGTGCACTTTTTCGGAAATTCTACTTGTTCTCATTAATTATGGCAAGGGAGCAGGGCGATCTTGCTTGCCTTTTGGCAAGCGGCAGGCCTGAGTTGTCTTCGCAGTCCCGGCAGTTTTTTCCCGGCGAGGTGTCCGCTTTTGCCGGTTTGTTGAAGTCCCTTCGAACCTTCTTGCCATTCTGCTTGAATTTTCTGCACCCCGGCGGATTGGCACAAGCCTTGCTCATGCGGTGCAAGAAAAATGTGGAGAAGACATGCAGGCTTTCGCTCCCGCACTGCCGCTTCCGGCATCCAAAAATGCTCTCATAAAGCCGAACGGGGGTCTGCCGGCGGCAGATTCTTTCAAGAACGTCTTGCAGGGGCGGCTGGTGGCCCACCTTAGGCGGTCGGCGGCAGGAGGGGCGGCGAAAAGGCAGAACGCCCAACAAATATCGAAACCTGACTCAAGAGCGCAGGACCATTCTGGCAGAGCGAGCGCGGCTTTCCGCCAAACGGACAGGTCCTCACATAGCAGGACCAGGACCGTGCCCCCGGAGCGGCTTCCGGAAGCCGCGGCTGTGCTGCTTCAGGGCGGGTTTCCCCCGGAGCCCCTGGAGCGGCTCCTGACCGACCCCCGAATTCAGAAAGAGGGTCTCAGCTTCGATGATCTGGGCCGGGCCTGGCGGGAATTTCAGGCTGATGCTTCTATGGGAGCGGGGGCAAAATCGGAAGGGCCCGCTGAATTATTCTCAGGGTCCCCTTCGCCGGCTCTGTCAGGTTTGCTGGAGCTGATAGAGCAAAGCCCGGGCCGGACCCTGCCGGTGCCGGCCACCCGCCAACCGGAAATTGCCGCGCTGCTCGGCGAAGCCGGGTTTACGCCAAAACAAATCGAGAGCCTGCTTGCTTCTTCCGAAGTGCAGGAGCACGGCCTGACCGCCGAAGCCCTCAAGTGGGCTTGGGTTAAAGCCCTAACCCCTTCACCGGTTCAGGAGGCAACAGTCCGAAACCAAGCAGTGGAGCAGGTGACCGGCCGGCCCGGCTATCACCGGCTGTGGGAACGGCTGCGTCTGCCCGTCCAGGCCTTGCCGGACCTGCGCCTGGCCCTCCAGCAGTTGGGCGCCAGCCCCGAGGCCCTGGCCGGGCTGGAAGACCAAGCCACCCCCCAGGGGTTGCCGCTGGGCCAGATTTGGCAGATCATCAAAAAAGTTAGGACCGAAGAGCAAGCCGCAGGTTCCCAGGCAGACGCCGCGTCTTTGGCGAAGCCGAACCTTCCGGCCAGCCCGCCGTCCGGAGAAGAATTGGCCAAATGGCGGCAGTTGCTTATGCAAATCGGCTTCAGCCCCGACGCGGTGGAGGGGCTGTTGGGCTCCCAGGCGCCGGCCAGCGCCGGCGAACTGAGGGCGCGGCTGGCCGCCCTGGCCCCTTCGGCCCCGCCGGCCGACCCTCAGGATGCCCCCAAGCCCCTGTACCTGCCCGAAAGCTTGCGCCTGCGCTCCATGTGGCGGGATAACCAGGAAGGCCTGAAGCCCGATTTGAAGGAGGGGGAGAGCGGTCAGACCTTCTTATCTGACTCCGGGAAATTCGATTCGGCGGCGTTTTTGGCCAAGGAAAACCAGGAGACTTTTTCTTCCCTGCTTACCCTGGCCGCAGGGTCCCCGGCCTTTTCAGGGGCAAACCTTGGAGAGGGCATCGGCGGCCGGTGGAGTCCAGAGGTGCGCCAAGCCTTCTGGTCCCAAATTGAATCGGCCATCCTGGGAAACCTCAGACCCGGGGAAAACCGGCTCAATCTCCTGCTGAACCCGCCGCACCTGGGGCGGATTGAGTTGATTTTCAATTTGAAGGGCGAGGAACTGGCCGTCACCGCCCTGATGTCGCGCCCTGAGGTGGCCCATTTGGCCGGCGCCGGGGTGGAGCAGTTGGCCCAGACCCTGTCCCAGCAGGGTTTGGTCCTGAGTCAGTTTCAGGTGCAGGTGCGGGCCGCCGCGCCCGAGGCCTTCGGTTCCTCCGGAGCACAAAGAGAAATGCCCAAAAGGGAACAGGACGCCGGCGATGCCGCCAGGCGCCGGCGCACCAGCCGGGTGGACAGGTTTGTCTAGGGATAAACTTAACAGGGCGCCATACCTGATAATTGTGATTATCGACTGCAGAGGATAAATGATATGGCTGCAAGCGTCTCATCTTCCATCGGGCAGGGCAGCGACGGCAGTGTTGCGGTCTTGAGCCCTTCCCAGGCTATTCAAAAGGACATGGGCAAGGAAGATTTTTTAAGGCTCCTGGTCACGCAGCTCAGGTACCAGGATCCTTTGAGCCCCGACGACCCTAAGGAATTTGTGGCGCAACTGGCGCAGTTCAGCTCGCTGGAGCAGCAAATCAACGCCAACCAAAACCTGGAGAGCGTCGGTCAATCGGTTAGTTCATTGAAGGAATCCCTGGGCATGTCCCGGGGGGTGAACCTTTTAGGGAAAACCGTCAAGGGCCTGAGCAACTCTTTGAGCCTCTCCGGGGGCCGGGTAACCGGCGCTTCCTACCAGCTGGCCGGCGAGGCCAAGGACGTTACCATCACCATTTTTGACCGCGCCGGCGGCCTGGTACGCACGCTGAAATCGGGGAGCCAGGCCGCGGGGCTGCACCAGTTCGCCTGGGACGGCAAGGACGCGCATGGCAACACGCTGCCTGACGGCACTTACACCTATCAGGTGGCCGCCACGGACAGCCAGGGCAAAAGCCTTGAGGTCACCAATTATTTCACCGGCAGAGTCCAGGAGGTGTTTCAGGACCAGCGGGGTATCTGGCTCAAGATTGACGGCCGGGAGGTGCCGCTGGACAATATTGTTTCCGTAAGTCAACCTTCTTAGTCACAATGAAGCATCTTTAATCCGAGGAGGCATCGAGCATGTCTTTATCCACGGCCATGTACAGCGGTTTGAGCGGCTTGAACAGCCATGGGGAGGCCATGGGCGTGGTGGGCGACAATATCGCCAACCTCAACACCACGGGCTTCAAATACAGTGCGGTGCATTTTGAGGACCTGATGGCGCAAATGGTCTCCACCGGCTCCGGTCCGGGCGAGGTAGGCCGCGGCTCCCGCATTTCCGATATCTCCACGGTCTGGCAGCAGGGCTCCCTGGAGACCAGCGCCGATGAAGTGGACGTGGCCATCACCGGCACCGGCTTTCTCATCGTCAAGGACCCCCTGGATCAGGGGCTGTTCTATACCCGGGACGGCAACTTCTCCTTAAACAAAGACGGCTACCTGATCAATTCCCACGGCTACCGGGTCCAGGGCAAGGCCATCGATCCCGTCACCGGCACCCCCAGCGGCGTGGACACGGACATCTTTATCGCCCAGAACTACTCGGCCCCCCGGGCCACCACCAGCGCGGACATGGTCTTGAACCTGGACGCCAACGCCGTGGCGGGGGACTCGTATTCCTCGGCCCTTAACCTTTACGACAACCTGGGGAACCTGCATGTCCTCACCATGACTTTTACCAAGGCGGCGGCCAATGACTGGACGGTGAGCGGCACTCTGGACGGCGCCGACATCACTGCCAATATCACGGACCAGGGCGGGGGCGGGCCCTCCCACATGATTTTCGACACCAACGGCTCCATGACCACCGGGGGGCTTTATGCCATAGACCTGAGCGCCTTCAACATCGGCTCCGTCAATCTCAACCTGATCAACACGAGCGGCGGCAGCACCACGCAGTACGCCGCCTCCTCCGTGACCAACTACGCCTCCCAGGACGGCTACGGGCCGGGATTCCTCCAGCGCCTGTCCATCAATAACGAAGGGGTCATCACCGGCCATTACAGCAACGGCCAGATCATCCCGCATTACCAGTTGACTTTGGCCCGATTCAACGCACCCAGCAAGCTCCACCGTGAAGGCAGCAACCTTTACTCCGAGACCCAGGACTCCGGCGTGGCCCTCACCGGCTCGCCGGGGACCAACGGCCTGGGGAAAATCAACGCCAACTCCCTGGAGCAGTCCAACGTTGACTTAAGCAATGAATTCGTGCACATGATCCTCTATCAGCGGGCCTTCCAGGCCAACTCCCGCATCATCACCACCACCGACACCCTGATGGAGGAGGTGCTGTCCCTGAAGCGGTAAAACGTCCGGCCCCATCGGGAAAATAAATTCTTTGACTGTTAGCGGCTGTCTCTGGTTATAATCAGGCGGGCCAGGTAAGACTTGGCGCCGCCTGATTATTTTATGAAGGTGGAGGACGGCCAGCGTGCCTCCTGCACCGACAATTGTTACCAAGAGGTGTTCCATGATCCCCCGTTATTCCCGTGAGGCCATGGCCCGCATCTGGAGCGAGGAAAACAAGTTCACGAGCTGGCTCAAGGTGGAGTTGGCGGCCATGGAGGCGCTGGCCGAGCACGGCTTCATTCCCCAGGAAGCCGCCAATAAGGCGAAGATCCTGGCGGTTATAGACGTGGCGCGCATCGAGGAAATTGAAAAGCAGACGCACCACGATGTGGCCGCGTTCGTGGACCAGGTGTCATCAACCCTGGGGGATTACGGCCGTTATTTCCACTTCGGCCTCACCTCCTCCGACATTCTGGACACTGCGCTGGCCCTGCGCCTCAAGGAATCCGCCGGACTCTTGCTCAACGGCCTGGACGACCTGCTGGCGGCCCTCAAGGACCAGGCCCACCGCTACCGGGACGCGGTAATGGTGGGCCGCACTCACGGGGTGCACGCCGAACCCGTCACCCTGGGGCTCAAGTTCGCCCTGTGGTATGCCGAGTTTCAGCGCCAGCGGACGAGGCTCGAACAGGCCAAGGAGACGGTGAGCGTGGGCAAGCTTTCCGGCGCGGTGGGCACCTTCGCGCACCTGCCGCCTGCGGTGGAAGAAAGCGTCTGTAAGCGCTTGGGGCTGAAACCCGCCCCTATCTCCACCCAGATCATCCAGCGGGACCGGCACGCCGCCTACCTCACCACCCTGGCCCTGATCGGCGGCAGCATTGAAAAAGTGGCTCTGGAAATCCGCCACCTGCAGCGCACGGAAGTCAGGGAGGCCGAGGAGTTTTTCGCGGCCGGCCAAAAAGGCTCTTCGGCCATGCCCCACAAGCGGAACCCCGTACTTTCGGAGAACCTCTGCGGCTTGGCCAGAATAGTCCGGGCCAATGCCCTGGCGGCTCTCGAGAACATCCCTCTATGGCATGAGCGGGATATAAGCCACTCTTCTGCGGAGCGGGTCATCTTCCCGGACAGCAACATTCTCCTGGATTTCATGCTGGCCCGCCTGACCGGGCTGGTGAAAAACCTCCTGATCTACCCCGAGCAGATGCAGGCCAACCTGAATCTCAGCCGGGGGCTGGTTTTTTCGCAGACTCTCCTCTTGGCCCTGGTGCAGAAGGGGCTTTCCCGGGACGAGGCCTACCGCCTGGTGCAGCGGGTTGCCATGCAGGTGTGGCAGGAGGGGGGCAATTTCCCGGACGCGGTGGCCAAAGATGCCGATATCGGCAAGCATTTAAGCGCCGCAGAGTTGGGCAAACTCTTTGACCTCAAGCATCACCTGCGCCATGTGGAGGATTTGTTCCGGCGGGTGTTCGGGGAGTAGCCGGCAGACGAAAGCCTTAAATAATGTAGCCGCAAACTTTAGCTTGCGCAGTTATGGGAGAGTTTGGGCTAGTTTTTTTTCTCGTTCCCAAGCTCCTGCTTGGGAACGCAAATTATGAAATCCAAGTGTGGAACAATAATGGGAGCCAAATCCCCTAAGTGATTGCTTCTCAAAGTGGGCTGGGGCCCGAAAATCAGGCCAAGGAGAGCTTGATCTGGTCTTCGCGGGGCAGGACCTTATCCAGGCGCACGCGCACGGTGTCGCCGGGCTTAAGCTGGAGGGAAGCCGGGGCTGCCAGGAACACCTCCAGCAGCAGGTCGGGAAAGAGCAGGCGGTAGCGGTTTTGCAGGGGTTCAACCACCAGCGCCTCTTTTTTCTGGCCTATCTGGCCGGCCAGGTATTTCAGGAGCCAATAGCGCAGGCGGCGGGCCTTGAGCAGGCCGGCGCGGCGCATGGCCGGCTCGATGGTCATCAGGATTTTTTCCAGTTCAGCCTGGCCGTAAAGAGGCGCCCCTCCTTTCAGCAAGCTCAAAATTTGCCGGTGGATCACCAGGTCCAGGTAACGCCGGATGGGCGAGGTGGCGAAGGTGTACACCGGCAAGCCGAGGCCCCAGTGCGGTTGGGGCGTGGTGTCCATGACCACCCGGGACAGCTTCCGGCGGTCCTGCCATAAGGCCACCAGGTCCTTGGGCTCCTCGGTTTTGATGGGCTCCCGGGGCTCCGGCTGGGCCCGGTAGATGGCCGGGAACCCCCGCTCCGAGAGAAACCTGGCCGCCAGCCAGTTGGCCAGCACCATGGCTTCGGCCACCAGCAGGTGGCTGACGGTCTCCTGGTCCTCCGTCATGACATGGATGCCGCCGTGGTGGTTGAAGCTGACCCAGACTTCAGGGAGCTTCAGCTCATAGCCGCCCCGGGCCAGGCGGCGGGCCTTGAGCTCACGGGCCAGGCGGATCAACGCGGCCAGGGTCTCGTCCTGTTCGGCCAGAAACTGGTCCACTTCACCATAAGTCAAACGCCGCCTGACCTTGATGCGGCTGGGGGTGATGGACCAGTCTTTAATCTCCCCCGCGGCGGTCACATCCACCAAAAAACTCAAGGCCGGACGTTCCTCCCGGGCCACCAGGCTCAAAGTGTTTTCGGAGATCTCCTCCGGAAACATGGGCAGGCGCATCTCCGGGAGATAGATGGAGGTGCCGCGCTCCCGGGCTTCCAAATCCAAAGGATTGTCGGCCTCTACCAGAGAAGCCACATCCGCGATGTGAATCCCCAGCCGCCAGCCGTCCTCCAGGGGCTCCAGGCTTAAGGCGTCATCAAAGTCCCGGGTGCGTTCCCCGTCTATGGTGAAACATTCCAGATGAGTCAAATCGATGCGGTTGCTCTCGTAAGGGTCAGGCAACCGGCTTTGGGCCAAGTTCACCGCCTGGCGCCGCGCTTCCGGAGAAAAATCCGTAGGCACCTGCAACCGGTAGAGGTCCAGGTTTTCATCCTCCTGGAATACCTTGAGGCGCACCAACAGGCGAAAGGGAGCATTATCCGCGTTAAGGCCGGCTTTATGAAGAAAGGCTTTGCCTTGCTGGTAGTGGGGCGCCTCTTCGCCAAATACCGCCAAGTCTTTGAGGACGGCTATAAGCCGCTCCCGCCAGTGAGGATCGGGGATGTCGCCCTTTTCCCAGGCATGCCGGAGCAAGGCCCCGGCGGTTTCCAGTTCCCGTTGGGCTTCCTCCTCCCGGCGGACCTTTTCCTGGAGGCTTTCCACCACCTCGGGCGGATTCGGCACCCAGAGATCGTCCTTATGCTTAAAAAAAAATCTATCCTCATATAGGGCGCGGCCTGCCGCGGCCACCTGGTCGGGAGAGGCCTTGCCGCCGAACCAGAGGTCGGCCAGATCGTCTCTTGTGACAGCCTGATTTTCCTCCACCAGGAGCTCCCAAAGGTCGGCCATCCGGATGGCGGCCTTGAAATCCTCCCTTTTCCGGGCGACTTCCTGAAGGTAATCAAGCCATTGCTGGCGGGAGGCGGAGGCGGGCAGAGGGGCGGGGTTGGCAAAAAGGACCCGTTTGCGGGTCAGGGTCAGCTCCCGGCTGTTTTGCGTAAGAACGTGGAGCCGCTCCCCTTTAAGTTCAAGGACTGTTCCGCACAGGATTCTTTTCTCTTCAAAGAATTCGACTAAATAACCCGTTTCCATGGTAAAATGGGGGAAAGGTATCAGAATCCATAGAAAAGTCAAGGGAGGCCGACGGCGGGAAGAGCCGGATTCTCCTGCACTGAACCAAAACGGCTTCCTCAGATACTATTCTAAAACTTTTCCGACGGACACCAAACCAAAATCCGGGGGTGTCAAGATTTAGTCTATATGCGCCTGGCCGTCATTTCAGATATTCACAGCAATTTCGAGGCGCTGCAAAGCGTGCTTCCCCAAATCGACCGGGATGGCGTGGACGCCATCCTCAACCTGGGGGACATTATAGGGTACAATGCCAGCCCCAATGAATGCCTTGAACTTCTGTGGGACAGGCCGGTCGTCAGCTTGGCGGGCAACCATGACTTGGCCCTCTTGGAAGTGAGCCGGGCCGAAAATTTCAATATCATCGCTTATCAGGCCCTGCTGTGGTCGCGGGAGCAGGTCAAAGAGGGCTACCTGGATTTTTTCCGCAGCCTGCCCATAACCCGGGAAGGCAAAGGCTTTATTGCCTGCCACGGCACCCCCACCAGTACGGATGCCTACCTGTCCTATCATTTCCAGGGCAAGCGCGTCTTTAACTACCTAAGACATCTCCCTGACGTGCGGGTGTGCTTTTTCGGACACACGCACCGGCGGGCCCTCTGGTACCGGGATATTCGGGGCAAGATCGCGCTGATATCCGTAAGGCCTTACAAAATGAGACTGGATAAAAATTGCCTTTACCTCATTAATCCCGGCAGCGTGGGCCAACCCCGGGACGGCAGCCCGGAGGCGGCGTACGCTGTTTATGACGACGAAGAATTCTCCATCCACTTTAAATCAGTGCCCTATGATGTCAAAACGGCGCAACGGCGGATATTGGAAGCCGGCCTGCCGGAATTTCTGGCCGAGCGGCTGGCCCAGGGCCTTTGATCACGGGAGGAAGCGATGGCGTCTCTTTACAAAACGGGCATTTTGAAAGACGGCACTGTGGTGGTGCTCCGGGCCATGACCGAAGATGACCGGGACAAACTCAGGGACTTCTTTAATCGGGTGGACGAGAATGATTTGATGTTTTTGCGCACCGATGTCCGGGACCCCAAGGTTATCGACGAATGGGTCAAACACATTGATTACCGCCGGGTTTTCCCCTTGATTGCCGAAGTGGACGGCAAGATCATAGGGGACGCCACCCTGCATATGCGCAAGGTGGGCTGGAAGCGCCACCTGGGCAACGTCCGGGTGGTGGTGGCCAAAGAGTACCAGAATAAAGGGCTGGCCACCCTGCTCGTCAATGAGCTGGTGGACCTGGCGGTGGAATTCGGGTTGGAGAAGCTGGTGGCCGAAATCCACCTGCAGGCCCCGGCCGCCATTGCCGTGTTTAAGAAGGCCGGGTTTGCCGCCAAGGCGGTCTTCGAAGACCTGGTCAAAGACCCTTCCGGCAAGAGGGGTGATCTGGTGGTCATGGTGTGCGACGTCCAGGGCCGGGACCGCAGGGCTTGATTTGAGGCGCTGACCGGCGGCTCTTGGAGAAAGAGTTGCCCTCGGATATTTCTTCTGGCCACAGGGGCGCCTGAATCGTCATATTCACCCTCACCCCGAGCCTCTCCCACGAGGAAGGGGAATTTAGCGCCGCCGGATTAGCTCCCTCTCCCCCAATTTGGGGGAGGGGGTTGGAGTGCGGGGGGAAGTTTTTCTCTACGCTGTCTTTGAAGCAAATCAGTCAAAGGGACAGCGGCTCGCAGAGGATCAGGGTCCGCCCCTCCTGAATGACTTTGCCGGATTCCCGCAGGGCCTTCAAGGCCCTGGTAATGCTCACCCGGTGGGCTCCCACCAGAAAGCCCAGCTCCTCATGGGTGAGGGGAAACTGAATGACGTGGCCCCGCCGGCTTTGCACCCCGTGTTCCCGCGCCACATGAGCCAAGATGTGATAAAGCCGGTCCTCCAGGTTGGTGCAGGACAGGCTGCCCACCCGGCTGGTGAGCCAATCGATGCGCCGGCTCAGGTTCTTGATGACCTGCAAGCCGATATTGGGATGCGCCAGCACCAGCTTTTCAAACCCGTCCCGGGTAAACCCGCAGATCAGCGTATCCTCCAGACACAAGGCGGTCAACGGATAGAGGGCGTCGTCTTCCAGGAGCATGGTCTCGCCCAAAAAATCCCCGCCCTTGCGGATATCCAGAGTGATTTCCTCCCCGGCCTCCGTCAGTTTGCTCAATTTGACCCGACCGGTTTTGATGAGGAACATCTGCCGGGCGGGCTGGCCCTGGGCAAAGACCTCCCGGCCCTTGGGATACGCCCGCCGCAGAGCCGCGGCAGTCAAAGCCGCCAGCTCTTCCGGCTTCAGGTGTTCAAAGACCCAGAGATGGCCGATGCACACGGGGGCAAGGTCGTGTTCCCGGCCTGCCTCCTGGTCGCATATACAACCCATGTAAAATCCGTTTTCTGTTTTCGGTTTTTGGTTTTCGGCAAAAACTGCGCCCGTTCGAGTTAACCCGATGAGCTCTTGCGCCCGGTCCTTTAGCTTAAAGCTTATGGCTTAAAGCTTAAAGCTTACAGCTTTGGAGCTGATAACTTCCCTGAGTTCCCGGGACAGAAGCTCGCAGGCCCGCACCACCTCCGGATGGTCCTCAAAATTCTGGAACATGTCCGGGGTGATTTCCGTAAAATTCTCGAATTCCTCCGGAGTCATCCAGCGGGCCGGGCCGCCGTACTTGCAGGTGGTGCCGAAGCCGCAAATAAAGCAGGGCGGCGTGGCGCTGTTGAAGAACACCGAACCCGCAATCTTGAACTCAAAATAACTGTTCAGCTGATAAGACACATCCCGCACCACCTGCTCGGCTTCGTCTCCGCCCACGCACACCACCGCGGCCGGTTTGCCCATAGTTTGCGGCTCCACGTGGCGCAGGGGAAAGAGGCGCTCCAGGAAAGTGTGGGTGAAGGCGTTGGCCTTGCCGAAATACACCACCGGACCGACAATCAGCGCATCCGCGGCCACAATTTTGTCATACAGCGGGGCCATGTCGTCCTTTTGCACGCAGCGGTTGTCTTTGGCGCATTTGACGCAGCCGATGCAGGGCTTGATGTTGAGGCGGGCCAAGTGCACCATCTCATACTCATAGCCGGTGTCCCGGGCCACTTTTTCCAGCATGCGGTGCAGATTGCCGTTGGGTTTGGGGCTGCCGTTGATAGCCAGAATCATGCTTATCCTCCTTTTGCCGCACCGCTCATTTACCCTATCATACCTGGCGAAATTAAGATATCCTGCCGGAGGCTTTGGAAGCGGCGGGCAATCTCCCGGTTTATGCTCCGCTTAGAGGTTGCCGAAGCATTCGGCTGCGCCAGCCGGTAATAATGCCAATTTAGCAATGACGCAGGCACTTTTTAAGGTATAATAGCCCAGGTTTTTCCGGGCTGCTGTAGCAGGCGCTACATGGGCGAAAATTTCCTGGCCCGGATCCCGCGACAAGGGCGTCAAGATAATCGTGCCCGTGCCGATAACTGGAAGTGGTTCAAAAGAAAGCAATTTTGTTGAAAGCAGGGGGGCAGTTGGAATAAGATGGGCAGACCTGATTTCTTCGCGGAGGCTGGCCGTTGGCTGGGGGCCAACATCAATCTTATCGTCCCTCTTTGTCTGTCCATATGGATGGCCTGGGGAGATATCAAAACCCGTCGCATTCCCAATTATCTCACCCTGGGAACCCTGCTGGCCGGCCTCGGCTTCCAGGCAGGGGTCCAGGGCTGGTCCGGTTTGGCCAGCGGTCTTTTCGGCATGGTTTTGGGTTTTGCCCTGCTGGTTGTTTTCTACATCATAGGGGGAATGGGGGCCGGCGACGTCAAGGCGATGGCCGCGTTGGGTGCCTGGCTGGGTCCGGCCAGGACCTTTGAGCTGTTCATCTACATGGCCATATTCGGCGGGGTTATGAGCGTCTTCGCGCTTTGGTGGCGGGGGCAGCTCTGGTCGAGCCTGCGCCAGGGCCTCTCATCTCTAAAAAACTTTATCGTGGGCTGGGTCCTGCTAAGGCCATACGGCCGTCAGAAGAAAACCGCGGATTCCCGCTCCGACTCCCTCGGCGGCGGCATCCCTTATGCAGTGGCTCTGGCCGCGGGGATGGCGATGCTCCTGATAAACAGCATTTTAAAAGGGCCGAACCAGACGGGTGGACTCCTTTTGCCCTTCTAACCCGGACAATTCAGTGCGCCACGAAGGCGCGAGATGCCAGTGGAGGAAGGTTCCACCCAGAT
>JASEFS010000035.1 GCA_030018495.1 Deltaproteobacteria bacterium | reverse complement strand
GCCTCACAACCGCAGCAAACCCCGGGTGGCACAGGCGTCCCGCCTGTGCAGGCGCGGGTTGCAAACCGTCGCCGCCAGGAGTTTGATGTAGGGGCGTGATTTATCACGCCCTCAAGGGCGCAATAAATTGCGCCCCTACCAATAAAATTTGAGGATCTGAAATTAAAAAAACTCTGTTTTTGTGTATTTCACCGAAAACCGAAAACCGAAAACCGAAAATAAAAAGTCAGCACCCAAGTAAGAATATCTGCCTGTAAGGCAACCCTCTCCCCAAATTTTTCCCGCATCACATGTACAAAGTCTTCAACCTCCACATCTCCAAGTGGAAGCTGGTGCTGCTGGCTTCTGACCTGGCGGCCTATACCCTGGCCGTGCTCATGGCCATGGCCCTGAACCCCAAGTTGAGCCAGGGCCTGGGGAGTTACCTGGGGAAAAATTTCTTCTCGCTGCTCCTCATGGGGACCGCGTATCCCCTGGTGATCTACATCGCGGATCTGTACGACTATCAGTTGGATTACCGCCGCTGGATCAATATGGCCCGTCTGGTCTTCGCGGCCCTGATAGGCACCCTGATGATCATCGTATTGTTTTACTTCCCCAAGGGAGTGTTTGTCGGGCGCACCCAACTGATCATTCAGACCGCGCTCTTTGTGCTCCTCCTGGTTCTGGGGCGGTGGGCCTTCACCGCGGTGGCCCTGCCGGTGCGCCTGCAGCGGAAGCTCCTCATTGTGGGCGCGGGAAGCTGCGGCCGCCGCCTCCTGGAAGCTCTGCGCCACCGGCCCGGCAGCGGCCTGGCGGCGGTGGGCTTTGTGGACGACGACCCCAGAAAATGCGGCGCCAAAGTGGACGGTCTGCCGGTCCTGGGCAACTCCTCCCAGTTGCCGGAACTGCTTTCCCGCCATCAGGCCGACCTGGTGGCGGTGGCCGTCACCCATGAGAAATCGCAGGCGCTGATCAATGCGCTGTCCCGGATAAGCTGGAACGGCTGCGATGTTCTGGATATGCCCAGCCTGTATGAATTTCTGGCCGGCAAAGTCCCCATCGAACACATCTCCGACCTCTGGCTGTATCTTCTCAGCATGCACCAGAACAAATTTTACTACCGCCGCTGCAAGCGGCTGGTGGATTGGCTGCTGGCCCTGGCGGGATTGATAATCACCGCTCCCCTGTTTCTGCTGACGGCCCTGGCCGTCAAGCTGGGGGACCGCGGGCCGGTCTTTTTCCGCCAGGAGCGCCTGGGCCAGGACGGCAAGCCTTTTGTTATGATAAAATTCCGCACCATGACCCCGGACGCGGAACGCCACGGGCCGCAATGGGCCGGCCGGGATGACCCCCGGGTCACGCCGGTGGGGCGCTGGCTCAGGAAATTCCGCCTGGACGAACTGCCCCAGCTCATCAACATCCTGAAAGGCGAGATGAGCTTTATCGGCCCGCGGCCCGAGCGGGAAGCCTTTGTGCAGGAGTTTCAAAAACTGGTGCCGGAGTTCAGGCCGGGACGCCGGGCCGGTGACCCTCCCGGCGCCAAAGTGTGCTGCGGCTACAAGGAAAAGATCCCCTTTTACAGCTTCCGCCTGACGGTGAAGCCCGGCATCACCGGCTGGGCCCAGGTGATGTACCCGTATGCCTCCTCCGAGGAGCAGACCTGGGAAAAGCTCAAATACGACTTATATTACATCAAGAACATGGGATTCTTCCTGGACCTCACCATTTTGCTCAAGACCGTCCGCATCGTGCTGTTCGGGCGGGGGACATGAAGAGAAGGTTTTTCGGTTTTTGTTTTCAATAACAAGGGTTAGGATTTTTAATGGCTGATAAAAAACGCGCCTTGATCACCGGCATCACCGGCCAGGACGGCAGCTACCTGGCCGAATTTCTGTTGGCCAGGGGCTACGAAGTCCACGGGCTGATCCGCCGGGCCAGCACCTTCAACACCGACCGCATCGAGCACCTCTATGTTGACCCCCATGAGCCCGAAGCCCGCCTGTTTCTGCATTACGGCGATCTGAGCGACGCGGGCCAGCTCACCAACTTGATCTACAATATCCGGCCGGAAGAAATCTACCACTTGGCGGCGCAGAGCCATGTGCGGGTGAGCTTTGACATGCCGGAATACACCGGCGACATCAGCGGCCTGGGAGTGACCCGGCTTCTGGAGGCCATCCGCCGGAGCGACATCAAAACACGTTTTTACCAGGCCTCTTCCAGCGAGTTGTACGGGGACGCGCCGGCCCCCCAGAATGAAGAGACCCCCATGCGTCCCCGGAGCCCCTACGCCGCGGCCAAGCTCTATGCGTATTGGATGGTCAGAAATTACCGGGAGGCCTACGGCCTGTATGCAGTAAACGGCATTCTGTTCAACCACGAATCCCCCCGGCGGGGGGAGACCTTTGTCACCCGCAAAATCAGCCGGGCGGTGGCCCGGATTAAATTAGGGCTGCAGGACAAACTTTATTTGGGCAACCTGGAGGCCCGCCGGGACTGGGGCTATGCCCCGGAGTTCGTGGAGGCCATGTGGCTCATGCTCCAGCAGGACGCCCCGGAAGACTATGTCATCGCCACCGGCGAGACTCATTCGGTGCGGGAGTTCGTGGAGGAGGCTTTCGGGTGTCTGGACTTGGACTGGCGGGAGCACGTGGAAATCGACCCCCGGTATTTCCGGCCCACGGAGGTGGAATTGCTTTTGGGGGACTCAAGCAAGGCCCGGCGCCGGTTGGGCTGGCAGCCAAAGGTGACCTTCAAGGAGCTGGTGCGCCTGATGGTGGACGCGGACCTCAAGGCCCTTATGGAGATGCGCCGCTGTCAGGACGTACTGCGGCAATTGGCCCGGGAAAACGGCATGGCTTAAGGAAATAAAAAAGCTCAGGGTCGGCCGCATAAAATCCGGGTTTCAATATTTCCCTCAGCACTCCTGCTGATACGGAGAACCGCACCCCCGGCATTTCGGCCCTAAAACCGGCATAAAATTTTTTGCAGACACGCGGCTCAGGCCGCCTTTTTTTTGCGGCGGAAAAGCATGGATTATGTTACTTCCAGATTCCCGGCATCCCCGAAGCAACTGTCCGGCGACCCGGGGCGCGAAGCATTTGCCCGATGCAGAGTCCCATGATGCTTGCGAGAACCGCTTTCACCATAATGCAGAGGAGATCATATCACCACTTGGATGGTTTGCATATGGAGGTCCCAGGAATTGGATTGGGAAGCTGGCATGATTTAAGAGCCCCCTGTCTTACATGTCTGACAAAATCGCAGTGGGCTCTTAATTGTTTTGAAGTCCGCCCCTGATGTGGAGTGATCAAGCCGAGAATTTTTTGATGTTGATGTTTTATCAAACGCATGGCTTCTGCGAGATCACTGTCATTGGATACGATAACGGCGCAATCATATTTATCAAGCCAGGCATCATTGAGCAAATGCACGGCCATATTTACATCCGAGCCTTTTTCCTCAGTCTTTAGAATTTTTTCATAGCGCTTTCCCGGCGAGGGGTTGACAAGTGGTGCTGATATCGGATGGCTCAGGAAGTGACCATAGTGAACTTCTAATTCAGGGATATGGGCTTCAAGTGCTCTGATAAAGGTCTCTTGTCTTATCGATTTGGCGGGGTCTTGTGGGGTGTTAGAAACTAAGGCGGTAAAATACTTGATACAGAGGATTTGGTGATGTGGCTTCAGTATTTTGGTAAAGAGTGCTTTGAAATCAAGCCATTTGTAAGAAGTTCCCTTTACAGCTCCATAATAAAAATTGAATCCATCGATATAGATATAAGTGCGCATCCACTCTTTGCTTTCTTCTCAAAAAGCAGGAGCCCCTTTCGGGGCTCCGCGGCCCAGGGTCGAAACCCTGGGGGGGACTACAGTTTAACTGGAAATTAATACACAAAATCTACTCTGTCAAATAAAATTTTCCTAATTTGTCCTTTAAAAGAGCCTGCCGTGAGTCGGCATCCCTTATCTCTTCAACACCTTTTCACTCATCGGCACAGGAGGGGAGAACCTTTATGCGGTGTCACACTTTTTCGCACCAAAGCCTATATCTATGTTTTTCGTCACAAACCCGCAACCCTGCCTGAGTTACCCCGATTTTCCGGACCGGTTGGGAAAAAAGAAAAGGAGTTTGCCAGGATCGCCTGACTCCTTGGAAATATTGGGGTGAGCGACGGGACTTGAACCCGCGGCCTCCGGGGCCACAACCCGGTGCTCTAACCAGCTGAGCTACGCCCACCGTATAAGGAATGTGTACCATAAAAACCGGCCTGAGGGAAGATATCATAAGCGGGCGTTGCTTTCCGAAAATTTTTATCGGCTTTATAGATCCACGCATCGCCAACCTTTACAAAAGCCGCGACAAGGCATAAGTTTTAGAAAAAGGGGATGCCATGATCGAGGCCAGATTTTACGAGAAAGTTGAAGATCAGAAAACCCAATGCCACCTGTGCGCCCATGAGTGCAAGATCGATCCCGGCAAATGGGGCATTTGCCACGTGCGGCAAAACCGGGAGGGGACGCTTTACAGTATGGTGTACGGCCGCATCATCGCGGAGAATATCGACCCCATAGAAAAAAAGCCCCTGTTCCATTTTTTGCCGGGGTCCCGCTCCTACTCCATCGCCACCATCGGCTGCAACTTCATGTGCATGCACTGCCAGAACTATGACATCTCCCAGTATCCCCGGCGCCACGAAGGGCGCATCATCGGCGAGGCCAGGACCCCCAGGCAGATAGTGGACAGCGCGGTGGCCTCCCGATGTTCCAGCATTTCCTATACCTATACCGAGCCCACCATATTTATGGAATTCGCCCAGGACGTGGGCAAACTGGCCATCGAGCGCGGCCTCAAGAACGTGTTTGTCTCCAACGGCTTCATGACCGAACCTTCGGCCCAGGCCCTGGCCGAGTTCGTAGCCGCGGATAATGTCGATCTCAAAAGCTTCAGGGATGATTTTTACCGCAAGACTTGCAAGGCCCGTCTTAAGCCGGTGCTGGACACCATCGAGCGCCTGAAAAAGCTGGGCGTCTGGCTCGAAGTCACCACCCTGGTCATTCCGGGCCTTAATGATTCCGACGAGGAATTGACCCAAATAGCCAACTTCATCAAGGAGGTGGGGGTGGACATCCCCTGGCACGTGAGCGCCTTCTATCCCACCTACGAGATGCTGGATCGGCCCCGGACGCCGCCCGCCACTCTGCTCAAAGCCAGGGACATCGGCCTCAAGGCGGGTTTGCGCTATGTCTATACCGGCAATATTCCCGGCCAGGGAGGGGAGAGCACGAACTGCTATCAGTGCGGCGAACTCCTGATCGACCGCCTGGGGTATGCGATCCGGGGCTTCATCCTCAAAGACGGCAAATGTCCCAAATGCCAGGCCGAAATCGACGGGGTGTGGAAATGAAGTGTTGTGCCGAGAAGCGGGGCGGGGCCTCCGTGCCCGTCACTTAAGGCGGCCGGGGACTCGACGAACCTTGCTGGGCCCCGGTAAGGTGTGGCGTCAGGGTCATCCCTAAAAACCTGATAATTTCTCCAAGTTGGCTTATCACCACTCAATCCCCTGTCTGGCCTTGGTTCCCTTGTCCCAGTAATGCTTCCGGGGCACCATTTCGGTGACTAAATCTGCCGCGTCAATCAACTCCGGCGGCGCCGCCCGGCCCGTCAGGACGACCTCCACCCCCGCGGGGCGCCGTTTCAACATGTCCAGCACCTCCTTCAGGGGGATGAGATTGTAAGCCAGGGCGACGTTAATTTCATCCAGGACCACCAGGTCATAGTCCCCCCCGGCGATTACCCGGCGGGCCAAATCCAGGCCGTCCCGCGCCAGGGCCAGGTCTTCGGGCGTGGGATTTCTCAGATTGACCAGCACCGGCCGGCCAAAGCCCTGCACCGTGAGTTCCGGCGCCAACCGTTGGGCGGCTTTCAGTTCTCCGGTGTCCTGGCCTTTCAGAAACTGGATGAGGTAAACTTGCAGACCCTGTCCCACCGCCCTGAGGGCCAAGCCGAAGGCGCAGGTGGTCTTACCCTTGCCCTCGCCGGTGTAAACCTGGATGTGACCTTGCTCCAAACGCCGGCGCATAATCTATCCTTCATTCTGAAAAATTACAGGTTTGAGTTTGGGTCCTTTTGCCATTTTTTCATCGGAGGCTGACAGGCCTGCCGCCTTCGTCGGTCTTTCTTTTTAGTTTTTACTGAAAACTAAAAACCGTCTTGTCTTAAATTCCGCCTTTGATCAAATCCCGGGCGATGATCAGGCGCATGATTTCGTTGGTTCCCTCATAAATTTGCCCTGCCTTGGCGTCCCGGAAATATTTTTCCATGGGGTATTTTTTCAGGACTCCATAGCCCCCCAGAATTTGCACTCCTTCCAGCGCGGCATGCATTGCGGTGTCAGTGGCGAATCTCTTGGCCATGGCCGCGGCGGTGCCGTAAGGCCGATTGTTGTCCCTGAGCCAGGCGGCCTTTAGGGTGAGGAGCGCCCCGGCCTCCAGGTCCGTGGCCATGTCGGCCAGCTTCCACTGAATATTCTGGAACTGCGTCAGGGCCTGGCCGAACTGCTCCCGCTGGCGGGCGTAGTCCAGGGCGTGTTTGAGCACAGCCCGGCCGATGCCCACGGCCTGAGCCGCGGCTCCCACCCGGGCGCCTTCCAGGGTGGTCAGGAAAACCTTCAGCCCCTGGTTCACTTCCCCTAAAACCGCGGTGGCAGGGACCCGCACCTCGTTGAATATCAGGGAAGCTGAATTTGCCCCGCTCAGGCTCATTTTTTCTTCCACCGGACCGCGTTTCACCCCTTTGCTTTTCAGATCGACAATGAAAGCGGAGATGCCTTTGGGCCCCTGGTTTGGGTCGGTGAGTCCGGCCACCAGACCGTAGCGGGCCCGGTCACCGGAGGTGACAAAATTTTTTCCCCCGGTAAGAAGCCACTCGCTGCCATCCTTAACGGCCGTGGTCTTGAGGCGGCTGGGGTCAGATCCGGCCTCCGGCTCCGTCAGGCCGAAGCAGGCATAAACTTCACCCCGAGCTACCGGAGGCAAATAGCGGAGCTTCTGATCCGGAGTGCCGAACTGGGAAATGGCCAAGCCGAAAAGGGTGTGGTTGAGGTGTAAGATAAGGGCTGCCGCGGGGCAGGCCTGGGCCAGTTCCATCTGGGCCAGGCAATAGGAGACGTAATCATGCCCGCCGCCGCCGAATTCCTTGGGCAGAGACAATCCAAAAAAACCGGCCTCGGCCCATAAGTCAAGGATTTCTTTAGGGAAGCTCCCTTTCCGGTCCAAAAGGGCCGCCTTTTCCGTGACTTCCCCGGCAGCCCGGCGGGCCTTTTCCTGGACTGTCTTTTGCTCAGGTGTTAAAGTAAAGTCCATGGCTCCCCCTTGGTCTTGGTTTGGTATGCTGCTTGTATCATTGCAAAATTGCCTCTAATGGTCAACCAGAATCAGGAGAAAAGACCCTTCTGGAAAGCCGGCGCGCTTCCAAATATGATATGAACTTTATTTTATCCGGCGAATTCCGCCTGGCATTGATATTAGGAGGGGCCAGGAGCGGCAAGAGCCGTCTGGCCCTGCGGCTGGCCGAGGCCAGAAGCGCGCCTCGCCTCTTTCTGGCTACGGCCGAGCCGGGCGATGCGGAGATGGCGGCCCGCATCGACAAACACCGGCAGGACAGGGGCACAGATTGGCATACCTGGGAAGAGCCCCTGGAACTGGCCGCGGCCATCGACCGGGCTCAAGGAAGCTACCGGGTTATCCTGGTGGATTGCCTTACCCTGTGGCTTAGCAACATTCTGATGGGGGAGCCTTCTGCAGCTGACCTGGAAAAGGCTTGCGGGGAAGTCGTTGAGGCCGCCGGGCGCACCGTCACGCCGTTGATTCTGGTGAGCAACGAAGTAGGTTGGGGGATTGTGCCCGATAATCCCCTGGCCCGACAGTTCCGGGATGCTGCCGGAGGCCTCCACCAGCGGCTGGCGGCAAAGGCTGATCTGGTTTTGCTATGCGTGGCGGGCTTACCGTTGATGCTCAAGTCCCCTCCCAAAGGAGAATAGATGGAATACCGATTATCGCAGTTTGTTGCACAAATAAAGCCGGTGAGCACCGCCTGGCTTGCCAAGGCCAAAGAGCGCCTGGATTCCCTCACCAAGCCCCCCGGCAGTTTGGGCCGCCTGGAGGAGCTGGCCGCCCGCTATGTGTGCATGCGGGAAGAGCTGCTGCCCACCCTGGGAAAA
The DNA here is from genome assembly GCA_030018495.1 of Deltaproteobacteria bacterium. Lineage (GTDB taxonomy): Bacteria > Desulfobacterota > Desulfobaccia > Desulfobaccales > 0-14-0-80-60-11 > DTHB01. Next base: position 26,476 of record JASEFS010000035.1, on the reverse strand, counting down.
AAGCGGGTGGTGGTCTTTGCCGCGGATCACGGCGTGGTGGCCGAAGGCGTGAGCGCCTTTCCCCAGGAGGTCACCTATCAGATGATTTACAATTTCCTGCGGGGCGGCGCGGGCATCAATGTTCTGGCCCGCCATGTGGGCGCCGAGGTGGAGGTGGTGGATATCGGGGTTAATCATGACTTCGAGCCCGATATCGGCCTCATCTCCCGCAAGGTGGCCTACGGCACCCGCAATCTGGCTCAGCAGGAGGCCATGAGCCGCGAGGACGCGGCCCGGGCGGTTTGGGTAGGGGTGGAAAGAGCCCAGGAAGCCGTGGCTCAGGGGGTGGACGCCCTGGCTGCGGGCGATATGGGCATCGGCAACACCACCGCGGCCGCGGCTCTGGGGGCGGTGTTTACGGAGCGGCCGGTAGCCGCGGTCACCGGCCGGGGCACCGGCATCGACGACCCGGCCCTGCGCCGCAAAATCGGCGTGATCAACCGGGCCTTGAGCCTGCACCGCCCTGAGCCCAATGACCCTTTAGGGGTTCTGGCTTCAGTGGGGGGACTGGAAATCGCCGGTATCGCGGGGTTGATTTTGGGTGCGGCCGCCGCGGGCCGCCCCTTGCTCCTGGACGGCCTTATCGCCACCGCCGGCGCCTTGGTGGCGGCGCGGCTGGCTCCCGCGGTTACCGATTATCTGATCGCCGCGCACCGCTCGGTGGAGCCCGGCCACCAGATTATGCTGGACAGCCTGGGCCTTTCCCCCTTATTGAACCTCCAGATGCGCCTGGGGGAAGGCACCGGCGCGGTTTTGGGCTTGGGGCTTTTGGAGGCGGGCCTCAAAATTTACCGGGAAATGGCCACCTTCGCGGATGCCGGCGTCGCGTCGAAGTAGGTGACAGGTGCCAGGTGCCAGGCAGGGTGGGCAAAGGCCGCGAATCATCAACCAACTTTTGACCTCTGCCAAATTGCCGACACGGCTGAGGCGCTTAAAAAATGCCAAGGTTTTTTTATAAAAGGATATTGATTAATTGAGATTTTTTTGTAGGGGCCAATTCATTGCGCCCTGAAGGGCTTGATGAATCAAGCCCCTACAAGACTTTAGCAGAGGTCTCAACCTTGAACCTTGAACCTTGAACTAACCATGTCTTGGACTTTTCCCCTGGCCCTGACTTTCCTTACCATATTCCCCTGGCCCCGGCTGCCCCTGGCCGCGCCCCAGGATCTGGCCCGGTCCATGTTCTGGTTCCCCTGGGTAGGGGCTGTTCTCGGCTTGACCTACTGGGCCGCGTTCCAGGTTATGGCAAAATTTCTGCCGGATATGGCAGCCGCCGCATTGCTGGTGGCCTTGACCGCGGTTGCCACCCGGGGCCTCCATCTGGACGGCCTGGCTGACGCCTTGGACGGCCTGGGGGGCGGCGCCACCCCGGAGTCCCGACTCGCAATCATGAAGGATTCCCGTCTCGGAACCTTCGGCGCGGTGGGATTGATCCTCATCCTGCTGCTGAAATTCGCTTTCTTCCTGGGCATCGCCGCCCAAGGAAAACATGCGGCCCTCATGGTCTTCCCCGTGCTCAGCCGGTGGGGCATGGTCCTGTTGGCGGCGCTTTCGCCCTATGCCCGCCCCGAAGGCGGCCTGGGCCAGGCCATGACCCAGGGGATGAGCGCCGGCATTTTAACCGGCGCGACCCTGAGCGCCGCCATCTTTTCTTTTCTCATGTCCGGGGTCCGCGGCTTGGCCTTGATGGCCGGTCTCGCCTTAATAATAATCACACTTCTGAGGCCCTATTTCCGCCGTCGACTGGGAGGCATTACCGGCGATGTATTGGGGGCCGTCAACGAACTGGGGGAAATCCTGGTTTTGGCCGGCGTCCTCGTCGGGTAACTTCGCCCCTGCTTTACCATCCTCATTATTTGTGGTAAATTGTTTAAAACCGCGCACCCGATTTGAGTCAAATATTTAAAAGGGTGCGCCCTGCGCACCTGTCACCCGTGCGCGGGACGCACCCTCATTTTTTTGGAGGTCCTATGCTGCCCGATGTTGCTGAAGTCAGGGCGAAAATAAGCCACTTTAAGGACAAGCTCGCCCTTCTTCGAGGTCATCTTTGATCTGACCGGCAAGCAAGAGAGATTACAGCAGTTGGACGAACTGATGGCCAAACCCGGCTTCTGGGATGACGTCGCCCAGGCCGCGGAAGTTCTTAAAGAACGCTCGGCTCTGCTGGCCGCAGTGGAGGACTACCACCGGCGGGAAAAGCAGGTGGAGGATCTGGAAATCCTCCTGGATCTGGCTGTGGAGGAAGAAGACGCCCGGGCTCTGAAGGAGGTGGCTTCCGAGCTGACTGAATTGGAGCGCACCTTCCGGGATTGGGAACTCCAGCTTCTCATGACGGGAGAGGACGACGACAAGAACGCCATTATCACCATCCATGCGGGCGCGGGCGGCACCGAGGCCCAGGATTGGACCGAGATGCTCCTGCGCATGTACCTGCGCTACGCTGAAAGCAAGGGTTTTAAAACCGAGACCATTGACCTGCTGGAGGGAGATGAGGCCGGGGTCAAGAGCGTTACTTTTACCGCCAGCGGTCCCCACGCTTACGGCCGTTTCAAGAGCGAGCACGGCATTCACCGCCTGGTGCGCATTTCCCCTTTTGACGCCAGCGGCCGTCGGCACACCTCCTTTGCCGCGGTCCAGGTGCTTCCAGAGGTGGATGAGCGCATCGAAGTCGCCATCAATGACAATGATTTGCGGATCGACACCTTTCGCGCCAGCGGCCCCGGGGGCCAGCACGTCAACAAGACCAGCTCCGCGGTGCGCATCACCCACCTGCCCACCGGCATCGTGGTGACCAGCCAGTCGGAGCGCTCCCAGCACCGCAACCGGGAACTGGCCATGAAGGTCCTCCGGGCCCGCCTTTACGATCTGGAAAAGCGCAAGCGGGAAGAAAAGAAAGCGGAAATCCAGGAGACCCAGAAGGACATCGCCTGGGGCAGCCAAATCCGCTCTTACGTGCTCCAGCCCTACCGCCTGGTTAAAGACCATCGCACCTCTCACGAAGAAGGCAACGTGGACGCGGTGCTGAACGGCGATCTGGACCCCTTTGTGGAGGCCTACCTCCTCCTGCCGGAGGAGAAGCAGGCTTAACAAGGTGATCCGGCGCGCTGTCGGGTAAAGCCATGCTGCAAAAACAAGCTTCAAAACTCTTTGTCGGGCTGGGGATTCTGACCCTGGTCCTGGGGTTCGGCCTGACTCCGGCGTTGAGCCAAACCGGCGAGGTGCAGGATTTCGCCTTGTTTTACGAAGCCCTGGCGCCTTACGGCAAATGGATCGACTACGGCAAATACGGGCCGGTGTGGTTTCCCACCGGGGTCTCCGAAGACTGGCGCCCGTACCTCAACGGCCGCTGGGTGCCCACCGAAGCGGGCTGGGTGTTCGAAACCGAGGAGCCCTGGGGGTGGGCCACCTACCACTACGGCAATTGGTTCCCCACCATTGAATACGGCTGGGTCTGGTCGCCGGGCAGCACCTGGTACCCCTCCACCGCGGTGTGGCGTACCAGCGACGAGTACATCGGCTGGGCGCCGCTGCCCCCACCCGATTATGAGCCCGTGCCTGCCTTTTATCCGGAAACGGGATATTATCCCGGCGCGCCGCTCTATGACCTGCTCACGCCGCCCTTTTGGACGTTTTCTCCTGCTTCCAGCTTTCTTCTGGGGTTCGGCCAACCCTACCTTCCGGCCTACTCCTACTGGAACTGCGGCTGCCTGGCCCCTTTTCTGTGGAGCCCCTTTCTGGCCTTCAGGACCTACTTCTTACCCGATATTTTCTTCTCGAGCTTTGCGCCCAACGCCTTTTTCGCCTTCGGCCCCTCATTTCCTTTTATCTCCCGGGTGGCGGGCATCAATATCATTGTCATCAATCAGTTTGTTAAGGATGTTCACTTCAGAAACCTGAAAAATGTGCTGCCGCCCAACCAAGTCCTTGCGAGCCAGCCGTTCATCCGCCGGATCGTGCCCGCGCCGGTTTTGCAGGGTCAGCGGTTTGCGGTCACTCCTGTTCAGGACCGAAAACTTGCCGAGGCCAACCTGCTCAGGCCCGATGCCGTCCGGGTGGCGGTCAATCTCCCCCGGGTGAGTCGGGAGATTCCCCGAGCCATTGCTTTGCCCCACCGCAACCGGTTGGGACCGGAAGCACTGAAGGGGGTCAGAGGCATGAGTCTTCCTGAAAGAGCCGTGGCAAGAACTGCCCCTCGCGTTGCCGAAGCGCCGTTGCCCCGGTTGTCGGCCCCGTCTCCATCCCCACCCGCCGCCAGACAGGCCCCGACGCTGGAGCGGCGTGAGGAAGCCGGGGCGCGCGTGATTGAGATCATCCGTCCCGCGCCCGCGGGTGTAGCCGTCCCTGGCCGTCAAACGGAGATATTGCGGGGAACGCCCTCATCCGGCATTCCTTCGCCAACCCTGCGGCAGCGCCGGCAGGAGCAGACCGGCATCATGGAACAAGGGCAGCAGCGTCTGATCCAGAGGCGGGCGCAGGAGAGGCAACAAGTTCTTCAGCCTCAGCTTCGACAGCAGGAGGCCTTGCGGCAACAGGAGGTGTTCCGACAGCAGGAGGTATTACGGGAGCAACAGCGGCTCCTGCAGCAGCGCCAGCAGAGGCGGTTCGAATCATTGCAGCGGCAGCAGGAGCAGATTCAGTTGCAACGGCAGCTTGAGCAGCGGCAATTGCGGCGGCAGCAGCAATTCCGGCTCCAGCCCCAGCCCCCGGTCCAGCAAACCGTGCCCGCCAGGCCGCAACTCAGGACGGTTCCCCAAGGCCGCAGCCCGGCAATCAGGCAAACACCCTTGCCTCAGGTTCAGCCGAGGCAGGGCTTGCAATCGGTTCCGGGCAGGAGCGGCCGCTCCCTCCAGTCGCCCGGTGCACCTATCAGGTCCTTCTCCGGCAGAGGCGCGGGAGGGCAGGGACGGAGTCCCGGTTCATTCGGCGGCGGGTCGGGCATGGGTTTCGATGGGTTAAGACGCTAAGCTCCGCAGCGGATACAGCGGACAAGGAAGTCCTTTCAACCCCCCTCACCTCAATCCTCTCCCCTAAGGGGGAGAGAAGGAAAGCAAAGTATCAAAATATCCTCTTTCCATTTTGGGGGTGCGCCCCGGTCTGTTTCTTAAGGAAACCTCAGGGTGCAAATAACAGCAGAGGAGAAGACCCACGGAAGTGCAATAATCCGTCAATGGCAAGTGGCACAGGCGTCCGCTTGTGCTTTAAAATCTCCGACTTTATCCCTTTTCGGCAGAAAACAGGGCTCCTTCGGTAAAGGGCGAGCTCTTGAAGCCCGTATAACCCTGCAACTTCGCCTTTTTAAATCCGGCTCGCTCCAGAAGGGCCAGGAACTCCGTTCCCGGTATGGCCCCGCCGATTCACTGGTACCAGTTTTCAATCCGGCGTTCCCGATCCGGAGGCAAAGCCTCCACCAGCACCATGTCGGCCAGCATGGCCCGACCACCGGGTTTCAACACCCGGTAAATCTCACCCACGGCTTTTTCCTTGTCCAGGGTGAGATTCAGGACCCCGTTGGAAATGACCACGTCAAAGTCCCGGTCGGGGAAGGGCAGGGCCTCGGCTTCGCCCATTTGGAAAACAAGCTGCGGCACAGGGACCCGCCGCAAGTGCTCTTTTGCTTTAGCCACCATGGCGGGGGTGATATCGATGCCCACCACCCGGCCCTGGGGGCCTGCCAATTTGGCGGCCACGAACGCGTCAAACCCGGCCCCGCAGCCGATGTCCAGCACCGCCTCGCCCGGTTGGACAGACCCCAGGCTGAAGGGGTTACCCACCCCGCAGAAGGAGGCCAGGACATCATCCGGCAGATCCTGCCACAACTCCGGCGGATAGCCCAGCGCCCTGACGCCCTCCCGGCCGATGGGATAACGGAAGCAGCCGCCGGGGGACAACGCCACCCGGTCGTACTTTTCCATAATTTTTTCCCGGATCAGGTCTTTTTCCTGCTGCGAAAGCTGTTCCATGACCGCGTTTCCCCTCCTTTTCAATTCTACCCGCTAATAACCGCTAAAACAATCACTTCCCCGGTCAGGCCGAATGTCTCTTGGGCAACTTTTCTATGCCGGCGCGGCCCAACCGCGGCTCTTTATGATATGGTAAATTGGAATTATAGAAGTTGAAAGGAGTTGGAAGGTGAACCCTGACCTGGAGCACCGCCTGGCGCTGCTCAGCGATCTGGCCGGTCGCTTGGCGGCGCGGCGGCAAGACCTGGCCGCGGCCGCGGCCGCTGATATCGGCGCCCCTCATTGGATCACCGCACTAGAGGTGGACCTGGCGGTGGACTATCTCAATACCATGGAGGAGGAGGCGGCCAATGTCGCCGGCAAGGAACCTTACGGGATAGTGGCTGCCATCTTTGCTTATGACGCGGCCTCGGTGATGCTGGCCCGGTTGGGCGGCTCTGCCGTCCTGGGCGGCAACCGCTTCCGCTTCAGCTGTTCTTCCCAGGCGCCCCGGACCGCCCATATCTTAAAAGAAGTTGTGCAGCCGTTCCCCGAATTTGAAGCCGTCACCGGCCTGGACAACCGCGTCTTCGGCGAGCGCTGCGTGGCCGACCCCGAGGTGCGGGTGTTTTATATTTCCGGGGGCGGCGAAGTGGGGGCCATTTACGCCAAGGAGGCTCATTCCTTTGACAAACTTTTCTTTGCCGGCCCCAGCGGCCTGCCGCCGGTTATCCTGTTTCAAAACGCCCCGGTCCAACAGGCCGTGAACTTTCTGGTAAAGCGGGCCTATCTGAACGGCGGCCAGTACTGCACCTGCCCGAAACGGGCCTATATTCATCAGGACGTCTACCCCCAAGCCCGGCGGCTTATCCTGGAGATGATGGCCGATATTCGGGTGGGGGCGCCCGAGGACCCCCAAACCTGGATCGGCCCCATCAAAGTGGAGCGCACCCGCACGCTCCTGGACCGGGCTTTGGACGCTCTTGAGGCCCCTGAATTTTTGGCGCCCTTTCAGAGAAACGGCGTGTGGCAGGGGCCTTTCCTGGTGGAAACGCCGGAGCCGCCGGACGTGGAGCTGTTCGGACCGTTTTTGGCTTTGACCCCGGTAGTCTCGGATCAAGAGGCGGTGCAGCGGGTGCTGCAAAGCCGCTACCCCTTCCTGGTGGCCTTTTTCGGCACCCCTCCGGCCGGCGCGGCCGAGCAGTTTCTTCAGACCTTCGGCATGGTGTACGATAATCCCGATTTCCTGATGACGCCGCTGCGCCTGCCCTTCGGCGGCCGGGGTGAAAGCGGCTGGATTCTGGAACATCTCGACGGCCAATTGCAGCGCCGGGACGGCGCCTTCATTTACAGCCGGGAATTGGTGAGAAATTAGCCTTTGGTTCAAGGTTAAAAGTTAAAATTCAAGGTCATTTTTACAAAACTGCTCTTCATCCTTTAGGGAAATAGTTTGCGGTTCCAACTTTGAACCTTGAACCTTGAACCTTGAACTATTAGGAGGAAACGACCATGGATGTCAAAGGCTTGCTGGAGGCTTTGGGCGCGACGGAAGAGCCCTTCGGAGTCTTTTACACCGATAAGGAGCCCGCGGAGGGGTTCTCCCCCAAACCGGGCCGGCTTCCCACCGCGGAGATGGAGGCCAGAGGGGAGGCGGACTTGGGCGCCGCGTTCGCCGGCTTTTCCTGCGTCATGGCCAATATCTGGCGGGCCCGCCGGAAACACACCGCGGCCTATTTCAGCCGGGACCGCTTCGGCTGCCTGGGCGGGGCTTTTTACCTGGGGTTCAACAAGCCGCAGCTGGATTTCATCGCGCATTACGTCTCCAGCGGCATCCCCGATGTGATTGAAGGGGAGCACTATTTCGAATCCCCGGCAGCCACCCGGGCTTTTTTTAACGCCATCGACCCTCTGCCGGCCCCGGCCAGGTTTTGCGTGTTCAAGCCCCTCAGCCAATTCGCCCCGGATGAACAGCCCGAAGTGGTTATTTTCTTTGCGCGGCCCGAAATGCTGGCCGGCCTCCATACCCTGGTCACCTTTGTGACCAACGACATCGAGGCCGTGGCCGCGCCCTTCGGAGCCGACTGCTCCTTCGTCGTCACCTGGCCGCTCAAATATCGTGCGGAGGGCAAGCTCAGGGCGGTGGTGGGCGGCTGGGACCCTTCTGCCCGCAAATTCCACCGGCCTGACGAGTTGAGCTTCGCTGTCCCCTGGGAGATGTGGACCCGCATGGCCACCCGCTGGCCCGAGTCGTTTCTCACCACCGAGACCTGGGCCACCGTGAAAAAGAAAATCCTCCACAGCCGCAAGGTCTGGGGAGAGTTGTAAAAGCGGTTTTCAGTTTTCAGTTTTCAGTTTTCGGTAAAAAATCGAATAATTAAGGGTGGTCTAACCTTCCCATGATTTTAACTTGAATATCTATGTCAATTCAGCCCATCCATTTCCATCCCCGCAATTACCACGAAGCCGTGGCCTGGCAGGAAGCCAGCCGCGATCGGGTGAAGATCGCTCCGCTGGGACGAACCCCCAACCTCGTGGCCGGGGTGGACGCGGCTTATGACAAGCGGGGAAAGCGCATCTTCGGCGCAGCGGCGCTGTACGCTTATCCTGACCTGGTTTTGCTGGAAGAAGCCGGGGCGGAGGACGACATCCCCTTCCCTTATATCCCCGGATTGCTGAGCTTTCGGGAAGCCCCCATCCTGGCCGCGGCCCTGGCCGGGTTGAGTCAGGCCCCGGACGTGGTGCTGGTGGACGGCCAGGGCATCGCCCATCCCCGGGGGCTGGGATTGGCTTCCCACCTGGGAGTGCTCCTGGATATCCCCACCATCGGGGTGGCCAAGAGCCGCTTGGTGGGCGAGGGCGTGGACCCGGACGGCAAAGCGGGCGCCGCCAGTCCCCTATACCGGGAAGGACAGGTGGTGGGCTTGATCGTGCGGACCCAGGACAGGGTGAGACCCCTGTATCTCTCTCCCGGGCACCTCCTTACTTTGGAGGAGTGCCTGGAAATCACCCTGGGCTGCGTGAGGCGCTACCGTTTGCCTTTGCCCTTGCGCCAAGCCGATATGCTCAGCCGGCGCCTTCGGGCGAAAGCTCTGGCTCAGCGAGGAGTTTTGGCGTAGACGGGCGACAAGAAGTCGGTGAAAAAAAGTTTCTGCCGATAAATGGGACACACCAAGCTTTGACAATTACAGCAAAAGCCCTTTTGGGAATCCCATTCCCACCATAAGCAATTTTGACATTCCTCTTTGAGGCCGCGGTTGAGGCAAATTATCCCTAAGTTACGAAAATTCATGAAAAAAACCCAAAAATTTTTTTTAATCCACTAAATAAACCAAAACCCGACAAATCGCTAATACATCTAAAACACTCGTCTCGGTCTGTCAATTATTTTTTCTAGAAGAAATCCTTTTTGTGGAAAACCAGCGGCGGTGCGGCCTTTTGGAGAATCCTGGCGTCCGCCACTTCTCCCACAAAGAGGGTGTGGTCGCCTGCCGTAAAGGTATCCACCAGCTTCAGGTCAAAATAAGCATAAGCCTGGGGCAAAAAGGGCGCTCCGCTCTTGGCGGTTTTATACTCCAGGCCGGCAAACTTGTCCACCTTGCGCCCGCTTTTATACCCGAAACGCTTCCCCAAGTCCACCTGGTCCACGGTCAGGACATTGATAGCAAAGACCCGGCTTTCCAAGATGAGGTCGTGAGTGTAACGGGCCGGGGCGATGGAGACCATCAGGAGCAAAGGCTTGAGCGACACTTGGGAAACCCAGGACGCGGTCATGCCGTTGATGATGTCGCGCACCCGGGTGGTGACTACATAAACCCCGTGGACCAGGGCGTCGAACGCGATGTCCTGCATATCACCCTCCTGCCAGATCAGCCGGAAATGGTCCGGAGCTTGGCTCTCGGTCCTGTCCTGCCGAACTAGGAGCGGCGCGCCGCTTTTTGAGGTTCGGCGAGAATCAGGTCTTCGGTTTCTTCCGCGGCGCTGCTCCAGCCTTCACAGATGTGGAACTTTCCGGCTCCTTGCTGAAGCCGGTCGCAATAGCCCTTTAACCTGGGAGTCCAGTAGCGGCAGGTGGAGCAGACTTTCAGGGGACGCTCTGCTTTTCTTTCAGACATAGATTGAGGCTCGTTCGGGGCAAAATAATTTTGGGATTAACTTCATGTTACGCCTTCCCACATCCCAGGTCAAGCCGGAAATGGTCAAAGCCGCTCCCGGAGATGATCTCTTCCCCGGACGCGGTGACCAGCGTCACTTCCCGGCCCGAGACGACAACGCCGATTTTTATCGGAGCGGGAAGGCCGGCCCGACCGAAGGCCTCCATGAGCTCCGGCCCGGCGTCCGGGGGTGAGGTGAACAGAAGCTGATAATCCTCGCCGCCTTTCAAGGCCAGGTCCAGAGGGTTTCTCCCAAGCTCACGTGACACGGCTTCAACTCCGGCCGAAACGGGGATCGCTCCCGCCTCCAGTCTGGCCCCCGCGAGGCTGGCCCGGCAAATGTGGTGGAGGTCCGTGGCGACGCCGTCGGAAAGATCAATAACGGCATGGGCCAGTCGTTTTTGCGCCAGGACCCTGGCCGCGGCCAGTTGCGGCTCCGGGTCGAGATGGGCCTTGAGGAGAGGGGCGGCCAAGTCCGGCGCGAAGGCCAGTCCCCGGCGCAGAATTTCCAGGCCCGCGGCGGCATCCCCCAAATTACCGGTGACATAAATCCCGTCGCCGATTTCGGCTCCGGCCCGCGTGAGCATCTCCGCCTTGGGCACCCTCCCCAACACCGCCACCGTAACCATGATGCCGCGGGGCGAGGCCACCGTATCGCCGCCGATTACCGCGACGCCGTAATTCCGGGCCAGTTCGGCCAGGCCAACTCCGAATTCAAGGGCGGCCGACAGCTCCCGATCCGGAGGCCAGCCCAGGGACAGGAGAGCATAGGCCGGCTCCCCCCCCATGGCCGCGATGTCGCTCAGGTTGACGGCCAGGGACTTGCGGCCCAACTGTTTGAGGGAAATATAGGCCGGGTCGAAGTGCACCCCTTCCACCAGGGTGTCCAGGGTCCACAGGAGGTAATCGGGGCCGCCAAGGTCAAGCGCGGCGCAGTCGTCGCCGATTCCCAAAACCACTTCCGGGGGTGGCGGGGCGAAACGTTCGGCCAGCGCCGCGATGAGGCCGACTTCTCCGGCGGGCGGGCGGGGCATTTACATGAGTTCCAGGGCGTTGAAAAAAAAGTTGATTTCCGTGGCCGCGGTCTCAGGGGAATCGGAGCCGTGCACGATGTTGGCTTCAATGTCCCGGGCGAAATCGGCCCGGATAGTGCCGGGGTCGGCCTGGCGGTAGTCCGTGGCCCCCATGAGCCGACGGTTCACTTCGATGGCGTCTTCGCCTTCCAGTATCATAGCCACGATGGGCCCGGAACTCATGAATTGGGTGAGGCTGTCGTAAAACGGCCGCTCCTGGTGCACTTCGTAAAAGACCCGGGCGTGCTCCTGGGTCAGGCGCACCATCTTCAGGGCCCGGATTTTCAGCCCTGCGGCTTCGAAGCGTTTGATCACCTCGCCGATCAGCCCCCGGCTCACGCCGTCGGGCTTGATTAAGGACAATGTCTGTTCTATGGCCATGTAATTCTCCCAAATTTTCTAGAACATGTTCATCCTGCCGGTGCAGTGAGTGTTGGGGGGTGGGGCAGGGGCTTCGGGTTCCTGGCCCTTTTCTCCCGCAAATCTACTTCTCCACGCTCCCGAAATGGTCAAACTGCAAGGTAAAGGTGCCCCGGCCCTGGGTCAGGGAGCGCAGCGTCGTGGCGTAGCCGAACATCTGGGACAGCGGCGCGTGTCCCGATATCAGGCGCACCGGCCCCTTGGCCAGGAGCTGCTCGGTTTTTCCCTTGCGGGCATGCAGATCGCCGATGACCTCGCCGGTGAACTCCTCCGGGGTGATGATCTCCACCTTCATGATGGGTTCCAGAACCAGGGGCTTGGCCTGTATCATGGCCTGCCTCAGCGCGGCCATGGCCGCAACCCTGAAGGCCATCTCGGTGCTTTGCCCCTCCCGCACCGACGCGTCCAAAAGCTCCGCCATGACATCCACGGCCGGGTAGCCGTGCACCGGCCCGCCCTCCAGCCCCTCGGCCACGGCCTGGGACACCACCGGCACAAAGGCATGGGCCGGATGGTCTTCCGGCAGGTGGGAGAGAAAGAAATTGCCCGCGCCCTGCTTCCGGGGCGACACCTTGAGGGTCACCTGGGCGAAGTGGGCCTTGCCGGCCAGCTCCCGGTCGAAAACACCCGTGGCTTCGGCTTCGGCAGCAATGGTTTCCCGATAGACCACCTGGGGGCGGCCCGAGCGCAGATGGGTGTTGAACTCCCGCTCCAGCCGGTGCAGGACCACTTCCAGGTGCAGCTCGCCCATGCCGGACAGGAGGGTCTGACCCGTGTCTTCGTCGGTGTGGATGCGAAGGCTCGGGTCCTCTTCGGACATGCGGGCCAGAGCCGGCCCCAGCCGCTCCTGGTCCTCCCGGGTCTCCGGCTCGATGGCCAGGGAGATCACGGGCACGTACGCGGAAATGGGCTCCAGAATGATGGGGTTGGCCGAGTCGCACAGCGTGTCGCCGGTGGTGGTGACCTTGAGGCCCGCCAGGGCCACGATCTGGCCGGCCCGGGCCTCGTCCAGCTGTTCGCGCTTGTGCGCGTGCATGCGCAGAATGCCCCCCACCTTCTCGGACACCTTTTTAATGGAATTGTACACGTCCTGCCTGGCTTTGAGCGTCCCGGAATAAAGCCGCGCATAGGTCAGCCGCTGGCCCTGCAAAATTTGTATCTTGAAGGCCAGCGCGGCCAGCGGGCCGTCGGTCCGGGCCGGTCGGGTTTCCTCTTTGCCGGTCCTGGGGTTCTCCCCGTGTATAGGCGGGACTTCCAGGGGATTGGGAAGAAACAGCTTGATGCCGTCCAAAAGGGGCTGAATGCCTTTGTTGCGCAAGGCCGCGCCGGCATAGACCGGCACCGCCTTGAGCGCAATGGTGGCCCGGTGGATGGCGTCTTTAAGCTCTTCCGGCGTAAAGGGCCGGTCCGCCAGGTAGGCCTCCATGAACGCGTCGTCCACCTCCGCCAAGGCTTCCAGCATCGCCTCCCGCCGGGCTGCGGCCTCCTCCTTGAGGCCCTCGGGAATCTCCAGTTCGTCGAAGGCCGCGCCCAGGGTCTCTTCCTGCCACCTCAGGGCCTTCAGGGACAGGAGGTCGATGACGCCCTGGAAGCGGTCTTCGGCCCCCCAGGGGATGGTGATGGTCAGGGGGTGCGCGCCCAGCTTCTCTTTGAGGCTTTCCACGCTCATCCAGTAGTCCGCGCCGGGGCGGTCCATCTTGTTGATGAAGGCCAGCTTCGGGACCTTGTAGCGGTCGGCCTGGTGCCACACCGTTTCGGATTGGGGCTCCACCCCGCTCACCGCGTCGAACACCCCGATGGCCCCGTCCAGGACCCGCAGGGAGCGCTCCACTTCGATGGTGAAGTCCACGTGCCCCGGCGTGTCGATGAGATTGATCACCGCGCCCTTCCACTGGCAGGTGGTCACCGCCGCGGTGATGGTGATGCCCCGCTCCTGCTCTTCGGGCATCCAGTCCATGACCGCCGCGCCGTTGTGCACCTCCCCCATCTTGTGGGTGCGGCCCGTATAGTAGAGGATGCGCTCCGTAAGCGTGGTCTTGCCCGCGTCGATGTGCGCGATGATGCCGATGTTTCTTAAGTTTTCCAGTTTGACCGCGCTCACGCTGGTGCCTTTAAGCTCTGTGGGATTGGCTATGTGAGAAACGCCCGGATTTGATGCAATATTTTTAAATGCAATGCAGGGGCGGGGTTACGCAGCCTGCTAAATGCCTTGGCAGATTTGGCGGGGCGACCCCGGCCTTTAAGGGCCCTGGCCTGAACCCGCCCGGGATTCAGGAGACCGGTTCCGGCCCCTGCCTTTGTCGTTGCCTAACCCGATTTTTTTTAAAGGATTTTGCCCGGACTTGCAACTGCTAATCAAGGACTGCAAGTGGTTTTGCCTTTCAGGATCTATCGCGATGACCGGCTAGATGCCCTGAGAATCCGCCTAAGTGCAGGTTTGATTACTGAAGGTTGCTGGCCCGGCTACCCTTATCCCTTCATCAAGTTGAACTTAGGAGAGGCGATAGACCATGGGGCAGCGGCATTACCGCTGCCCTTTTTCTTTTGGCGTGCTATGATAGCGACATGATATCTGCGCCTTTTCCCCTGCCTCCGGACCTGCGCTTCTGCCCCCGCTGCGGCGGACCTCTGGAAGCCAAAGAAATCAACGGCCAGGCCCGTCTGGTCTGCGCCGCCTGCGGCCGGGTCCACTATGTCAACCCCGCGGTGGGCGTGGCCGTCATCGTGCGCCGGGGCGGCGACATCCTCTGGGGTCGAAGGAAAGGGAACAAGTACGCCGGGGCCTGGTGCATCCCCTGCGGCTATGTGGAGTGGGGCGAGGAGGTCCGGGCCGCCGCGGCCCGGGAGTTCGCCGAAGAAACCGGCCTCAGGGTGGAAGTGGGGGAGGTCGTGGCCGTGCACTCCAACTTTCACGACCCCAAGCGCCTCACCGTGGGCCTCTGGTTCGCGGGCCGGGTGACAGGCGGCAGGCTCGCGCCCGCGGACGACCTGGACGACGCCCGCTTCTTTCCCCTGGCCGCGCCCCCGGCGCCCCTGGCCTTCCCCACCGATGCCCTGGTGCTGGAGGAGCTCCGGGCCGGCAAGTGGCGCCTGGTGCCGGAATCCGGAAACGCGGTTTTTGGTTTTTAGTTTTTGGTTTTTGGTTTACGGGGGGATCGAAGCGTCGTAAGGGGGTTTTCGGTTTTCAGTTTTCAGTTTTCAGTTTTCTGTAGCTGGTTTTTGATTCCTTCAAACAGGCATGCGGTTCCCACCATAGGCGCGGTCAAATTTTGCTTCCCCTGACAATATGGGTCTCTCCGGCGCGCCATGGCTTCCCGGACAAAAATAACCTTGGTGGCACAGGCGTCCCGCCAGGGGTCCCGCCTGGGCTCAAGGCCGGGATTGCCTATATTGTGAGGCGTGCTGGAGGCGCGATGCGATTTTTCAAGGCCTGACATTTACAGGGCAAGGGGACAAGCTGACCCAGGAACGCAGGCAAGACCTTATTCCGACATTTGCGGATCAGTTAAAAACGCACAGGCGAGACGCCTGTGCCACCGGGCGCGTCCGGGAGATTGGGCGGCCGGGGTGCTCCAATGCATCATCTTGGCCTTGGGACAGCTCTAAAAACCAGGTGGGGCAGATCATGCCCTGCGGGTTGCCTAGCCAATGGGATCGTTTTGACTGGTTACCAGGCTTCCGCCCAGGAACCACTATATAACCAAAAACCAAAAACCAAAAACCAAAAACCAAAAACGGAAAACGGAAAACCAAAACCCTTACTTGCCGAACAGCTCCAATTCCTCCAGCCCCTCCAGGCCCGTGAGGGACACCATGGCCACCCGGCGGGCCGCGAGGTCCAGGACCGCGAAGCTGAACGCGGGATAGCGGCCTTCCTCGAGGGTGAAGGCCCCGGGCACCAGGAGGTAGCAGGTGTCCGCTTCCAGCCCGATACAGGCCTGCCGGGGCCGGAATTCCCGGGGGTGCAAGGCGTCGTTTATATATAGGAGGCGGTAGACCGGCGGCTTGTAGTGGGTCAGGCTGGGTACGTGGGTATGCCCGTGGCACAGCATGAGGGGAGCCCTTCCGCTGGCCGGGCCGTCCAGGTAGGCGTGGATTTCGTCCTTAAAATGCGTCCACACCAGGGCCCGGGTGTGGGCTATAAAAACATTGCCGGGAATCTTCAGGCCCATGCCGCTGGCCGTGGCCTCGGGCAGTTCCGGCCCGTAAAAGTCGTACACCCAGTAAAGCCGGTGCCGGGGGGAGTCAAGCCAGGGGCGGAAGGGCTCAGGCGGGCAGTCGCCCAGGCAGGCCAGGTCCGTCAACCCCCGGCTCTGAAAGAAAGCGAGCAAACGCGGCAGGCCGGCCTGGTAGGTGTGGGTGTCCGCTACCAGAGCCAGCCGCCGCATTTATTCTCCAAGTTTTTTGGGAGAAAAGGGGCGGTTTACTTGAACCCTCTGAAACCGCAGGCGTGGCCGGGATGTTCCTTGAGGCGATTATGAAGCTCGCTCAGGAACTTCATGGCTTCCTCCTTGTCCCGGTCGATGCAGATGCCCTCGATGTAGATTTGGTCTTTGTCTTCAAAAATCAAGAGTTTTTCCGCCATATTGTTCTCCTTCGCGTGTCGGGCAGGGTAAGATAATCACAGAAGTGCGACAAGAACAAGTCATCCGGTCGATCAACCGTGTCCCGGATAGCCTTCGGCGGGTTTCGGTCCGCAGGCGTGGCCTTCCAGTTTTCTGAATTTATCCAGCAAATCGGAACAAAACCGTAAGGCCTCTTCCTGGTCCTTGTCGATGAGGATAGCTTCAATTCTCTGCTGCTCGGCGTCGCTGAAAGAAACCGTGACCGGCATGATGGCTCTCCTTTCCCTGAAAAACTAACCCCAAGATAAACACCCTTGTTGATGCTGTCAAGAAATGAAAGCGGATTGCCTGTCGGCGAAAAATTGGTGATAATAAAAAAACTAACAGCCAGGAGGCATGTGGTGCTTAATATGCGGCAGGACCGGACCGCGCCGGTTCTCTGTCCATTTTGTCGGTCGGAGATCCCCCGGCCCGAGGAACTGGAAGGCTTATGGTATGAATTTGACGGCGGCGAATGCCCTCGCTGCGGGGCCGCGTTTGCCGTAGACCCCACAGCCCGAAACGGCGGGGCGGTGATCACCCAGGCCCTGGTGCAGGCTTGCGGCGGCGATTGGGACAAGGCTCTAAGCCTGGCGGTGGACACCGATTTTGAGGAGGCCTATTTGACTCACTATGACAGCTACAGTCACCGCTTAAAGGCCACCGCGTTCGGCACTATGTACTTTATCCGCCTGTATCCCGAAAGACGGATGGACGCTTGAAGGAATTTTGATCCCGAAGAGATTGACTTGACAGCGAAGCTTAAATGAGCTAAAGAGGTTTTGGAGTTATGTCAGGCCCGCTGAGGCCACCCAGGCTCCTGGGTGGCCTTTTTGTTTTCGGGGTGAATGCATGCGCCTGGTCATGATCGACAATTACGACTCCTTCACCTATAACCTGGTGCAGCTTTTTTATGAATTCGATCTTGAGGTGCTGGTCTTCCGCCATGACGCCATCTGCCCGGCGGAAATTGCCGCGCTGAAACCCAGGTGGCTGTGCATCTCCCCGGGTCCCAAGGCGCCGGCCCAAGCCGGCGTCAGCAAGGCGGTGATTGCCCGATTTTACCAGGATATCCCCATTTTGGGAGTATGCCTGGGGCATCAGGCCATCAATGAAGTTTTCGGCGGGCGCACGGTCCGCGCCCCTGTCCCGGTGCACGGCAAGCGGCACCGCATCTTTCATCGCGGCCAAGGGTTATTCCAGGGCCTGCCCTCGCCGTTGTGGGGGGCCCGTTATCATTCCCTGGTTGCGGACGTCCTTGCCGCTGAACTGGAAATCACCGCCTGGACTTCAGAAGGGGTAATAATGGGCCTCAGTCATAAAGAATACCCCTTGCATGGAGTTCAGTTTCATCCTGAATCGTTTCTCACGACTTACGGCTACGAACTGGCGGGTAATTTTCTGAAGCTGGGCAGATAGTTTTAAAGTTCATCAAAGGTCAAAGTTGAGGTCCTGCTTTCGACCGACTTCCGGTCTTTGCCGAAAAAAAACTGAAAACTGAAAACTGAAAACGAGATATTAATGTTCGGCCGAGTTGCGGATATTAAAATAGAGCCTTACCAGCCTCCCGGCTCCGTTACGAGCCTGGCTGAGCTGTTCGGGCCCCTATGCCGGAGCCCTTATGCCATGCTGCTTTTGAGCGGCGGCGACCTGGACTGTGCTCGCTATTCCATTATGGGCTGGGATCCGTTTCTGGTTTTTCGGGCCAAAGGCAGCCACATTGTCATAGAGCAAGGGCAGCAAGCCCAGGCAAGGCTCGGCAGCCCGTTCACGGTGCTGCAAGACCTCCTGAACGCCTTGGAGCTTCCCGGGCCGACGCCCCTTGAGCCGTTGAGCGCCGGCGGTATGGGGTTTTTGGCGTACGATTTGAAGAATCATATCGAACGCCTCCCAACAACAGCTGTGGATGATCTGGGTCTGCCGGAAATGGTGCTGGCGTTTCCCCGCCGATTGATTATCCATGATCGGCAGGCCGGAAAATTTTGGAACATAACTCTGCACCATGAAGATGCCTCAGGGCGGCTCACGCCTCCCGAAGAGAAGGACCTGCCGGGGCTCGAACATCAGCCGCCTCCCTATAGCGTGGGGCCGCTAAAGAGCAACTTCAGCCGTGAGGCTTATTTAAAATCAGTGGGCCGCATCCGTGACTACATCCGGCAGGGCGACGTTTACCAGGTCAACCTTTCCCAGCGTTTTTCTTTCCCCCTGGCAGGCGAGCCTTACACCCTCTTCCAAAATCTTTTTGCCCTGAACCCCGCGCCGTTTTATGCGTATCTGAATTGCCGGGATTTCCGCATACTGTCCACCTCCATGGAGCGCTTCCTTTACCGCCGGGGGGATTACCTGGAAACCCGGCCCATCAAAGGCACCCGGCCGCGGGGCGCCACTTCGGAGGAAGATGAGGCCATGCGCCGGGAATTGGCCGCCAGCCTCAAGGACGACGCAGAGCTCTCCATGATAGTCGACCTGCTGCGCAATGATTTGGGCAAGGTCTGCCGGGTGCGCAGCGTCAGGGTGGCGGAGCACAAGCGCCTGGAGGCTTATCAGAACGTCTATCACCTGGTGTCCATCGTGACCGGGCAGCTTCGCCCCGGCATCAGCCATGTGGACATCCTCAAGGCCACCTTTCCCGGCGGCTCCATCACCGGCTGCCCCAAAATACGGGCCATGGAGATCATCGATGAACTGGAGCCCCAGGTCCGGCACGTGTACACCGGCGCCATCGGCTACCTGGGGCTGCACGGCAATCTGGACCTGAACATCGCCATCCGCACGGCCGTCATCTCCAAGGGGTGGGGCCATTTTTCCGTGGGCGGCGGCGTGGTTTATGATTCCGACGAAGCGGAGGAATATGAAGAAACCCTCCACAAGGGCCGCACCTTGTTCGGCCTCATCGAGAGAGGGTTACATTCCGGGAAGAAGGCCGGGGGCGAAAAAAGCCCCGAGGGCCGGATTTCTTCCCTTATGACATCCGGATGAGCTCCCCTGTTGCTTTTGTCTGGCTCAATGACGAGCTGCTCCCGGCTTCCCAGGCCTGCATTTCCGTCCATGACCGGGGCTTGCTCTATGGCGACGGCTTTTTTGAGACCATCAGGGCCGAAAATGGCTCCCCTTGGTTTTTATCCGAGCATCTAAACCGTCTTCGGGCTGCCGCCGAAGTCTTCCGCATCCCCTTCCCCCAAGGCATCGACTGGCAGGCCCGCGTGGAGCGGCTGTTGGCGGCCAACGGGCTGACGGAGCGCCTGGCTGCGGTGAAAATCCTCCTTACCCGGGGAGAAGCCATCGATCTTGGCCTCCCCGCCGCCTCCCGGCCCACCCTGATTATCTACGCCAGACCTTATACTCCGCCCGGGCCCGGAGAATACGCGGCCGGCTGGCCGGTGGCAATCTTCCCCGAGCCCCGCACCACTTTCCTGGGACGGTATAAGAGCCTGAATTACCTTTTCTATCTGGCGGCGCGGCAGTACGCCTTGGACCAAGGCGCCAGGGAGGCGTTAATCCTGGAAAGCGACGGGCTGGTCTCGGAAGGGGCCGCCACCAGCATCATATTTGTCCGGGATGGCCGCTATTTTACCCCTCAGGCGCCGAGCGCCTTGGCCGGGGTCACTTTGGCGGTGCTGGCGCGTGCCATATTGAGGCGGAATATCAGGTTGGAAACGAAGCCGATGGCTCTCGATGAATTGCGGCAGGCAGAAGGCCTCTGGTTGGTCAACTCGCTGATGGGCGTCATGCCGGTGGCCGCGGTGGATGGGCAGGCGGTGCGCCTGGCCCCGGAGGCCACTGATTTTTTGCAGGATTGTTTGACTTCCGAAGTAACATTATCAATCCCCCTTTAGAAAAATGGGAATATGTCCTCGGCATTCGGGATCCTGTTATAGGGTCTTGGTGAACGCCCCTGCAACGGACCTCATTTGCAAGGTTAAATAAGGCTTTTTCACGGGTGTAAGACGGCGCGTCGACAAGCTTCATTAGGCGAGGCTTTGTTTCATTCCAGCGCCTGGCGCAATTGCTGCCCCACCTTCTCCATGTCCCCGGGCTGATAGTCGCCCTGGGGAAAGAAGTGCAAGCCGTCGCTCAGATAGCGGGGGATAACGTGGAGATGGGCGTGATAGACCACCTGCCCCGCGGCATCGAAGTTGTTCATGCCGATATTGAAGCCCCGGGCGTACAAGGCTTTCATGAGCGCCCCGGCCACCCGCCGGCTCGCCTGCCCCATTTCCAGCCAGAGTTCGTCCGGGAGGTCCAAAAGATTCTGGTGGTGCGCTTTGGGGATAATCAGGGTGTGGCCGTAATGCACCGGCGCGATGTCCAGAAAGGCCAGGGTCCGGTGCGTCTCCATTATTTTGACCGCCGGGGTGCGGCCTGCTACAATGTCGCAAAAGATGCAGTTTCGCATAGTCTTCCCTAAGCGGGGCATTCAAGCGGCAACCCTGCCCCGCCGGCAAATTCCGGCAATGGCCAAAGAGGTTTTTGCCGGATATTAATCTACCATCGAAATTTCTGCCTGACCAGGAAATTGCTCGATAGAGTAACAGTGAAGGAGACAGGCCATGCTCTTGGGCGTGGTGAGTGACACCCACGGGAATATCGAGGGGATGCGCCGCTTGGCGGAATTGCTGAAGACTGAAGGAGTTTCCACCGTTCTCCACGTGGGCGACGATTATCGCGACCTGGAAATCCTTGAGCAATTTGGCCTGGAAGTGAAGGGAGTCCCCGGGGTTTGGTGCCGGGAGTACAGCGATCCCCGAGTGCCCAACCGGCTGGTGGTGGAGTTGAACGGCGTGAAGATTCTCCTGACCCATACGGAGAGCCGGCATAGAAATGATGCGCCCGGCGACCCTGACCCCCAGGTACTGGCCCAGGAGGTGCAGATCGTCCTGTTCGGTCACTCCCATCGGCCTGCCCTGGAAGACCGCCAGGGAGTATTATGGCTCAACCCGGGTCATCTCAAAAACCGGCAGGATAGGGGTTATCCCCCCACTTTCGCTTTGCTGGCCCTGTCTCCGGAAAAGGTCGCGGCAAAAATTCGCGGCCTGGAAGATGAGGCTGTAATTCTCCAGACAATTCATTTTCTCAAGGGCTAAATATAATCGCCGCGGTTGAATTTGACGGCTTCCACATAAGCCAGAGCCGCGGTTTCTTCCAAAATTTGGCGCAGGGGCGAGCCTTCCGGCAGCCCTTGGGCCGCATCCATCAGCTGCCGGCTGTCATCTGCCAGTTTTTGCACCAGCGGGGCCATTTTCTTCAGGGAAGTACCCTCTCGGGCCAGGGAGGACTGGAAGATCTCCAGGCGGGCCAGGGCTGCATCCGCCAACTCCGCCAAAGCAGGCGCGGGTTCATTAAAGGGGTTGATTTCGCCTATCGGCTCCAAGCTTTCGGAGACTTGGCCGGGCTGCCCGGATTGCGCTGAATTCAAAGCCTCCTTGAGGCAGTCGGCAAATTTTTCATCTCCGGCCGATGGCCGGCCGGACGGGGCGGCCGGCGGCTGGTGCAACCAAAGCAAATCTTCAATTTTCATAAAAATCGTGCCTTAACAGAAGTTTCATTACAGGTTTGTGATATTTATTCGACCATCCTCCGGGGGCGCTCAGGTTTCGGTGCCGCCCTGCAATCGGCAGCAAAGATCCCGGAGCCGGTCAACCTGGTAGAGCTGGCGCATTTCCTGACGCTCCATGGTCGCGAACTGATGGGTGACCTGACGCAGTAAAACGGCCGCTTTTTTAAGGTCCGCATTTTCCAGGGCCGGAGATAACAGGTTTTGGGCGCGCACCAGCTGCACCCGTGCCTTGCCTGCCTGCTCAGAGACCGGCGCGCCGCCGGCACTTTGGCCTGAATTCCGCCCCTTATCGATTTGCTGCTCCGGTTCGGGCAGCCGGCCAGCCAGATACGGGGGGATGCCGGAAATTTCCACCATCAAAAACCTCCTCTGGAGGGATTTGCCAGAGGAAAGGGCAAGATGAATGCCAAAAAAGAAATCTGGAAAATTAAAGGGTTACGTCCAGGCCGTCAAAAGTGTGGGCAATCCTTGCCTACCATATTGGCAAAATTGATTCAGTGAATGGCTGAAATACGTGGGAATTTATGGCAGTTCGGGCAGATTCCCGGTTCAGGGCGCCAGGCTGCCTCATTAAAGCGTTTTCTCTTCCCTGCCGCATAACCGGCCCATGGGGCAGCCCATCCGGGCAGGTTTCCGGCAATAGTCTCTTCCCAGGCGCACCAGGGCCGCTTCCATGTCGGCAAAATCATACCCTTGTACAGATTCAGCCTGCCATCTTTGTTTTAACGCGGCCAGGGCCTGCCAGCGGTCCAGGCCCGGGGCGGTGAGACGCAGGTGTTCCGAAGCCATCTGCGCCAAAGGGCTTATGGGGGGCTCGGCCGCGGTCCAGATGCCCCGCAGTTCACGCAGAAAAATCTGGGCCGTGGTCGGCCCGATTCCGGGGGCCAATTCGCAGAGGCGTCTTTCCAGATCGGGATAGTCCCGGGAAGCCGCGGCCAATTGCTCCAGGTCCCCCTGGTAATTTGCCTGCAAGGCTTCCATGACGGCCAGGAGTTTGGCGGCGGTTTTGAAGTCGTACCGGGTGTAGCCGCCTTCATCAAGGAGCACCACCAAATTGTCCCAACCTTTGGCCAGAACAGCCTTGGGCGTAAGCACGCCGTTGGCGGCAAACACCCGATAAGTGCGGGCCGCCACGGCCCCGGAGATAGGCGCGCCATATAAAATTGCCGCCAGGAACCACTTTTGGCGCTCTTCCGGTCCCGATTGCACCTCAATTCCCAATTCCTTGGAGAATTTTCCCGGGACCCGGTTCAGCAACTCTTTAACAATCGGCATGTCTGCCCTGCCACAAGGAAAACTCGTTTCCTGCTGCATGCTTCCCTTGTCATTATAAGGAAAAATTAGTATTAAAAGAAAATTAAGGCCAAAAGCGCCCAGCTCAAGGGGGAGAAATCCATGTGCATGCAGCAAAGCCGCAGTTGCAAATGCGGCCGCAATATGGCTTACCTGAGCTATCGGGATAATGTGCTGGTGCCGGAGATTCTTTTTAATCTTTATTGTCCTGAATGCAGTCATCAGGTTGAGTGGGATGCCGGGAGCATGGTGAAGGACTGCGGCTGGATACTGGAGTACGACATGCCCGGAGCCCGGTTTTGTATGACCCAGCGGGGCCTGAACGGCCCCATCACGCCGGAATTCTTGTTTGAGGAAGGCTATTTGACCTGGCAGGGCTTTTCTCCGTTGGACCATGAAGTCAATTCCCGCCTCCATGAGCGGCTGGCGCCCTTGGTCAAGGAAGACATGCAAAAATATCTGCAAGCCCTCAAAACCGAATGGCTGGCGCATGTGGCCGCCCTGAAAGCCGCAGGCTGGCGCAAGGCCCAGCAAGCCTGAGGGTATCCGGAGACCGGAGGCTCAACCCGTTGCCCTATTTCCCCGGTTCCCGCCGATTATGACTCTCAAAGATATTGAAGCGGCCCAAGCCAGGCTGACAGGGCTGACCCTGCGCACCCCCCTGGTTTTCTCCCATACGCTGAGCAAGCTGAGCGGCCGCGAGATCTTTCTCAAGCTGGAAAATCTCCAAACCACCGGCTCCTTCAAACTGCGGGGAGCCATGAACCGCCTGCGGCTTCTCAAGGAGCGAAGCGAGGGCGACCGGGTGGTGGCCGCGTCCGCGGGCAATCACGGCCAGGGGGTGGCTTTCGCCGCGGCCTCTCTGGGGCTGGCCGCGACCATCGTCATGCCTCAGGGTGCCTCCATTTCCAAGCAACTGGCGGCTCAAGGCTACGGCGCCCAAATCGTGCTGCACGGCCGGGATCTGTCCGAGGCCCTGGAGAAGGCCAGGGAACTCGGTCAGCAGGGCTATATTTTCATTCACCCCTATGACGATTTGGAAGTGGTGGCAGGGCAGGGCACCCTGGGGCTGGAAATCGTGGAGGATTTGCCCGAGGTGGACGCGGTAATCATTCCTGTCGGAGGCGGCGGCCTGGCCGCGGGCTCGGCCCTGGCCCTGAAGGAGCGCCGGCCCGCATTAAAAGTCATAGGAGTTCAGACCGCGCAGGTGCCCTCGCTGACGGCGTCCCTGAAGGAAAACCGGCCGGTCTTCACCCCGGCCAAACCCACCCTGGCGGACGGCATTCGCGTGCCCGTGACCGGGCAACATACTTTCCCCTATCTCAAAAAATATTTGGACGACGTGGCGCTGGTGGAGGAAAGCGCCATAGCCCAAGCGGTTCTCATCCTCCTGGAGAGGAAAAAGGTCCTGGCGGAGGGGGCCGGAGCCGTGCCGGTGGCCGCGTTTTTGGGGCCTCTGCGGGACCGGGACCTGGGCCGCAAGGTCGTCCTGGTAATCAGCGGCGGCAACATCGACATTCCCTTGCTTGAGCGCGTGCTGATTCAGGCCCTTCTCGGGCAACGCCGCCTTCTGACGCTAAAGGTGGTCCTGGCGGACAGCCCCGGCTCCCTGGGCCGGCTGGCCACTCTTTTGGGGCAATCGGAAGCCAACATTCTTCACCTCTTCCACGACCGCATGGCCCGGGACCTGCCCCTGGATATGACCAGGGTGGAGGTCCATCTGGAAATCAGGGGGCCGGAGCACGGGGACAGGGTTATCGCCGCGTTGCATGAAGGGGGCTATCTGGTGGAGGAAAAGAATTAAAATATGACTGTTTCCAAAAAAATCAAAGAATCCATGGCGAGCTCCTCCTGGATCCGCCGGATGTTTGAGGAAGGAGCGGAACTGAAGGCCCGTCTGGGGCCGGATAAGGTGTTCGATTTCAGCTTGGGCAATCCCGATCTGGAGCCGCCGCCAGAATTTAAAGAAGCCCTTATTGCTGCGGCCATGGACAAAAGCCCCGGCTTGCACCGTTATATGTCCAATGCCGGGCTGTTGTCCGTCCGCCAGGCTCTGGCCGTTTGCTTGCAGCAGCAATACGGCCAACCCTTCGGAGCCGATGACCTGGTGCTCACCTGCGGCGCCTCGGGCGGGCTTAATGTGGCCCTTAAGGCCATCCTGGATCCCGGCGACGAAGTGGTGATTTTCGCGCCCTATTTCCCCGAGTATTTTTTTTATGTCGACAACCACGGCGGCATTGTCAAAGTGGCTGAGACGGACGAGACTTTTGACCTCAACCTTGACAGCCTGGCGGCAGCCTTAAGCTCCCGCACCCGGGCCGTTATCCTCAATTCCCCCAACAATCCCACCGGCCGGGTATATGGCCCCGAAGCCTTGCAGGCTTTGGGAAAAATCCTCAGCTCCCAGGCGGCCGATCAGGGCCGGCCTGTCTATCTGCTGGCCGACGAGCCGTATAGCCGCCTGCTGTATGACGATCATACCCTGCCCAACGTTTTCGCGGCCTACCCGGACACCCTGATGATCACCTCCTTTTCCAAGGAGCTTTCCATCCCTGGGGAACGGTTGGGGTTTGTCGCGGTGAGCCCCAAAGCCCGATATCGGGGCGAACTCATCGCGGGCCTGATTCTGGCCAACCGCATCCTCGGATTTGTCAACGCCCCGGCGCTCATGCAGCGTGCCGTGGCTCAGGTGGCGGGTCTGGCGGTGGACATCACCCCCTACGCCCGCCGGCGGGAGCTTTTCAGCCAGGTGCTCTCCCAGGCCGGGATTAAATTTTTCAAACCCCAGGGGGCCTTTTACTTTTTCCCCGAAGCGCCCGGCGGCGACGACCTGGCGTTTGTGCAGCGGCTGAAAGAGGAGCATATATTGGCCGTGCCGGGACGGGGTTTCGGCCGGGCCGGCTACTTTCGCCTGGCCTTCTGCGTTCAGGAACAGGTCATTGAACAGGCGGCTTCGGGCTTTATCCGGGCGGCCCGAGGTGGGTGAAGCGCAGGGCGGGGAAAGGCATAAGTCCGCAAGGCAGCAGGGGAGGGCAAGCCGTGGCCAAGCGGGAAAGAATGGACCGGCCGGCGTTGCTAAAGGAGTTGCTTCAGAGATTCCTCAAACCGGGAGACTGGCAATCTTTAGAGCAGCGCCGCCTTATCCGGGAGGTATGGGAAAAAGTTGTACCGCGGTCCCTCCTTTGCCATACCCGTCTGGCGGATGTGCGTCGGCGGGAACTTTGGGTGGAGGTGAGCGCCAGCCCCTGGATGCAGGAATTGCAGTTCCTTAAGCCGAAAATTTTACAGGAACTGGACAGGGTTCTCGGGCCCGGTGTTATCCGGGAGGTGCGTTTTTCGGTGGGCGCCGGGGAGCAATAAAATTTTTTGTGCCAAAACCCTTAAAATAAATGCCTCGATT
>JASEFS010000034.1 GCA_030018495.1 Deltaproteobacteria bacterium | reverse complement strand
TTTATCCGAAAGGTCTGGCTAATCGTATCTCTGATTTATGCAACTAAGTACTAGTGAGCACTGCGCCGGAGAGGACCAGGAAGGCGTCCGCCACAATGACGTGGTGCAACAATTCCCCCCCTACCATCAAACCTAAACGGGAAAGAAGGGCATCCTGGTAGACCTTGATGTCAGACACCGGCAGCAATCCCAAGGCCAGGAAGGCAATAATGGGATTAAAGAAGGTAACTGCCAGCCACATATTGCGCAAGGTCAGCCGGAAGACCCCGTGGCGCTGCTGCTCCACGAAATTGGCGGAACTCTCGAAGCCGCTCACTCCCAGCATCGCGGCCGATACCCCCAGAAACAGGGCCCTGGGCCATTCCACCTCAAGCCACAAAGAATTCCAGTTGATCAAAAAGGTTTCATGAGAGGTCAACACCATGGGCAGACATAAAGCCACAAATATGGTCAAGGTAGTGAGATGAATGATGAAGATGACCAGGGCTACTTTGGCGGATTCGGTGATTCCTAAAATAGTGAGCCCCGCGAAGATAATGAGAATAAGCGCCGTGACCTCCATGGATGGCAACCAAGGCAGCAGGTTGTCCAGATATTCGGCCGCGGTCTTGGCGGAGATCACCGCAGTGGCCAGATACGACAACAGCGTAAAGCACGCGGCCACCGACGCGGTGAATTTACGGGTGCTGTTCAGCAGGCAATTATAAGCCCCGCCGTTCAAAGGCAGAGCTTCCACCACCTCGGTATAAATTTTGCGGTAAAGGTACAGGATGCCAGCAACAATGAGGAGCGCCAAGGGGGCTAGGGCATGAGCGTAGACCGTGGCAATGGCGGAAACATAGAGGCAGGAGGAAGTAATGTCATTGCCGCAGATGGCCGTGGCGTACCAGGGTCCCAGGCGTTCTTTTCTGGCCTCACCCTCGAGGAGCTCCTCGGGAGTCGGGGTCGGCTGCCTGAAGGAAGGGGTGGCAGTCAGTTCGGCGTCCGGCATAACGATTACTTAATCAATTTTTTCCCCGTTGTCCATCATTCCCCATAGCCTTAGCTGCTCCTCCCCTGAAATTCAGCAAAATTAAAATTTAGATGATTTAAACACCTTGGCGGGCGGACTTGCCGGTTTCAACTGGAGACCTCTTTTAAAGTCTTGCAGGGGTTTGATTCATCAAGTCCTTTAGGGCGCAATAAATTGCGCCTACAAAAAATACTCAATTAATCAATGCTTTTATAAGAACACCTGGGCATTTTCTTAAGCGGCCCAGCAGCATTCGGCACTTTAGCAGCGGTCTCAACTTCAAGTTTCCACAGGAGGAAAGGGGAACCGTAGCGGTTGAGCCAGCGGCGCCGCTCCAGGCAGTCGGGCATGACTTTGGCCAGCTTGCGCCAGAAGCGGGGCGGGTGGCCGGGAACGGCCAGATGCGTCAGCTCATGGGCCACCACGTAATCCAAAATGTAGGGGGGCAAAAGCACCAGACGCCAGTTGAAGCGCAGCATCCTGGCAGCGGGCCGGCACTCCCCCCAGCGCCGCTTCCAATCCCGCATCTCTATCGGGCCTACCCTGAGTTTCATAAAACGGG
The DNA here is from genome assembly GCA_030018495.1 of Deltaproteobacteria bacterium. GTDB lineage: Bacteria > Desulfobacterota > Desulfobaccia > Desulfobaccales > 0-14-0-80-60-11 > DTHB01. The sequence goes on along the minus strand of JASEFS010000034.1, from coordinate 35,500 downwards.
CATAGTGCCTCACCCGTTGAGTGAGGCGCTCTTCTGCCTCCTGCAAGTACCACAGTTTGAGAAGGTGCCAAATCAGGTCTGCGGAGCCTGAGCTATTCAGGTGGATTTTGCCGTCAATTAACCTTACCGTTTGCCGATTCTTAGCGGTGAAGCACACCGGATAAGCCTGCCCCAAGTAATAGGCCTTGCCTGCATCGATGCGGTTTAGGGCTTCCCGGCGCTGCGCCAGCTTGCGGGTTATCCACTTCTGGCTGGCTTCCAAAGCCTGCCTGATAGTTTCAGGAGGAGTGCCTAATGGCGCGGCGATCACCAGCTCTCCCGCGGTGGTGACCTGGAGGCCGATGGTTTTGCGGCGCGTACTCCACTTCACGGTAAAATCCACAGAGGGCTGACCGGGGAGGAAAGACTCGGGGAGTGATAATTTCATGGCAGAAAGGCGCATGCAGTCAAGCCTCTACTCGGGAAATTCATTTCCCTTACCATAGCGCCTTTCGAGACATTCTGCCAGGGAAATAAAGAGCTTGGAAATTGGCAGACTACTTTTTACTTGAATTTTCGGCCAGTTCGTTTAAATTATGAAATCTGCGCGCAAGGGCTCTGAGGTGCTGCAATTCAGGCTTTGCCTGATCTCAATAAAAACCCATCCGAAGGAGGAACCGATGCGAAAGACAAGGTTATGGCTTCTTGTGGCTCTGGCGATCCTCAGCCTGATTCTAGCGGGAACTTCTATGGCGCAGAAGGAAAAGAAAGCCGCCGCGCCTGCCGCCAAAGCCGCCGCCAAGAACGTGGTCATTGGCTTTACCGCCTCACAAACCGGAAAATTTAATGTAGAAGCCACGCGGCAGATTCACGGGCTCAGCCTCTGGATGGACCAGGTTAACGCCGCCGGGGGCGTCAAATTGCCGGACGGCAGCGCGGTAAAGTTCACCGCCAAGTTCTATGATGACGAAAGTAAGAAAGAACGGGTGCAGGAGCTCTATACGAAGCTTATCAACGAAGACAAAGCTGATTTTCTTATCAGCCCTTACAGCAGCGGTTTGGCCGATGCCTCCGCGGTGATCGCCCAGCAGTACAAACGCATCATGATCACCTGCGGGGCCGCCTCGGACTCCACCTATAAAAAAGGCTACACCCTGGTGTATCAGACCTACACCCCGGCCAGCCGCTATCTTAACGGCGCCTTGGATCTCCTGAGCAAGATGGATCCCAAGGCCAAAACCATCGCCATCGTTCATGAGAAAGACAAGTTTTCCACCGACGTGGTGAACGCCCTTAAGACCTACGCCGAGAGCAAGGGTTACAAAGTAGCCCTGTTTGAAGGCTACGAGCCGGGCACCACCGACTTCGCGCCCTTCATCAACAAAATTCCCGCGGGGGTGGATGCCATCATGGGCGGCGGTCATTTCGCCGACACCAGCACTTTTGCCAAGCAGCTGTATGAGAAGGGCTTCAAGACCAAGATGGTGGCCCTGCTGGTGGCACCTCCGGAAGACAAGTTCGCTGAGTTGGGCGACGCGGCCTATGGCATCATCGGCCCCAGCCAGTGGGAGCCCCAGGTCAAATACGGCCCTGAAGGCGCCAAAGCCATGGGCATAGAATATTTCGGCATCAGCGTCGCCGATTTCACCAAAGAATATACCGCCAAATTCAAGGAACCTCCTACCTATCACAGCGCCGGGGGCTATGTCGCCGGCCTGCTCCTGGAGAAGGCCATCGCCACGGCCGGCTCCACCGACACCGAGAAAGTCAAAGCCGCTTTGGATAAGATGGATATTATGACTTTCTACGGCCGCATCAAGTTTGACACCGAAAAGTCCCACGGCCTGCAGATCGGCCACGACATGGTCGATATCCAGTGGCAGCGGGACGAGAAAAAGAATTTGGTGAAACAGGTAGTGTGGCCCGAAGCCGCGGCCACCGCCAAACCGGTTTTCTATCACGCCAAATAAGACCTCTTTGTGGCCCGGCGCTTCCCCAAGGGAGCGCCGGGTTTTATTAGGGTGACCTGTGCTCGATCAAGTGCTCTCTTCGCTGTCGGACGGAATCGTCCTGGGGTTCGTTTACGGTTTGGCCGCCATGGGCTTGTCCCTCATCTGGGGCGTGATGACGGTCATCAACCTGGCCCACGGCCCGGTCATCGCCCTGGGAATGTTCGGCACTTATCTCTTTTTTACGCAGGCGGGGATGAATCCCTACCTGGCCATTCTCCTGGTGGCGGTCCTGGGCCTGCTCTTCGGGTTTGTCATGTACGGCGTGGCCGTTCACCGGGTGCTCAACGCCCCGCATCTTTCCACGCTGCTGGCCACTTTTGCCATAAACATGATCCTTATCGGCATCGGCACCGCGGTGTTCAGCACTTCCCCCCATAACGTGGATTTTTCCATGGGATCCCTTGATGCCGGCCCGATCACCATCCCCCTGACGCGTCTCATAGCCGCGCTGGGCGCGGTGCTGGTTACCGTTTTTCTGTATTCTTTTCTTTATTTTACCCGACCCGGCAAGGCCATTCGGGCCGTGGCCAACAACCGGGAAGCCGCGGAACTTATGGGCATTCCTTCCGCCGCGGTGCTGGCCTTGAGTTTCGGGTTGGGCACCATGCTGGCCGCGGTGGCCGGCGGCCTCATCGCCACCTTCTTCCCCTTCACCATCCTAAGCGGCGGCCCTTACGAACTCAAGTCCTTCGTCATCTGCGTGCTGGGCGGTCTGGGAAATCCCCTGGGCGCCTTGCTGGGCGGCCTTATCCTGGGGGGCTTGGAAGGCCTGGTGCCTGCCTTTATGCCGGTAAGCTGGGTGCCGGTGGTGGAATTCGGACTTTTTGTGCTGGTGCTGGTGGTGCGTCCCACCGGCCTGTTCGGAGCCAAATAGATGAAGACCCGGCTCCGTTTCGGCTACCTGCTGCCCCTGGCGATTATCCTGGTCTGGGGCGTCTGGGTGCTGCTCAAGGGCGAGGACACCCTGCGGGAGACCACCTTTACGGTCTTCATGTTCATCGGCATGGCCTCCAGCCTCAACATCCTTTTGGGCTACACCGGTTATGTAAGCTTCGGCCATATCGTCTTTTTCGGTCTGGGGGGCTATTTCGGGTTTTACCTTGTCAGCCAGCACAATCTGGCGCTTATACCGGCTTCCCTCGCCGGCGGCGCGCTGTCCGGCGCCCTGGCCGGGCTTTTGGGGCTGGCGGTGCTGCGCCTCAGAGGGGCTTACTTCGCCCTGGCCACCATCGGCATCAATGAAGCCGCCCGGGCTTTTGTGAGCAACTTCGGTCCCTTCGGCGGAGCCACCGGCCTGTTTGTGCAATTCTCGGCCTATGAGGCATACGGCGGCGCCGGCCCGGCCCTGTGGACCACCTTTATCTACCTCTGGCTGGTCACCCTGGTGGTGCTGTTGGCCAGCTCGTTGGTGAAAAGCTCCCGCTTCGGCCTGGGGCTCATGGCCATCCGGGAGGATGAGGACGCAGCCATGGTGATGGGCGTCAAAGCCCCCCGGGCCAAAACCATCGCCTTCATGATCTCCGCCTTCTTCCCCGGCATGATAGGCACCTTGTATTTTTTCAAAAACGGCAACGTGGAGCCGGGGGACGCGTTTCAATTGCACATGTCCATCGAAGCCTTAGTCATGATCATGCTCGGAGGCATGGGCACCGTATTCGGCCCCATGTTAGGGGCGGTTACTTATCAGGGACTGCGGGGCTATCTTTTGACCAGCCCCATCTTCAAAAGCCTGCACTTGGCCGTGTCCGGGGTGTTCCTTCTGGTTATCATTCTCTTTATCCCTGCCGGCGTGGTGGGCTGGATACGCCACCGCATCCCGCTGACGCGAAAGTTGTTGGAATGATGCTGCTTCAGGTTCAAGAAGTCACCAAGCGCTTCGGCGGCCTTCAAGCCCTGAGCGATGTTACTTTCGAGCTGCCGGAAGGCCAGATCCTTGGACTCATCGGTCCCAACGGCGCCGGCAAAACCACCCTGTTCAACGTGCTCAACGGCGTCTTTGCCCCCAATAAGGGCCGGGTGATTTTCCGCGGCGAAGATATCACCGGCTTGCCGCCTTACGACGTGGCCCGCCGGGGCATCGCCCGTGCCTATCAGGTGGTGCGCCCCTTAAATGACCTGACAGTGCGGGAAAATGTCATGGTGGGCGGCTGCTTCGGTAGGGAGTGCCTGTCCCTGGGCCAGGCCGCATCCGGGGCGGAGGAAGTTTTGGCCGTAGTCGGCTTGCTGGACCGCGCCGATCAACTGGCCAGCAGCCTGAACGTCGCCCAGAAGAAGCGGCTGGAACTGGCCCGGGCCCTGGGCTCTCGGCCCTATCTGCTCCTCCTGGACGAAGTGCTGGCCGGGCTCAATCCCTCGGAAATCGCCGCGATGCTGGAGACCATCCAAAAGATCCGGGCCGGCGGCATCACCATTTTGATGATCGAACACGTCATGCAGGCGGTGATGAACGTTTCCGACCGGGTCATCGTGCTGGACTACGGGCAGGTCATTGCCGAAGGGCTGCCCGAGGAAGTGGTGAACAACCCGCTGGTCATCGAGGCCTATCTCGGCGACCCCAAGTTGACCCAAAGACTGATAGAAGGATAATAACGGTAACTTAAGGTCCGTTTCAGAACCAAAAACCGCGAACAAAAAACCAAAAACCTAAGATAAGCTATGGCCTTTTTGGAAATCCGTGATTTGGTTTCCGGCTACGGCGAAGTGCAAATCCTCTGGGGCGCTTCGCTGAGCCTGGAAAAGGGCAAGCTCACCACCCTGGTGGGCAGCAACGGCGTGGGCAAAACCACACTATTGCGCACGGTGATGGGCATCCTGAAGCCCTGGCAGGGGTCGGTGACCTTTCAGGGCCGGGACATCACCCGCCTGTCGCCCCACGCCCGGGCCAATGCCGGGCTGGTGCTGGTTCCCGAAGGCCGCCAGCTCTTCACCGACATGACCGTATATGAGAATCTGGAGATGGGGGCCTTCTCCCGCCGCGCTCACGCGGCCATGAAGGCCAACCTGGACAAAGTATTCACCATGTTCCCCCGCCTGGCCGAGCGCCAAAACCAGAAAGCCGGCAGCATGAGCGGCGGCGAACAGCAGATGCTGGCCGTGGCCCGGGGCCTCATGGCCGAGCCGGAGATTCTGTTCATTGACGAATTGTCCCTGGGCCTGTCACCTATTTTGGCTCTGAGCCTGTTCGAATCCCTGGGCACGCTCAAGGAACTGGGGATAACCATGCTCCTGGTGGAGCAGAACGTCACCATGGCCCTGGCCGTGAGCGACTACGCCTACGTCCTGGCCGAAGGCAAGGTGCACTTGGAAGGCCCGGCCCGGGAATTGATGAAAAACGATGAAATCCGGCGGACGTATCTAGGTATTTAACAAGATTCAAACTGAAGGGGTGGGCGGAAAGGCGAAGAAGGAAAAGGGGGAAGGATTTGGTATCAGCCGGTTTCTTTCCCTTTTTCCCTTTTCGCCTTTTCACCTTTTCGCATTATCGCGATTCCAGGAGCAGGCAATGACTCAGATAGCATTTTTATTCCCCGGCCAGGGTTCCCAATACGTCGGCATGGGGAAAGATTTTTACGAGGCCCATCCCAAGGCGAGGGAGCTGTTCGACTTGGCCGAGGAGGTCACCAACCTCCCTTTGAAGCGGCTCTGTTTTGAGGGCCCCATGGAGAAGCTTACCGAGACGGTGAATCTCCAGCCCGCCATCACCGTGGTCAATCTCTGCGTCTTTGAGGCGCTGGTCGCGGCCGGGCTCAAACCCCAGGCGGTGTGCGGCCACAGCCTGGGGGAATACAGCGCCCTCTATGCCGCCGGGGTGCTGTCGGCCAGGGATACCTTGGCCGCGGTGCGTGAGCGGGGCCGCCTCATGCAGCGGGAGGCTGAGAAGCACAAGGGCGCCATGGCCGCGGTCATCGGCTTGGCCCCGGACAAGCTGGCGGACCTCTTGGGCTTCCTTATCGAATCCGGCTCCTTTGCGCTGGCCAATTTCAACACCCCGGAGCAGACCGTGGTCTCCGGGACGCCGGAGCTGGTGGCCAAAGCCGGCGAACTGGCCAAGGCCGCGGGGGCGCGAGCCGTGCCCTTAAAAGTTTCAGGCGCCTGGCATTCGCCCTTGATGGCCGGCGCCACCCAGGATTTCGCCGATTTCCTGGCCGCCCGCACTTTTCAAACTCCGACAACAGCCATCTATCTCAATGCCACCGCGCTGCCCGCGGACACTGCCGACGGCATCCGTGAGGCCATGTCCCGTCAGCTTACTTCTCCGGTGCGTTTTTGCGACCTGATCCTTAATATGAAGGCCTCAGGCGTCGACACCTGGGTGGAGGTGGGCCCCAAAAACGTCCTGAAGGGTCTGGTCCGCAAAATCCTTCCCCAGGAACCCGCGGAGCGCTTCCATAACGTCCAGGATCAACCGACCCTGGCAGCTTTTTTGGAAGCCTTGAAGGCTTGAGCAACCGTTTGCTGCTGCTTTGAAAGTTGTTGATCGATCGACCAGGCTGGAAAGCCTGTGCCACCAACGCTTTCCATGGGTTTGAGAGAGCCAAAGGCTCATGCGCGACTTTTTTGGTCTTGATCAATGGCAGGGGGCCGCTCTCTTCTGCGCCAAGAACAGCCGGGAGCGGCTGTCCCCATATTTTTAAAATACAGAGCGGCGAAGGCTCATTTGCAACTGCCGGGGGGACACAAAAAAATGGGGCGGTGAGCCGAGCCCCTGAGAGAATTGCAGAATTTTCCTTTACCTTTTCGCCTTTTCCTTTTCGCCTTTTATTTCCCCTCCATCACCGTCACGCCGTTCCATTCCGGCCCCGGCGGCTGCTCCCGAAATCTTTCCGCCAGCTTCAAGTAGCGCTGCGCGTGGGAATTCCCAGGTTGAAGCCGGGCAGCTTGAACGAAGGCTTGGGCGCTGTCATCCCAGGCCCGCTCCCGGAACAGCTTGAGTCCGGTGTGGAAAACCTCCAGAAACTCGGCCATTTCCGGACTCGGCGCGCCTTCGCCCAGGAGTTCATAAATCGCCAGGGGGTGCCTCTTGCCTTTTACCTGGACCAAATCCACTTCCTGGAGGATGAACCCGCCGTTAAGCGCGCCCGCCGTATGGGCGCTGATCAGGATATCGGTGCCGTAATACTTATTCAGCCCTTCCAGGCGGGAGGCGAGGTTAACGTTGTCGCCGATCGCGGTGTAGTCGAAAAGGCGGTCCGAGCCCATGTTGCCTACGGCCACCACACCGGTGTTCAAGCCCATGCCGACCTTGAGGGGCGGTTTGCCCTCGGCCTCCCACTCCTGATCCAGGCGCTTCAGTGCCGCGGCCATGGCCAAAGCCGTGCGGCAGGCCCGGGGAGCATGGTCCTCAAGGGGCAGAGGCGCCCCGAACAGTGCCATGATGGCATCCCCGATATACTTGTCGATGGTGCCCCCGTGCCGCACGATGATGTCGCTCATGGGATTTAGAAAATCGTGGAGCACCTCCACCAGCGCTTCCGGTTCCAGACCTTCGGCCAGGCTGGTGAAGCCGCGCACATCGCAAAACATGATGGTGAGTTCCCGGCGCTCGCCGCCCAGGCGCAGGCGCTCGGGGTGGCGGATGATCTCCTCCACCACCGCGGGAGCCACATAGGACTGGAAGGCCTTTCGGAGGCGCAGGCGCGCTCTTTCCTCCGCCAAGAACCTGAGCAGAGTAACTCCGGTGTACACGCCGCCGACTGCCAGCAGCGGGTAAAACAACTCCAGGCGCCAGCCTTGGAGAAAAAGGGCGTAATTGACCGCCACGTACCCGATGCTCAGGAAGAGTGCCACGATAATGCCGCCCGCGGCTGCCAGCCGGGTCAGGGCCACTCCAAGAACCGCGGCCAGAGCCGCAATGATCAACAGGGTGGGAAGCGGGGCAGAACCAGGAATTTTGAGAAAATTCTCCTCAAGCAGGTTTTCCAAAATCGCGGCTTGGATCTCAACGCCCGGCGACACCCCGGAAAACGGGGTCACCCGCAGGTCATAAATGCCCACCGCGGTGGCGCCCACCAGGACGATTTTATCTTTAAGGGCTCCCTTGGGAAGACGCCCGGCCAGCACGTCGGCCGCGGAGTAGGTGCGGAACGCGCCGGGAGGGCCCGGGTAGTTGATGTTAAAGCGGCCGAACCGGTCTACCGGGATGTCCAGATTTCCCAGGCGGATGCCGTTCACCCCGGTCATCGAGAGCGTGATTCCCAGGGGCGGGCGCTCCCGGTAATGCTGCAGCGCCACCAGGGCCAGGGGGGCGTAGATATCGGGACCGTAGGCGATGGCCAGGGGCAGCCAGCGCACCACCCCGTCGGGGTCGGGCACCATGTTGAAATAGCCGCCCCCGGCCGCGGCCTCGGTCATTTCCGGCAGGTTAACCTCGGCTCCCTGAGCTCCCAGGAGCGGCAGTTGCAGCGGCTGCCGGTCCAGCAGGCGCACCAGGTTATAAGTGCTGGCCTCCACAGCCTTGGCCCCCAGGAACTGCTCCGGCTGCGCCGCCATGGCCCTGCCGCCTACGCCGTTGAAGTAAAACCCCAGGATTGTAGGCGCGCCGCCGGCAATGGCCCTGGCCAACTGCCGGTCCACATCGGCCCGCTCTTCTTCCTGCTTGATAATGGCGGCGATGCCCGAAGACAACAGGCCCGCTTGCGACAGATTTCGGCTTAACTGCTTCAGGGTTTCCACCCCCGCGGTGATCTCCTTCTCCGCGAAGATGATGTCCATGACAATAACTTTTGGGTCGGCTTCTTTGAGGCGGCCCAACAAACGCGCCGCCACTTCCCGGGACCAGGGCCAGCGCCCCACTTCCTTGATGCTGGCGTCGTCGATGGCAACGATGTTCACTTCCTGGCCCACCGGCCGCGGTCCCCGGAAGCGGAACTTGAGATCATAGAGCTTGAGCTCAAGAAATTCGGTGAGCGGGAAGCGAAAGACGGCCAGAAACATGACCGTCAGAGTGATCAGAACCACCAGGTTGAAGGCGGGATAGCGCCGCCACAGGGACTTTTGGCCCGGCGCGCCCGGTTTGGAACCGTCGGTGTCTTTCTTCATGTTTGCGCTTTTAAGCTGAACCTTTACTGAACCTACGGGGAGCTTTATCGGGTTTCAATGACCGGATGCCGCTTAAGAGCGCGCCGGGGGATTTGGCATTTAAAGGATTAGCAGGCCCGAGTCAGGGGGAGGCAGGCCGCGCCAAACCGCCGCAGTCCTCTCAAGGTGTCACTTTCTTCTTGCTGCCTTGGCCCCCTCCCCTTACTGCATCCAGACTGCCGCCGCCCCCGCCGCCAGCGCCACGCCTCCTATAATACCGGTGATGATTGCCAGGAGATAATCATCCCACGAGTTCACGTCTTCCTCCATCATCAAGCCGGACCGCCACCCCCCCGACGCCCGGCGATCGGCAATCGCCGGCGGCCGGCTTGGCCGCGTCAAATTGGGATCGGCCTCTACATCAACAACCAGGTCAGAACTCCCAGCATGAACGTCAAAAAAGCCGAGGTCCCCAGCAGAACATCAGGCCAGTAACCCATATCCCCCCTCGTTCACTGTGTTATCTTGAATGCAGTGGCACCGCTGCCATTACCATTCTCAAAGAATATTGTCGCCTCGCCAACATGAGCCGCCGGCGACGGCTCGGTCAGTCTCCTTTTAATTCGTTGAAGAGCCCGCGCTCCCGGACTTCCATGGCCTTGTCCCGGGTCTTCGACCTTTTCATAAACTCCTGGACGTCGTCAACCGAAAACCGCATCTTGCGCCCGAAGCGATAGCAAGCGATCTCACCCCGGCTTGCCAGACGGCGCACGGTCATTTCAGACACTCTGAGCAGGTCGGCGAGCTCGCGGGTCGTCATAAACGTTTCTTTCAGCTCAATTTTACCCATATCCCCCATTTGCCCCATTTCCACCGTTAGCATACTATGAGCGCACAAGCAAACAATATCTTACAGATCGCACAATTTTCTGTCTTAAAATTGCAACCAGACGAAAAGCAAGACGGCAGGCTATTCTTTGGTTATTTGAAAGCGGGGCCGGCGGATGGACTGGCGCCGGCATATAGGGCAGCGGGAGGGCGTGGCGAGGCGGTCGCGCTTTTTGAAGGTAAACCCGCAAATGTTGCACACGGAAGGAAGGATATGAAAGCGCTGGCCTGGGCCGGGGGCCTTGGCGATGTGGCCCAGGTGTCCCAGCACTTCTTTTTCCGAAATGCTGAGGCGCTGGGAAAGCTCCAGGGCCGATAAGGGTTGCTCCTGAAGCAGGTCTTTGATAGCTTGACGGATGGTCGACATCAGAATCAACCTGAGCAAACGGAGGATGCAGATGCTTCGCTTCGATAATGCTTCGTGGAAAACGACAACCTTATATTGTTATTGATAAGCCAAAATAACTCCAGGCGCTACGATTTTGAGAGCGCCAACGGCTCCTGAGCGGCTGTTCCCTTTTTGACATTTAACCATGCGCATCGGCATCGACACCGGCGGCACTTTTACTGATTTCGTCTTCCTGAAAGACGGCGAGGGCCGGGTGCACAAGACCCCGTCCACCCCGGATAATCCCCTTGGCGCCATTCTGGAAGGCCTCAAGGAACTCCGGCCTGAAGGCCTGGACGGCGTGGAGCTTGTCCACGGCACCACGGTGGGCACCAACGCCTTTCTTACCCGCCGAGGGGCCAGGGTCGCGCTTCTCGCCACCATGGGTTTTGAAGACGTTCTTTTTATCGGACGGCAAACCAGGGCGGAGCTTTTCAGCCTGGCCCCGGCCAAACCGCCGGCGCTCCTGCCCAGGGAGCGGGTAGTCGGCGTGAGCGAACGCCTGCGGGCCGACGGCTCGGTCTATCTGCCGCTCAGCGCCGATGAGATCGCCCGGATTAGGCGGGAGGTTTGGAAGTCGGCTTCTGAGTCCATCGCAGTCTGCCTGCTCCATGCTTATGCCAACCCCTCCCATGAAAAGCTTCTGGCCGAAGCCCTGGCCGACCTGGGGGCGCCCATCTATTTATCGTCCGACATTTTGCCTGAGTTCCGGGAATACGAACGAACCTCGGCCACGGTGCTGAACGCCTATCTGGCGCCCGTACTCAGCCGCTATCTTGATGATTTCATTCGGGAACTGCCCAGCGCCTCTCTTTTTATTCAGCAGTCCAACGGCGGCTTTCTGCCCGCCCGCCGGGCCGCGTCGCTGGGACTTGCTACGGTGCTTTCCGGCCCGGCCGGGGGCGTCTTCGGGGCTTGGAAGCTGGGGCGAGCCCTGGGGGAAGAGCGCCTGCTCACCCTGGACATGGGGGGCACCTCCACGGACGTGGCGCTGATTCCCGGTGAAATTCCCTTCACCAGCGAATATGCTTTGGAAGGTTACCCCCTGGGCATCCCGGTGATGGACATCCACACGGTTGGGGCCGGCGGCGGCTCCATCGCCTATCGGGACCAGGGCGGGGCGCTGCGGGTGGGCCCCCGCAGCGCCGGGGCGGACCCGGGTCCGGCTTGTTACGGCCGCGCCTCGGAGGTGACGGTCACTGACGCTCAGCTATACTTGGGTCGCCTGCTGCCCCAGTCGTTTTTGGGCGGCCGCCTGCACCTATATCCGGAGGCCGCGGCGCAGGCTTTGACGCGGCTGGCTGGGGAGTTCGACGTCAACCCCCGGGAGCTGGCCCTGGGAGTTATTCGCGTGGTGAACAGCAATATGGCCCGGGCGCTCACCGCGGTAAGCCTGGAAAAGGGCTACGATCCCCGGGACTTCACCCTGTTCTGCTTCGGCGGTGCCGGGGGCCTTCACGTTTGCGAACTGGCCGAGGAGTTGGGGGTTCGCCGCATCATTATCCCGGCCCAGGCCGGGGTGCTTTCCGCGCTGGGCATGGCCCTGGCCGGGTTAAGGCGGGACCTGGCCCAAACGCTGCTAAGGCGAGAGCCTGAATTAAACTGGGAGCATTTGCAACCTGCCTTTGCGGCCCTGGTCGAGCGCGGCCTGGCCGATTTGGCGGAGGACGGCTTGCCGCCGGAGAGCTTTTCAGTGAGCGGAGAGTTGGACCTGCGCTACCGGGGGCAGTCCTACACCCTGAGCGTCCCCTTAAGCCCTTTCTTCAAAGAGGATTTTCACCGTAAGCATCGGCGGCTTTACGGCCATGCCTTTCCCGACCGGGAGCTTGAAGCCGTGGTTCTGCGGGCCCATTTTCTGGCACAGGAGCCCGCCTTGCCGCTGTCGAACCTGCGGCCCCGGGCCAAGGGCAATATTCCCAAATTGCCGACTCGACATTTGGTGACTTTGCCCGGCGGCCCGGAAGAGGTCCCGGTTTACTGGCGGCCGTCCCTGGAGGCCGGCTTCAGGTTTGCCGGGCCCGCCCTGATTTTGGAAGAATTCGCCACCCAGCTGGTGCTGCCTGGCTTTTCAGGAAACCTCACCGAAGCCGGCCACCTGGTCTTGTCGCGCTAGAAACAAAAAATTGAATTTGGGTGCAATCGCCAGGTAAAAATATTTATATAAATTATTCCGGTAGGTTATTTAATAAAGCACTTATACTTGCACCTGACGGTATAAATTTTTGAACCGAGGCAAAGTGATTTATGGGGAGATAAAACCGCCATTTTGCTTATGTATTTAATATTATTACAATAATAATTGTTTATATTTGTGGCATAATATCTGCATGTAATTAAAAGCGTATATGGACCTAAATAAGGTACCCACATCCCCCCCTTAATCAAAGTTCATATACTTTCTCCTTTCACCGAACTGGCCGGGTTCCTCCCCCACCCGGTCAGTTTTTTTTGCGGTTATCTCCGTCAGTCCGGTCTTCACAAAGTGGCTTTCAGAGTGGTCATCGCGTTCGGCGAGTCTGTTGCCTCCAGATAATTATTCCCTTTCTCCGGCTTCTTTCTTTATATTCAAGGAAAATGTCCTCAGGCGGGGTGAATATGGCCAGGATAGTCAAAAAAATTTCCCAAAAAGCGGGTTTGCCCCCCGGGTCCCTGGTTTACGTGGGGGACAAGGCGGAAAAGAAGTTCAAAGCCACTTTGGTGGTATATAACCAGGAAACCTATACCGAAGAAAAACTCACTTCCCTGGAAGAATGCCTGATTTTGCCTGAGGCCCGCAAAATCACCTGGCTGGACGTCAACGGCCTCCAGGACGTTCGGAATCTTGAGAAGCTGGGGGAGTGTTTTTCCCTGCATCCCCTGGTGGTGGAAGACATTCTCAACACCAACCAGCGCCCCAAGCTGGAGGATTATGGCGATTACCTCTATTTGGTCCTGAAAATGATCAGCCACCAGGAAAAGGCTCAGGAAATCAGCTCCGATCAACTCAGTTTGATTGTGGGCCCGCATTTTGTCATTTCCCTGCATGAAAATGATGAAGCTATATTCGACACCATCAGGGAGCGGATCAAGTCCAAAGGCAAAATCCGCAGGGCGGGACCGGACTATCTGGCTTATTCCCTGATGGACCTGGTCGTGGACCATTACTTCGTGATTCTGGAGGATCTGGGGGAGACCATCGAAGAAATGGAAGAAGAGCTGGTTTCCCGGCCCGACCCCCAGACGGTGCACCAGATTCACCGTTTGAAACGGGTCATGATCATTTTACGGCGTGCGGTATGGCCTCTGAGAGAAGTGCTCAGTCAGTTGGAGCGGCAGGAATCGCCTCTGATTCAAGAGGGCACCTCGCTTTATATTAAAGACGTTTACGATCACATCATTCAGGTGATCGACACAATCGAGACCTTCAGGGATATGCTGTCCGGCATGCTGGATGTGTACCTTTCCAGCGTCAGCAACCGGCTGAACGAAGTCATGAAGGTGCTGACCATCATCGCCACCATTTTCATTCCTCTCACCTTTATTGCCGGAATTTACGGCATGAATTTCAAATATATGCCGGAGCTTGACTGGCGCTGGGGCTATTTTGTCGTTTTGGGCTTTATGGGAGCAGTCTTTCTGGGAATGCTCCTCTTTTTCAGAAAAAAGAAATGGATCGGCGGTCCTTAACTGCCCCCACGCCCTTGACCCTGGGGAGAGCCGGGCTTATTTTCTAAATATTCTTCAGGTAAGGAGGACCCCAATGTCTGCACGCGTCGGCAAGCCGGCCCCGGATTTTGAAACCACCGCTTATATGGATGGCGAAATCAAAAAAGTGAAATTGAGCGATTTTCGCGGCAAATGGGTGATGCTCTATTTCTATCCCGGCGATTTTACTTTCGTCTGACCCACTGAATTGACGGCAGTTGCCGTCCGTTACAAGGACCTGCAGGAAATGGGCGCCGTGGTATTGGCCATCAGCGTGGACAGCCCCTACACCCATAAGGTCTGGCAGGAGGGCGAGCTCTCCAAGATGGTGGATGGAGGCCTTCCCTATCCCATGCTTTCAGATCCCGGCGGCACAATCGGCCAGCTTTACGATGTCTATGACCGGGAAGCCGGCGTGGACCTGCGGGGGCGGTTTCTCATCGACCCGGATGGCAACATCCAGGCCATAGAAGTGCTGGCTCCGGCCATCGGCCGCAATATCGCGGAAATGATCCGGCAGTTGAAGGCCTGCGCCCATGTCCGGGGCACGGGAGAAGCCACACCTGCAGGCTGGGAGCCCGGCAAGCAAACCTTGAAACCTGAGGCCGGCCTGGCCGGCAAGGTTTGCGAAATCTGGGCCCCGGAAATGGCGTTCTAAGGGGTCATTAGGTTTTATAAAACTCAAAAATTACTCAAATTTATTAAAGATGAGCCTCCCCAAGGCTCATCTTTTTTTGCCTCTTCGGACATTGCCTTCCTCGGCAAGCCTCAGCCATTTTTTTACCCCCCCTGATTTATCATTATGTTGTAGAATCAATCTTGGGCAAAACTTGGACGGGGATTTGGCAGGGCACATTCGGGAGCCGGCATTCATAGGCTGCGGTCATGAAGAAGCTCTTTACTCCCCAGGAAGTGGCCAGATTGGCGGGCATCGCGGAGGCGCGGGTGCGCTATTGGACCCGTCTGGGCCTGGTGCCCCATACGCGGCGGCCCCCGAAGCGTCTGTGGTTTGATTTTCAAGGCTTGGTGGCTCTCAGGACCATCAAGGAACTGCGGGATCAAGGGGTGTCCCTGCATAAGATCCGGGCCTGCGTGGAGCACTTGAAAAAGCGGCGTCCGGAGATCGCCGAACCCCTCTCCCAGGTGCGTTTTGCCGCCTCCCGCCAGAGAATCGTCCTGTCCCAAAAGCAGCGCTGCTTTACGCCTGAGGGCCAACTCCATATGAATTTCAGCGCCCCGGCCGGCCGCGTCATTCCGTTGGCCGGAGCCGATCTCGGCGCCCTTTTCCTGCAGGCTTTAAACTGCGAGGGCCGCGGCGCCCTGGAGGAGGCCCGGGAGAAATACGCGGCCATTCTGGCCCTCAAGGCGGACCATCCGGACGCCCTGGTCAACTTGGGCAACATCCTCTACCGCTGGCGCCATCTGGAAGGGGCCGAAAGCCACTATCGTCAGGCCCTGGAAGCCGATCCTGCCCACGCTGAAGCCAACCACAATTTGGCCAACCTTTTGGAGGAGAAAGGCCGGCTGGATGAGGCCGTGCTTCATTATCAGCAAGCACTGGAGGCCGAACCGACCTTCTCCGAGGCTTGCCTGAATTTGGCCAGGACTCTGGAAAAGCAGGGCAAAATCGACTCAGCCCGAAAGTATTGGAGGAGGTACCTGGAACTGGAACCCGTGGGGGAATGGGCGGAGTTTCTTAAAAATTATCTGGATGATGATTAGACTGCGAAATTCTCCATTTACCAGGCCATCCGGCGCGAAGCGCGCTGTTTGCCGGAAACTTCCAGAGGAATTTTGGAGGGCGGGGACATGACGAGACGACCCTGGGCGCTTATGTTGTGGTTAGGGAGCCTTGTTTTCCTTATCAGCATGCCTGTTCAAGGAGGTAAAGCCATGGAAGTGACTTCCACAGCTTTTCAGGAAGGCGGCAAGATTCCGCAAAAATACGTCATGCCAGGCGCGGGGGGGCAAAACCTTTCCATCCCTGTGCAGTGGAGCGGCGCGCCCGCCGGCACCCAGTCTTTCGCTCTGTCCATCGTGGACCCCCACCCGGTGGCCAATAACTGGGTACACTGGCTGGTAATCAACCTTCCGGCGGACGCCGACTCCTTGGCCGAGGGCGCTTCCGGCAAGAATATGCCCGCGGGCGCCGTTGAACTCAAAAATTCCTGGGGCAAGCCCGCGTACGGCGGCCCCCAACCGCCCAAGGGCACCGGCGACCATCCGTACGTGACCACCGTTTATGCTCTGAATGTTGCCAAACTGGACCTGAAGCCTAACGCCGGTCTGGCGGAATTCAAAAAGGCCCTGGAAGGCAAGATACTGGCTCAGGGGAGCCTCACCGGCTATTACAGCCAGTAAAGGAACTATGCTCGCCCCGGAAGGCATTTCCTTTACCAGGCTAATACGCGCTGATGCTTTATCGGTGCAAACATATCAACTTCATGCTCATACTGCGAAAAAGCTTTATTCCGGCGCTGGTCCTCCTGGCAACCGGCATTTTGACCTGCTGGGTTGACCCGAGTCCTGGTCAGACGTTATCTCCGCCTCCGGGCAAGCCGACCATCATCGAATTCTCCCGGCCGCTCTGCCCCATCTGCAAGGAAATGGAAGCCATCCTCCTGGAGGTCAAGGCCCGCTACCGGGATCAACTGGAAATCCGCTTTGTGTATAGAGACCCGGATGAACGACTTTTTAAAGAATTTCATATCATTTTCGTGCCCACCCAGGTCTTTCTGGATGCTTCCGGCAAAGAGGTTTACCGCAATGAAGGGATATTCCCGAAAGAGAAGCTACTTGAGAAATTGAAGGAATTGAGATTTATCCGGGATTGAAAAGCCCGGAGGGGCGGTTTGCGAACCGCCCTTATAAAGAATTTTTCGGAACAGCGATATTATGGGGGAATAAAGAAAGCCGGGTCTGGCCCGGCTTTTTTTCCGGCACAAAGCGGTGCACCGGCTATCCGGCCTGCTCCTTTTTGTAAAGGGGCGACATGTCGCGCAGGGTCTGGACGATACCCGGCAGCACCTGGATCACTTTATCCACATCGGCCTCGGTGTTGTCCCGCCCCAGACTGAAGAGCAGCGTCCCCTGGGCCGTGGCGAAATCCAGGCCGGTGGAAATGAGCACATGGGAGGCCCTCAGCGACCCCGACGCGCAGGCGGAGCGGGTGGAGACGCAAATGCCTTCATCATCCAGCATGAGCATCAGGCTCTCGCCTTCGATGTACTTGAACGAAACTGACAGCAGATGCGGCAGCCTCAGGGTGGGATGGCCGTTGATGACTATATCGGGGATGCGGGCCACCAAACCCTCCTGCAGGCGGTCCCGCAGGGCCTGAAGCCGGGGAGCCCTCTCAGCCATCTCCTGCTTGGCCAACTCCGCGGCCATGCCCAAGCCGACGATGCCGATGAGGTTTTCGGTGCCGGCCCGTTTCTTGTTCTCCTGCATACCCCCGTCAAGTAGCGGCCACACCGGCGTGCCCTTCTTGATATAGAGCGCCCCGACTCCCGGCGGGCCATAGAACTGGTTGGCCGCCAGACTCAGGAGATCGACGCCCAGGCTTTTCACGTCCACCGGAATCACACCCACTGCGTCAACCGCATCAGTGTGTAACAGCACTTTATTTTTTTTGGCAATCTTGGCGATGTCCGCGATGGGCTCCAGGGTGCCGATTTCATTGTTGGCCAGCATGATGCTGATCAGGATGGTGTCCGGGGTGATGGCTTTTTCCACCGCGGCCGGGTCCACCAAGCCGTGGGCATCGACGTCCAGGGAGGTCACCTGATAGTCCAGGAGCCGCAGGGTGCGCAGGGAATTGAGGACCGATTTGTGCTCAATATTGGTGGTGATGATGTGCCGGCCTTTTTCCCTGAGGCCGATGGCCACCCCTTTGATCGCGTGGTTAACCGACTCGGTGCCGCCGGATTCAAAGACAATTTCCGTTGGATCGCCGGCGTTGATGAGAGCCGCCACCTGCTCCCGGGCCTTTTCCAGGGCCTGGGAGGCCGCCTGCCCCATGCGGTGGTCGCTCACCGGGTTGCCATAGACCGTGTTGATGTGGTGGATCATGGCCTCTTTCACCTTGGGGTGCAGAGGCGTGCCGGATAGATGATCAAGGTAGATGACGCCCATGACAGCTTCCTCTAATCAGCGCTTTAGTGGTCGTGTTCGTGGGGAATTTCCGTGCCGCAAAACAGACAGAAGGGGGCCTCTTCGGCTACCTCCTTTTGGCAGTAGGGGCAGTAGCAGCCTTCGCCGCCAGGGGCTTTGACGTGCTCTTCCCGGGCTTTTTCCAGGTCAACCACCTTGCCGGCCTTGCGGTCCAGGTAATTCTTGATGGCCGCGTGCAGGGCGTCGGCCCCCAGATTGGAGCAATGCAGCTTGTTCTTGGGAAGACCGTCCAGAGCCTCGGCTACGTCCTTGTTGGTGATCTTCATGGCTTCTTCCAGGGTCTTGCCTTTGGCCATTTCCGTAATCATACTGGACACTGCAATGGCCGAGCCGCACCCAAAGGTCTTGAACTTGATGTCATCGATGCGGTTGTCCTTCACCTTGATATAGATATTCATCATATCCCCGCACACGGGATTGCCTACTTCGCCGACCCCGTCGGCATCATGAATTTCGCCGACATTGCGGGGATTTTTGAAATGATCCATGACGGTTTGGGAATACATGGCTTCTCCCTTCACAAAAATGAGTAAGACTATTATAATTCTCGGAAATTTCGCGGTCAACTAGCATCCTCAGAAAGAATTGTTTATTCCGGGGGAAAGAACCTTATGTTCTTGGACTGCCTGAAGCTTAAAGCCGCATTTCCATCGGCAGGGTATGTACTTCAGACCTTCGAGACCACCCCGTTGCAATGGGACTGCCACCATGGCACCACCTTCATCCTGAGGGTGGCAAACCTTGACGTCACAGCAATCCCGGAAGAGACCTTTGAAGCTGGGATCAGCATCGAAGTCGGTCTCTCTCCAAGGGAAAAATTTATCTCCCAGGCCGAAAAATTTGCGGCAGCCCAGCAGTTGGACCTTCCCTTGTCAGCCTCTCCGCCCTCGGAATTAACCGAGCAGCTCACCCTTAGCGCTGTTCACCTGCCGCAGGCCAAACTGTTTATTTTTGCCGAGGTCTCGCAGTTAAAGGCCCGGCCGGCGGGAAAAGAGGTCTGCGAAATGAAGGTTACAGGAAACTTCAAGGTACGTCAGATCCCTTGCCGGGAAGCGGACCTGGTAATCCATCTGGAAAAACCTGCTGCCGCCCGCCTGCTGTCTTTTCTCATGGCCCAGGCGCGGTAGGGCAGGTGCCAGGGGGCAGTGGTTAGTGGTCAGTAATCAGCAGTCAGTAGTCGGGCCGAAGTCTATGAACTACCTAAAGATCTTTAATGACCTAACAAGCATTAACCATGTCTGAGACTGCAGTCGCAGGGAAAATATTGTTTGGCAACCTAGCTACTGTTCACTGGCCACTGGCCACTGACTACTGATGGGAGGCCCGATGAGTCTCATTCTGACCAGCAGTGAAGTGATGCAGATTCTCACCATGGACCTGGCCCTGGCTGCGGCCTGGGAGGCCTTTACCGCTTACGGGGAAGGCCGGGTGAACATGCCCCCCAAAGCTTACCTGAATCTGGCTGCCGGTGACTTTCGCGCCATGTACGGCGAGATTTTTTTAAAACGCGGTCACGTGTGCGGCTTAAAGTGGGTCAACGTGCACCCGGAAAACCCCAAACGCGGTCTCCTCACCGTGATGGCCAAAATTATTCTAAACGACCCCGAAACAGGGCTGGAATGGGCGGATATGGACGGCACCCACATCACCAATTTCCGCACCGGCGCGGCCGGCGGGGTGGCCGCGGAAGTTCTTTCCCGCCCCGATGCGCGGCGTTTGGGGGTTATCGGCGCCGGTCAGCAGGCCCGCACCCAGATTGCCGCGGTCCTGAAAGTCCGGCCCATAGAAGAAGTAATCATCTGTGATTGCGCCCACAAGCAGGCCTTGACCCTGAAGGAGGAAGTACAAGCCGCGTACGGCGTCAAAACCCGCCTGGAACCGACTCCCCAGGAAACCGCGCTGGCTTCGGACATCCTGGTCACCGCCACGCCCAGCAGAATCCCCCTGGTGGAGCGGCGCTGGGTGAAGCCGGGAACTCACATCAACGCCATCGGCGCGGACGCCGCGGGCAAACAGGAGCTTGACCCGGATATTCTCAAGGCCGCCAAAATTGTCGTGGACGACTGGGCCCAGGCCTCCCATTCCGGGGAAATCAACGTGCCGCTGAGCCGGGGCGACATCACTCCCGAGCAGGTTTACGGCTCTTTGGGGGAGGTGGTGGCGGGCAGAAAGCCGGGGCGGCAGAGCGCCGAAGAGATCACCGTCTTCGACTCCACCGGCCTGATAATCCAGGACTTAAGCCTGGGGTTTGAAGTTTACCTGGAGGCCAGGAAGCGGGGTCTGGGGGAAATGAAGGATTTTCTCAAGATCACTTGAGATCGGGAAAAAACCCGGTGGGGCGGGCCTCAGTGCCCGCTTTCCTAAATCTCCAGGGCAGCGGGAGGGTTCGCCTGGTTGTCATTCCTTATCCGCCAAGCTGTGGGCGCACCGCCGGCACAGGCAGCCATCCTCTGCTTCGGCGTGCCAGCCTTCCATCACCATGGCGCCGCATCGCCGGCAGACGCCCAGGACTTTGGGAGAGCCCTCTCCCCAAACGGGCAGCCGCGGTTGGCGCCAGGGCAAATTATTAAGCAGACGACGCCACCAGCCGCGTACCCGTTCCTTGAACATGATGTGTATTTATAACAAAATTCCCGTTAACCTGAAACCGCCGGGAGTTCCGGTAAGGCCCGCCAAGGGAACACTTTTTGAACTGCACCGGGCTTTCTTCTGAGGACCCGGAGTCTCTCGGGGTGTCTGCCCGCTCTCCCGCTCAGCAATGCAAAAGGCCCCTCCGGTTGACTGCATTGCCAGGCAATGATGATTAACGAGCACTGCGGGCAGGATAAGTAGCCCGGGGCCTAAACGCGCAGATATGGCCGTCGTCGCGGGAACATCAACGTTAGCAAGCCATCCCGCTTATTTTGAATATGCTTTTATACAAATCTTTGCCGTAGCTGGTTTCCAAAGGTGCGCCTTCGACTATTTTGAAGGTCCGCACTCCGTCATCTTGGCGTTCCGCCCGCAGGAAAATGGCGTTTTCCATTTTCTGGTCATAAAAATCATGGGCGAATTCATAAAGGTGGGTAACAAAAAAAATCTTTACACGCTTTTCCAATAAAGCAGAAATTATCTGCCGGGCGATTTCCGAACCTTCCCTTTCATTGGTCGCGGCAAACGATTCATTAAGCAATAACAGGGAATTTTCCTTTATATTAACTACGATATCGCTAAATCTACTGAGTTCTTCATCCAGCTTGCCGCTGCTCATGGTAACGTCTTCTTCCCGTTTGTAATGCGTGAACAGGCCGTCGCAGATATTGGCGGAGAAAGACTCCGCAGGGGCAAACATACCGCATTGCATCATTAATTGGGCCAGTCCCAGGCTGCGTAAAAAAGTTGATTTACCCCCCTGGTTGGCGCCGGTGATTACTACAAGTTCTTTATCGTCAGCATTCAATTCATTGCCCACGACCCTTTGTCCCAGGCTCAGAGATAGGCAGACATCGTACAATCCCTTAAAACGTTCCTTACGTTCGCTGGAGGCCAAAGGCAAGGGAAAGCATAAAGGCTCTCCTTTGTCCGCAAGATGATCGTGCAAATTCAAGCACCCGACATAAAAAGCCATTTCGGTCTTCAATGAGTTGAAAAAACTGAGAATGTGGTCAACTGACTGGGCGAGGGCATTGGCTACCAGATTAATCCCCCTGGCTCTTAATTCGCCCAAGGCCCTGGCGCCAATTTCATCGCGAGGCGGGATTCGGAAGGTATAGCTGGTTTTTTTACCAAAAATTCGTTCCAGCCAACCCTTCTGTTTGTCTTGAAGTTTATGAAGAACGTAATTAATGCCTTTATTGCCCTTACCCAATTCAGCACTTATAAAAACTCCGTTAGGGAATTTCAATTCACCCAGCTGCTCTTGGATGGTGGCAAAATAATCATCGCTCAGTTCTTTTTTGAGCATTGAAAATAGTCAGATTCTTGGCTCCCATGTCTATTTTTCCTTCCGTTTACAGCTTTCTTACCGGCTACGCACCAATACTTCCGGGACAAGCTCTTCTATAAGTTCCCCCTTGGCAAAAACCCTGACCACCGAGCTTTCCGAGACCACCACGCCCAGGGCCTGCGTCTCTCTGGTCATGGAGGCGGCGGCCATATGGCGGGAGCCCAATCCCATCAGCAGGTTGATGCCTTCGGCCGAGGCATTGAGATAGCGGCAGGCTGAAAGCACCATGCCTTCCTCAGACACCACAAAGGCCCCGTCCAGCCGGGCCAGTTCCTTGACGGTCTCCCGCATATCGGCATGATCGATGCTCTTCAAGGGCTCGGGATGCCCCAGCAAGGGATCGTAAATCAGGCATTTGGAACGTTTCAGCACTTCTGCGGAATCAAACACCATGAAGATGGTGCCGACCTTCCTTCCCCCTCTTCCCTCATGAGCGATTTCCAGGGCCAGAGTCAGGACGCTTTCCAGGACCGGGCGGTTGGCGCTTTCTTTGAGGGAGCAGATCTTGTCCAAAAGGTGGGCAACCAACATCAGTCAAACCTTCGCAAGCCAGTTATTGTACCCGGCCGTCATTCTTCCGGCGTGTGCAAAAAGTTTTCGGCGGTGCCGCTATATGAAAACTCAGAATCCCGTTTCAGATCAGTTTCACGGGGCTGAAAGAAGAGCTGGCCGATGATGGTAGGAATCACCGCGGAGCCGATCACCGCCGCGACCAAAATGGAATATTGGGCCTGCGTAATATACCCATAATTCAAGCCATACAAGGCGGAGATGCTGCCGAAAGTGAGGCCGGTGGACATCATGCAGGTGGTGTAGTTGGTTATCCGGCTTGACATTCTGAATATCCGGCAGGTGGGCCACACGGCGAAGACTTTGGTAACCATTTTCATCCCAAACTGGGCGAACAGCGCCCCGACTCCGACAATCAGGGCGGAGACGGACACCAGGGTGCCAGCCTTAATGAAGAAGAAGGGGGTCAACAAGGCGAAAACGGTAGACCGCATTCGTAACATGATGACCTTGTTCTGCGCGAACAGGCCCGCTACCACGATTCCGATAAGATAGGCCGGCAGCACCGCCTCGCTGCGGGCCGAGACGGCCAGGCCGCCCAAGGCCAGGAGGACAAAGAAGATGAATTTGATCTCAGGTTCGCTGACCCGGCCGCCCCACTGGGCGAAAACCATGTGGCTGATATCCGGAAGCAAGATCAAGGTAATTATGGTGATCACGGCAAAAATCGCCAGCCAGATGTCGTAATTGGCAAAAATCAGGCCCAAGGCCAGCACCGTACCCAGGTCATTAACGAAGCAAGCCGCCAGGATTAGCTTTCCCGTCTCGGTTTCGTTCAGACGGGTTTCAACCATCACCGCATAGACCACTGCCATGGAGGTGGTGGACAGGGCGATCCCAGCAATCTGGGCGGCCTGGATACTCCAGCCGCTGACATAATGGGCGTATGCCATACATCCCAGGAAAGGGCTCAAAAAGGCAACCGTGCCGATGGTTAGGCTGGGGATCAACTGCTTACGGAAGGTTTCCGGCTCGATTTCGGCCCCGGCCAGGAAGGTCAAAATTATCGAACCGAAGCCGGCCAGAAAATTGATCCAGGAATTGGACTGGAAAATGGCGGAGGCGAAATATGCGTCGAAGTTGCCGGCGACCGCTCCCAGGAAAATTTCTATCAAGGCTACGGAGATGCCCAGGCGAATGGAAATGAGGCTGGCGAGGAAGGCTACTCCCACCCAGGCCGCCGCGGTGTACCACACTTGCTCCATGCTGTTCTCCTCATAAGCGACCATGGGGCAAGCCTGAAATAACAAAAGGCCCCTGATCGCCCGTAAGTGACCAGGAGCCATTAGCTTTGCGCGGTTAGGGAGGATATCCCCCAGGCGGACTCCATCGCCTGTTTATTAGAGTAAATCGATGGATTTCCGAATGCAAGGATTTTTTCACCTATCCATGGCCTAAGGCCGGGGTTGGCATCGGAGAAAAAATTAATCCTGCTTGACATGCGTTTAAAAAGGTCCAATATAAAAATAATAAGGCGATGAGGTCCGCCTTAAGCGCTCCGCCTCTTAAGCGTGATGCTGATGACTTCTGTCCCCTCCGGGCAGAAGTCTTTTTTTTGGGCCGGGATCGGGGTCGAAAAACAGGAGGATCAAGCCGAGGGCTTGGATGAAGCCCTGACCCTATTAACTAATTATATTGCAGCCGAAGGAGGGTATGAGATGAGTATTGTTGGTTTTGCGCTGTTGTGTGGCATGGCTGGGGTGGTCTATAGCTTGATCACTATTTATTGGGTTCTCAAGAAGGACACCGGCACCCCCCGGATGCGAGAAATAAATGCCGCAGTATTGGAGGGGGCAATGCCTTCCTGAACCGGGAATACAAGACCGCAGGCCTGGTGGGAGCGGTCATCTTTGTGCTGCTCTTCGGCCTGGGTAAGTATGTGGCCATCGGCTTTCTCATCGGCGCCGTCGGTTCGGCCACGTGTGGTTGGATCGGCATGCAGGTGGCCATCCGCAGCAACGTGCGGGTGGCCCAGGCCGCTTACGCCGGCATGGCCCAGGCTTTGGCAGTGGCCTTCCGAGGCGGCTCGGTAACCGGCCTCTTGGTGGTGGGCCTGGCGCTGCTTTCCGTGGCCGGTTTCTTTCAGACGGTTACCTCCCTTGAGCCGGAGCGTGCCATGTACTCTATGGTGGGCCTGGGCTTCGGCTGCTCCCTGATCTCGGTCTTTGCCCGGGTGGGCGGCGGCATTTACACCAAAGCCGCGGACGTGGGCGCCGATATAGTGGGCAAGGTTGAAGCTGAAATCCCCGAAGACGACCCCCGCAACCCCGCAGTGATTGCCGACAACGTAGGCGATAACGTGGGCGACTGCGCGGGCATGGCCGCAGACCTTTATGAGACTTATGTGGTAACGGTGGTCGCCTCCATGTTGCTGGCCCACACGGTTTATGGCCACGACAAACCCATGGCGGTCCTGTTTCCCATGCTCATCGGCGGCGTGGCCATCTTAGCCTCGATTCTCGGCACCTTCTTCGTCAAGCTGGGAAAATCCCAGTATATCATGGGGGCTCTTTATAAAGGCTTTGGCTCATCAGGCATCCTGGCCGCCATCGGCTTCTACCCCCTCGCCAATAGGTTCATGGCCGACGTCGCCGCCAAGGACGGCTTCGTCATCCCTCCCTTTAACGTTTTTCTCCTGGCGGTCATCGGCGTGCTCCTCACCTTCCTCATAGTCATGATCACCGAGTACTACACCTCCAAAAGCTTCTATCCGGTAAAATCCATCGCTTTGGCTTCCACCACCGGGCACGGCACCAATATCATCCAGGGCCTGGCCATCTCCATGAAGGCGACGGCTTTGCCGGTGTTTGTGATTGTCGCCGCCATCATGGCGGCCTTTCATCTGGGGGGCGGCTATTCACATGCCACTTCCGGGCTCTATGCCATCTCTCTCTCGGCGGTGGCCATGCTCTCCATGACCGGCATTGTAGTGGCCATCGACTCCTATGGGCCCATTACCGACAATGCCGGCGGCATAGCCGAAATGGCCCCCTTGCCCGAGGAAATCCGGGCAACCACCGACCCCTTGGACGCAGTGGGGAATACTACCAAGGCGGTGACCAAGGGTTATGCCATCGGCTCCGCGGCAGTGGCTGCCCTGGTGCTGTTCGCCGAGTATTCCCGGTCCTTTCCCCAAGGCTTGAGCTTTGAGTTATCCGACCCCCGGGTGCTGGCCGGCCTGTTCATCGGCGGGTTGCTTCCCTACTTTTTCTCCGCCCTATGCATGGAAGCGGTGGGGAAAGCCGCCGGCGGCGTGGTGGAAGAAGTGCGGCGCCAGTTCCGGGAAATCCCAGGCCTCATGGAAGGCACGGCCAAGGCCGAATATGGCAGGTGTGTGGACATCGTCACCAAGGCGGCTTTAAAGCAGATGATGGCCCCTGCTGCTATTCCGGTTTTTGCTCCCATCATCGTGGGCTTCACTCCGGGTTTGGGGCCGGTGGCCCTGGGCGGCATGCTCATCGGCACCATCGTCACCGGTTTGTTTGTGGCTGTATCCATGACGTCGGGGGGCGCGGCCTGGGACAACGCCAAGAAGGCCATTGAAGACGGCCTTTACGGCGGCAAAGGCTCGGATGCCCATAAGGCTGCGGTTACCGGCGATACCGTGGGGGATCCCTACAAGGACACCGCCGGACCGGCCATCAACCCCATGATCAAAGTGGTGAACATTGTGGCCCTGCTGTTGGTGCCGCTGCTGCTGAAATAGCCGTTGCAATGTTGCAGGCAAAAGGCCGGTTGCCGCGGCCGACCTTTGCCCCTTGGAAAGTCGGTTGGTTGACATTCACGTTAAAAATGGCAGAATTTAAAATGGTTAGAGGCGATGAAGTCCGCCTAACGCCCGCCCTTGAGGGCGAGAGCTGATGACTTCTGTCCAACGGGCAGAAGTCTTTTTTCGGCCCTCATAGAGAACGGGGGTTTGGGCCTTCATGCTCCCCGGCAGCTATGGCAGCGCCAGACTTCAAGGCTGAATTAGAGAAAAGGGCGAAGAAAGTTTGGTATCCGCCAAAAGGTTCAGTGTAGCCAATGCCGAAGGGAGAAAGGTAACGCGGTGATTTTGGCTTTAGCTTGTTCCCAATTGCAACCAGGACCGATGTCCATTAAGGATTTCTCCTCCCTTCTGAGGCCGCCGGATGGGAGGGGAGCCAGGGTGGGGGCGAAGAAAATCCATCCGCTGCTACCCTCCCCTCACCCTGGTCTTTTTCAATTAGGACAACTCCCATTTCTGGCGCATCGGCCAGGACACCACGGCTATTAACCGCTTCCTGTGGACCGGCGCCGCCTGGAACATCATGCTGCTTAACGACACCTGCCATTTGCGGAGCATGGAGCGGGGGCCTTATGTGGATTTTTAGGAGATAACCGGACAAGGCAGGGAGTATGGGTGAATACCTCCCAGGTTATAGGTGAGGTTGCCGCCGTTCTTGGTCTATGAAGTCCTTCCGGAAAATCATCCTGGAAAACGGCGTCCAGGGTTACGAAACGACGCGGCGCATTCTGGCGCGCCTGCCCGACGTTCCGGTAGAGGAAATTCCTGATATCTCGGCGTTGCGGCGACCTGCGGCTGATCCGGCCCTGTGGCTGGCCGAGTCCAAAACCACCCTGCTCCTGGCTTTACAAAAAGGCCCTTTTTGGCGCCCGTGTCCGGGCACCAGAGACTATGTCTGCTGCGGCTATCAAACCTTGCAGGTGACGGTCAATTGCCCCTTTGACTGCGCTTACTGCATTTTGCAAAGCTATATCAATCTTCCCGTCACCACTATTTTCGTCAACATAGAGGACCTGCTGGCCGAGTTGGATCAGAAGCTGGCGGAAGATCCGGAAAAAATCCGGCGCCTGGGCACCGGCGAATTCGGCGACAGCCTGGCCTTGGACGGAATCATGGGGCTAAATGAACGCCTCATCCCGTTTTTTGCCCGTCATCCGAGGGCGGTCCTGGAAATTAAGACAAAGTGGCACGACTTGGCGCCACTGTTGCCCCTGGGTCCCAATCGCCAGGTGATCTTCGCCTGGTCCCTCAATCCCCCGGCTATCGTCAGGAATGCGGAGAGGGGCTCAGCCTCGCTGGGCGCCCGTCTCAAGGCCGCCCGGCAGGCCCAGGACGCGGGTTTCCGCCTGGCCTTTCACTTCGACCCCATCATTTATTTCCCGGGTTGGGAGGAGGCCTACCGGGACACGGTGGCCCGGCTGGCCGCGGCCGTGTCACCTGAAGCCGTCGTCTGGATAAGCCTGGGAGCCCTTCGCTTTCTGCCGGCCTTGCGGGAAATCACCATGACCCGGTATCCCTCCTGCCGCTTCGCCGCGGCGGAGATGGTCCTGGCCCCGGACGGCAAGCTGCGCTATTTCAAGACACTGCGCCTGGAGCTGTACGGCCGGCTGCGGGAATGGCTGGAGCAGGCTTTGCCGGGGGTGGAAATCTATCTCTGCATGGAAAGCCCGCGCATCTGGCAGGGGGTGTTCGGGGCCAGCCCCACTGAGGCGGAACTGGGGTCTCGTTTGGACAAGCGCGTCGTTGCGGCAGCAAGGGGCTGATATCAGGCCTGGATATCTGTTGAGAGGTTTCTGCTTTCCGGGACGAGCCTGTATGGGGGGAATGCGCGAACCGCCGCTAAATTTGTGTGTGCCAAAGTGCTGAGTCGGCCGGAACTGCCTAAAACCAAAAGGTTTGAGGAACCGGCCTATTTCAAGATTGGCGCGCCTGGCAGGATTCGAACCTGCGACCGACGGATTAGAAGTCCGTTGCTCTGTCCTGCTGAGCTACAGGCGCTTCTGGTTTTCAGGAGTTCATCTCATTGGTTGCAGGCGTAATCATAGAGTGAATCTTCGGTGAAATTTCTTTCCACCAAGTCATAGGCTCATTTTCATTTTCGGAGTCATATTTTTCCTGAAAAGCATTAGGTCGAGCGGGCGCGCCTTCATTATACGAAAGTAGTCGCGCTCCTGCAATCGCCGGTTAAAAGAGCGTTTGGCCTGAGTCATTAAAAGGAAAAGTCCCTGAAGAAAGCAATAGCGCCATGTTCAAAGGCCTTTCCGGGGCGCAGCCCAAGTTATCCGGTGCAGAAGGAGCCGGTAAATAGCAGCCTTGCAATTTTTAGGTCGAGATTTACTGGCTTGCCGGTGTCCTCGATTTGGCCAGAAAGCGAGCCGCAAAATGAGCGCCTGTTTACCGGGCCGGCGCTGACTTTGGCTGCTGCATTTGGCTTTTCATTTCCTGCAGCCGCTGCTGCATCTGCTGTAGCTGTTCGGTGTGCCGGGCCTCCGTCTGAGCCCCCTGAGGACCTTGCATTTCCTGCATGATGCCGCCCATTTGATGCATTATCTGCATCATCTCCTGCTGCTGGGCCGGGGTCATTTGCCCCTGGGCCATCATCTGGTGCATGTCCCGCATCATGTCGCTCATGATGCCGGTATTGCGCATCATGCCGGGTGCCATCATATGCTGGCCTGCCATGTGCTGCTGCCCGGATCCCGTCATATGCTGACCGGAACCGCCATGCATGCCGCTGCCGCCGTGCATCTGGGCCGCCGCCGCGCCCGGACCGAACACTAAAGCGGCTGCCAGAGTTGCCATTAACACGAATTTCATATTCCCTCCTTTTGATCAATCCTTGACGGCGTGCGCCGCCGAGCACAACGGAAAGCGCGATTCATGAACGGCATCGGCGTGCTCATAAGGATTATCCCTGGTTTCGCGGTAATTTACCGGAGCACAGCCCGGGAACACCACCCAGAGCGCCACCGCGAGCCATAAGCAGGTTTTCATCGGGTATCTCGCTTATTTGCATCGGTTTATGTCTTTTTGAAATTTCTCAGATTCGCAAATTGCTGCTTAGCAACCCCACCAAGTTCACTGCTGAAGCACCCGCTTTATGTTTCTCGGGCTGTCTACAGACTCACCTTTTTCAGCCGCAGGGCATTGCCTATCACCGAGACCGAGCTGAAGCTCATGGCGGCCGCGGCGATGATGGGGCTCAGGAGAATGCCGAAATGGGGATAAAGCACGCCCGCGGCCACGGGGATGCCAAGACTGTTGTAAATAAAGGCGAAAAACAGGTTCTGCTTGATATTGCGCAAGGTGGCGCGGCTGAGGCGCCGGGCCCTGACGATGCCCGTGAGTTCGCCCTTTACCAGGGTGACCCCGGCGCTCTCCATGGCTACGTCGGTGCCGGTGCCCATGGCGATGCCCACCTGGGCCTGGGCCAGGGCCGGGGCATCATTAATGCCGTCGCCGGCCATGGCCACCACGCGGCCCTCACTCTGGAGTTCCTTCACTTTTTCCGCCTTCTGGTCCGGAAGCACCTCGGGCATCAATTCGTCGATATCGAGCTTGGCAGCCACGGCTTGGGCCGTGGTGCGGCTGTCGCCGGTGAGCATGACGATGCGCAGGCCCTCCTCGTGCAGAGCCTTGATGGCCTCCGGGGTGGTTTTTTTAATGGGGTCCGCCACTCCCACCAGGCCCACGGGTTTGCCGTCCACGGCCACAAACATCACCGTCTGGCCGTCGCGCCGCAGGGACTCGGCCTCATCCAGCAAGCGGCGGGGCTGAATGCCCAAATCCTCCAACAGCCGGATGTTGCCTAAAGCCACTTGGCGCCCGTCCACCCGGCCGGACACCCCCTTGCCTGTAACATACTCAAAATCTTCGGCATCCGCCAACTTCAGGCCGCGCTCCAGGGCCCCTTTGACGATGGCCCCGGCCAGCGGGTGTTCGCTGCCCCGCTCCAGGCTGGCCGCCAGACGCAGCAAAGCAGCTTCATCAAGCCCGTTTGCAGGGGAGACGGTGACGAGCTTGGGCTTGCCTTCGGTGAGGGTGCCGGTCTTGTCCACCACCAGGGTGTCCACCTGGCGCATGACTTCGATGGCTTCGGCGTTCTTGAAAAGCACCCCCATGGTCGCCCCTTTGCCGGTGGCCACCATGATGGACATGGGGGTGGCCAGCCCCAGGGCGCAGGGACAGGCGATGATGAGCACCGCCACCGCGTTGATGATGGCGTGGGCCATGCGGGGCTCGGGCCCCACCAGGGCCCAGACGATGAAAGTGATGACGGCGATGCCCACCACCGCGGGCACGAAGTAGGCGGCCACCACGTCCACCAGCCTCTGGATGGGGGCGCGGCTGCGCTGGGCCTCAGCCACCATCTGGATGATTTGCGCCAGGAGGGTGTCGGCCCCCACCTTTTCGGCTTGCATCACCAGCGACCCCGAGCCGTTCACCGTGGCGCCGATGACTTTGCTGCCCGGTTCCTTCTCAACCGGAATGGGCTCGCCGGTGACCATGGATTCATCCACCGCGCTCTTACCCTCCAGGACCGTGCCGTCCACCGGCACCTTTTCTCCCGGCCGCACCCGAAGGCGGTCACCCACCTGCACCAACTCCAGTGGGATATCTTCCTCGGTGCCATCTTCTTTGATGCGCCTGGCGGTCTTGGGGGCCAGTCCCAGAAGCTCCTTAATGGCCCGGCTGGTGGCGCTCCGGGCCTTGAGTTCCAGCACCTGGCCCAGGAGCACCAGGGTGGTGATGACTGCGGCGGCCTCGAAATAGACGGCCACTTCGCCGGCTGCACCGCGGAATGAAGCCGGAAAGATTTCCGGAAACAGCGCGGCCACCACACTGTAAACATAGGCCACCGACACGCCCAGGCCGATGAGGGTGAACATGTTGAGGCTGCGGTTGATGACCGATTTTACCGCCCGGACAAAGAAGGGCCAGCCGCCCCAGAGGACCACCGGCGTGGCCAAGGCGAGCTCTACCCATTTCCACACCCGGGGCTCGGCGTACCGCTCCAGATGCAAACCCACGAGGTGGCCCATGGCGATGATGACCAGCGGTATGGTGAAGAACACGGACACCCAGAAGCGGCGGCGCATGTCCACCAATTCCGGGTTTTCCTCCTCTTCGCCTATCACCGTGCGCGGCTCCAAAGCCATGCCGCACTTGGGACAATCGCCGGGCTCATCTTGCTCGATTTCCGGATGCATGGGGCAGGTCCAGACGGTTTTCATCATGGCCGGCGCGCCGGCGGGCTCCAGGGCCATGCCGCACTCGGGGCAGTCCCCCGGCTTTTCCCGACGCACTTCGGGGTGCATGGGACAGGTATAAACAACTCCCGGTGGAGCCGCCTTCTTTTCTTCGGCTGGGGCGGGCGCCTTTTCTTCGCCTTCCGCCGGCAACTGCAGGTACATGCCGCATTTGGGGCATCTGGGCAAAGGCTCCTGCACGTCGGGATGCATCGGGCAGGTCAGGTACTTTTCCGGAGCCCCTTTTTTCTCCGGCGCGGCCTCGGCATCGGGTTCCTTGGGGGCACCCTCCAGAAAGCGTTCCGGGTCCCTTTTGAAGGTGTCCAGACAATGATCGCTGCAAAAAACAAATTCTTTCCCTTTATATTTGGTGCGGCGCGGGCTATCGGGCTGCACCAGCATGCCGCAGACCGGGTCCTGCTTCCTCTCCAGGGTTTCGAGCTTTGACGCAACGGGGGCGGCTGCTGTCTTTGCCTCCTTTGTGGTCCCGCCCTCCTGCTTGATATAGCGCTCCGGGTCCTGCTGGAACCGGGCCAGGCATTGGGCGCGGCAAAAAAAGTAATCCCGGCCGTCATAGGAGGCCCGGTGGGGCGTGTCCGGGGACACCTTCATGCCACAGACGGGATCTCGCAGTTCATCCAGGCTGGCAAGCGGATCAGGTGCTTCTTTGTTCATCCAAACCTCAGGGGGAGTATGCTGGAAGTCGGAGCGGGCCCGTGACCTGGGCTCGCCTGAAGAAATTCCTACCTTCAAGATAACCATTAGGGGTGTCGGCGCAAGCCGATAAATCCAGGCAATTTTTGCCTTCGGGGGGCCCCTGAAAAATCAAAAGTGTCCGGGCTTCAGCGGTCTTGCGGCCAGTTTGCGAGGATTTGGTGCAGCTCGGTATGATCCTGGAGGTGGTACAGCGCCTCCAAATCCGTGTTTTTGTAAGCTAGAAAAGGAACCCCGGCGCCAGCCGCCAGCGAACGGTCCGCCTCGGCGTCCCCTATGTAGACAGCTTCCTGGGGGTTGATGCCGAAATGCCGGAGGATGAGCCGCAGGCTTTCCGGATGGGGTTTGGGATTGACCACATCCAGGCTGGAGACAACTACATCGAAAAATGCCGCCAATCCCAGGCTCTCCAGCACCAGGGTCAGGCTCCGGCCCCGGTTGGTGGCGATGGCCGTGCCATAGGCAGGGCGCAGCCGCGCCAGGGTTTCCTTGACGTTGGGTTCCAGGCTGATGAGCGGCAGAAATGGGCGATTATCCACCTTACTCTGGTAGTCCTGGGCCGCGGCCTGATAAGGAGTGCCTTGGAAAAGGAGGTCAACGGCTTCTTTTGAAGTGAGGAACTGCGCTTGCCTCAACTGCTCCGGGGTGATGTCCGGCATCCCGAAGTTGCGCAGGATCTGGTTGTAAAAGGCGGCGTTGGCGGCTCGGGAGTCGATGAGCACTCCGTCCAAATCGTAAATGATCGCCTTTATTGCAGCCATGTTTTACCGGCCATTAACGTTGCAGGTTGCATCGCAGCTTTTTCTGGATAGCTTAATTATAAGCTTTGCTGCTTAGACGTATATAGCAAACCCAAAGGAGGGACAACTGTGAGAAAAGTTCATTTTGTTTTGGCGGCGGCGTGTATTCTGGCTCTGGCTCTGGCAGGCGGCGCTTTGGCCCAGCAGGGCATGGGGCCGGGGAAAGGGGCCGGCCAGATGTACAAACCCCAAATGGAGGAAACCATCACCGGGCAGGTGACCTCGATGGAGACCGTTACCACCGGCCCTTATCAAGGCGTGCATCTCAAGGTTAAAACCGATAAAGAAACCCTGCCCGTTCACCTGGGGCCCAAATCCTATCTGGACAAGCAGGAAATGAAGTTCTCAGAAGGCGACAAAGTGCAGGTTACCGGTTCCCGGGTGACGATGGACGGCAAGCCCGCCATTATTGCCAAGGAAGTGAAAAAGGACGGCAAAACCATGGAACTGCGGGACGACCGCGGCGTCCCGAAATGGGCCGGCCAGGGACAGCGGCGGCAGCAGCAGTGATTCAGCGTCCATATTTGCTTTAACCTGTAAAGCCGGGCCATCAAAACAGGCGGCCCGGCTTTTATTCGAAAATTCCCTCTTAAATCTTCCCAGACAAACGGTCCGGCGTTAAGCGGGCTGCTTTCAGAATTTCCCTGAGATCGTTTTTAGGTTTCGCAAGTCACTATTTAGGTAAATATTTCTTTTTTACCAACGGTTTTTTGTAGATTTTTTTGCCGATCTTCTATTAAATCTCACCCCAAGTTTAAGCTAATTCATTCCGGCATCCATAAAATCCAAAAAATTAATTAAATCAGGAAGGGCTAAACGGCATGAGGTTCAGAGATGTCTCTCTATATTTTCAGTCGACTATTTCGTCATCCGGGCCAGTCATTCCAGCCGATCTTCGGGATTGTCCATTATTGTTTATGGCGCCGGAAGTCGGCTAATTTTCTCCTGTCGGCACTAGTATCAGCAGCTGTTCTGACCGCGGCATTGCCCCTCCCTCCCGTCCGGGCCGCGGGCTTCGCCCTGATGCAGCAGGGCACTGCGGCCATGGGCCAGGGCAATGCCTTTGTGGCCGAAGCCAGCGATCCCTCCGCCATCTTTTACAACCCCGCGGGCATCAGCCAGCTAACCCGGCCGGAGCTCTATATCGGCACCACTTATAACTATCCGGACCGGGAATTCCATGGCCCAGGCGGGTTTTCCCAGACCAACCACCGTATCTACCGCTCTCCGTCCATTTACCTGGTTTATCCCTTCAATGACCACGTCGCCGCAGGCTTCGGCTTTTTTGTCCCCTTCGGCTTGGGCAGCGCCTGGCATCCCGAATGGGCCGGCAGATATATCACCACTTTTTCCGATCTGAAGACATATAATTTCAATCCGGTTCTGTCCATCAAGATTCTGGAAAACCTGTCTGTAGCCATGGGCCCGAACTTTTTGTGGACTTCCGCGGAATTGAAGCGAAAAATTCCCATCTTTGCCGGGCCCGTGCAACTGCCTGATGGCGAAAGCAAGCTGGAGGGCGACGCCAGCGGCGCGGGCTTCAATTTTGGGGTGCTCTATGAGCCGGCGGCCGGCTTCAAAGTCGGGGTGTCCTACCGGAGCCACATTGCGGTAAATTATGAAGGAGATCTGGAACTGGTCCTGCCGAGGCCATTCCCGGCTCAGCCCAAGATTCCCGGAACGGTGAAACTGACCTTTCCGCCGTCCGTTACCGCGGGAATTTCTTTAAGCCGGTTCCAGCCCTTGACGGTCAATTTCGATGTGACCTGGACAGGATGGTCTTCTTATGACCGGCTGGACATCAAGCTCAGCCGGCCGATTCTGGTAAACGGTGTTTTGACCTCCACTATCTCACAGCCCAAGAATTGGAACGATGCCTGGGCCTTTCGCTTCGGCGCCAACTACCAGGTAAATGAGAATATGAAAATCCGGGCGGGGTATATCTATGATCTGACCCCGGTGCCGGATGAGACCTTCGAACCGCAGGTGCCGGATGCCGACCGCCATATTTTTACAGTGGGCAGTGACTTGAAAGTATGGCGGTTGACGCTTGGCATTGCCTACAATTACATACTGACGGAAAGCCGCGATAAAAACAACCGGTTGACCTTCAACGGGGTGCCTCTGCCTCCCCAGTTTCAGGCCAACGGCCGTTATGAAAGCAGCACCCACTCCCTCGGTTTAAGCGCGTCTTATAAATTTTAAGCAGGCGGTGCGAAGCTAGTACTTAGTT
Source organism: Deltaproteobacteria bacterium (assembly GCA_030018495.1). Taxonomy (GTDB): domain Bacteria; phylum Desulfobacterota; class Desulfobaccia; order Desulfobaccales; family 0-14-0-80-60-11; genus DTHB01. Next base: position 42 of record JASEFS010000034.1, on the reverse strand, counting down.
GCATAAATCAGAGATACGATTAGCCAGACCTTTCGGATAAAC